>DASUWN010000089.1:0-3118 GCA_036378395.1 Candidatus Dormiibacterota bacterium | reverse complement strand
ATCGTCAGCCCAGATGGCCAGGTAGAGGCTGGCCTCGAAGAGCCGCTCCTCGCCGCGCGCCAGGCGATCCTGGAGCTCCTCGACATCCTCGAGGGCTGCGCGGCGGAATGGATCGGCGCGTCGTCCCGCCTCCTCCGCCAGACGCACCGTCGAGGAGAGCTCGGCCACCCGCCGCTCGAGGAACGACATCACGGTCTGGCTGGGAGAGGGCCGGACGTGAAGGCTCACGTCGACGTCGCCCTCGAAGGCTTGCAGTGATCCCAGCCAGCCCGGATGCAGCCGCGTCGGGTAGCGGCTGATCCCGAGCACGCGCGCCCAGCGGGTCCCGATCTGGAGGTTGAGGGGACCCTCTTCCATCGCCGCCGGCGCCACCAGCCCGGTCCAGTCCTCCAGGCCGTCGGAAGGCTGCAGCGCCTGGGTCCGACCGGTTTCTGGGCACAGCGTCTGAAGAAAGAGAGGAGTCAGCGCGCTGCCCGAGAGCCGGATCGGCTCGAGGTCTATCCGCCGGAGCGATTCGCTGACCCAGGCAACCCGTTGGTCGAGGACGTCGTGGCCGGCTACGGCATTGGCGGTCGTATCGGTGCTGGCTCGAAGCAGACGACGACCGATTCCCGCTGGTACCGAGGAGGGTTCCCAGGGTACGACGACGAAAAAGCGCCGGCTGACGGCGCGGCGGCTGGCCGTGAGGTCGTCGAGCAGGTTGGCGTAGGAATCCCTGAGTGCCTTGACGGGCTGGTTGTCACCGCCGATCACGCCCGGCTCTGGCCAGCTGTCCAGGCCCCGCGTGCGAACCAGCACCTGGATCGGGTGCTGGAGGGAATTGAGCAGCGAGGCCCAGCCGTCAACGACGGCGCGCTGTTCTGCCTCGCCCTTGATTCCGAAGGCGAGAGTCGGGCACTCGAGGACTGCCCGCAGCCCGCCGTCCTGGAGGCGGATCGCCGAGCCCTCGACCCTGGCGACCGGCAGCAGCTCTGCTGTCGATCCGGTGCGGCTCACTGGCCACCCCTGTAGACGCGACGCCGGGGTCGGAGCGCGAAAGCGGCCAGCTCAGCGATCACGGCGCGCAGCGGCCGTCCATCGAAGCGACACGGTCCCAGCGCAAGACCGGCGATCGCCGCAGGGCTGGCGGCCACGACCTGCAGGGAGAAGGGGCCCGGCACGTTCAGCACCAGCCACCAGCCGACGAGCAGGCCGGCGCCCAGCCAGAGCAGGTCCACCGCCGTCAGGCCCCAGACCAGGACGTCTTCGATCTCGACGTGCTGGGGCACCTTGACCGGCTCCATCAGGCGACGGCCGCCTTTGCCGCCAGCGCGATTACCTGGACGATCCGGTTCTGGCGGACCGGCTGGCGGAACGCCCAGCGGTAGGCCAGGAACGGCATCTTGAGGAGCAGGTAGAGGAGGGTCACCAAGACCAACCCGCTGACCAGGGCCGAGGTGGCGCCCAGCCATTCGGTGTGGGCGATCAGCTGGGCGCCGACCGCGATCAGAAGGGACTGGCCGATCTGGATGAGCAGGCCTGCCGCATAGATGCGCCACCAGAGTTCAGCCAGCTCCTCGGTCTGGGGCAGCGCGTAGGCCGCCAGCGCGAGCGGCGCCAGGACGGTGCTGAGCAGCAGGATCAGGTCGCGCACGATGTAGACCACGACCAGCAGGACCGCCAGCACCGCCGCGGCCAGGCTGAGCAGGCTTGAGACGACCTGCCCTCCAAGGTCTGAGCGGCTGAGACCGGAGGTCGCCTGGCTCCAGAGGCTCCCGCCTGGATCTGGGCCCAGCAGCCCGATGACCAGCGAGTTGTCGAGCTTGATCAGCGCACCGCAGATGGCGAGGCTCGAGTTGCAGAGCAGGGCGGCCAGGACCAGTCGCGGAAGCAGCCGCTTGGCTGAGTACTCCGTCTCGAAAGTCCCCGAGGCCATCACGAGCACGCCCCCGACTAGGAGGGCAAGCACGAAGAGCCCGTCGGCGACGTCCCGGACGACCGACCAGGTCTGCTGAACCGGGGCCAGACTGTCGAAGGCCGGGGTCTGGAAGATGAACTGCCCGGCCGCCAGCAGAGCAGGACCGAGAAGGCTATGGGCCAGGCTCTGAAGCCAGCCGTTCATGGCCTGGATGACCTGAGTCGTGACGTCCACGTCAGACCTTCAGGACTTGGCGAAAGACGTCGACGAGAAGCGGTGCCAGCGCGGCGAGCGCGTATCCGATCAGTGCCGACTTGATCGATTCCTTGGCCTGCTCGAAGGCGCGCGGGTTGCCGTTGGCGGTCAGGTAGCGGAGACCACCGATGGTGAGGAAGAGGGTGGCGAGCGCGGCCAGAAGGCCCGCGATCCAGTTCCTGATGCTGTCGATGACCGGCGTGATGTCAGAGGTTGCGGCGTAGGCGGGGACGGCGAGCACGAGTGTCAGAAGGAGTGCCGCCCCGCCAGCCGCCAGAGCCGACCACCAGCGGCCGGTTCGTTGGTTTTGGATCATGCCCTGCGTATCCCCTGCTGGAGGCCGAAAACGGACGGGCACCGCCGCCTGCTGTGCGCCGCCTGTGCGCCCTCCGGCCGCCCGCCGAACTCAGGCGGCGGCGTTCAGGCGGCGGCGGAAGCTGGCGACCGCTCGGTCCCGGCGCTTGCGAAGGGCATCGACGCTGATCCCGACCTCAGCTGCCAATTCCTCCAGCGACTCACCAAGAACCTCCTGGCGGTAGAGCATCACAACCGCGGTCGCCGGCAGCCTGCCAGCCTGAACCTCAACCACCACTTCGCGGAGCGCGAGCGCCGGCCCCGAGGAGTCGGCCGGCAGCAGCTCCTCGTCGGAACGCTCGCTCAGGCGTTGGATCTCAGCGATCAGCCAGCGCTGGACGGCCGTGGTCGCTCGGGTGAGGAGGCGGTTCCTGGTCCAGCGGGCGGGCGAAGGCGGTCCATCGAGCGCCGCGCTGAGTGTCTCGGCCACCAGCTGCTGGGCGATGTCGTCGCGTGTGATGACCGGCGGGAGGGCAGGCAGCGATGCCAGTTCCGCCAAGAGATCGAGACGCATCGCCTCGAGCACGGCGAGGGCCCAGATCGGACGGGGGCCGCCCGCATAGCGGGCCAAGAGCTCTGTCCAGGCGGCGTCATGGTCTTCGGGGGCGGCGT
>DASUWN010000088.1:0-14472 GCA_036378395.1 Candidatus Dormiibacterota bacterium | reverse complement strand
CGGCCGCGAATCGCCAAAAGCGCCTGAGCTTCGTCAGCGGCCGACGGCGCGCGCTGCTCGAGGCGATGCGGGATGTGGACTTCGAGCAGCTGCGGGCTTCGGGGGTGCTCGAGGGGGTGGAGCGGCTGGTGGTGGCCGAGCACCACGCGTTGTTTGCGTCCGTGCTGGGTGAGCCGTGGTCGCCGCCGGTGGCGTACCGCTGGATCCGCTACGAGTCGCCCGACCCGATCGGTGCGCTGCTGGCGGCGGGCGACCGGTTGGACGCGCTGTGGCGCGAGCACCGGGTGGGGCTGCAGGAGCGAATGCAGCTCTACGGGGCCGCGGAAGAGGGGGAACTGGACCGGCTGGAGGAGGTGCTGGCGTCACTGTAGGATCCGTCCTGATCGTCACCGGACCTCCCGGCGCGGGCAAGACGACGGTGTCGCGGCTGCTCGCGCAGGCCGCGGACCGCGGCGTCCACCTCGAGTCGGACTACTTCTTCCACGCAATCGTGTCCGGCTACATCCCGCCCTGGACGGCCGAGGCTGATTCCCAGAACCAAGGCGTGATGAGGGTCGCCGGCGAGACGGCGGCTGCCTTCGCAAAGGCCGGCTACTTCACCGTCCTCGATGGCGCCTTCCTGCCCCACCTCTACCTGCCGCGCACCATCGACCTGCTCGCCGAGCACGGCGTCGAAACCCGCTGCGTCATCCTCCTGCCGGATCTCGAGACGGCCATCACCCGGGCGGCGATGCGCGACCTCCGGCCCCTCAGCCGGCGCGACGTGATCACCCAGCTGTGGCAGGAGTTCCAGATGTCGACGAAGTTCGACGTCTACCGCCTCGAGGTGGCCGACAAGACGGCTCAGCAGGTGGCGGCCGAGATCAGCGCGAGGGGCGAAGAGAAATGAAATGCCCCAAGCGACCTTCCTGTTTACCCTGAAGTCCCCTATGCGTTTTTCGGCTTCCAGCCATGGGCTGACGCCCGAGCCTTTCACCTACTCGACGTTCGGTATCCTCAGGTTTACCGTACTCAGCCGGTTGGGGCGCCCGGAAACGTAGCAACCGGCGGAGGCCGGAAACAAGGGCCAAAATTCTGTTCTAAGCCAAGCTACGCGAAGTCGGCTGACGACCCGCGGCGGACTGGTTGGGGAGGTTGCGATGCGGGAAGCGGTGATCGTCGAGGCGGTCCGGACGCCTATGGGCAGGCGCAACGGCAAGCTCAAGGAATTCCATCCCGTGGTCCTCGGCTCGCTCGTCCTCAAGGAGCTGATCGAGCGGGCCGGCATCGAGCCGGGCCTGGTCGAGGACGTCGTGTTCGGCTGCGTCATGCAGACCGGCGAGCAGGCGGTCAACGTTGCCCGCAACGCCTGGCTGGCCACCGGCTTCCCGTTCGAGACCCCGGCCACCACGGTCGACCGGCAGTGCGGCTCCAGCCAGCAGGCGATCCACTTCGCAGCCAACCTGATCCAGGCCGGTGTGTGCGACATCACGGTCGCCGGCGGCGTTGAGTCCATGAGCCGCGTGCCGATGGGCTCGACCGTCCTGCAGGGTCCCGGCCACCCCTTCCCGCCCGAGCTCCAGGAGCTCTACGACCAGGTCCCGCAGGGCATCTCGGCGGAGCTGGTTGCCCGCAAGTACGGGATCGACCGCCGCGCCATGGACGAGTTCAGCGTGCAGTCGCACCTGAAGGCGGCCGACGCGACGGCCAAGGGCTACCTCAGCCCGCAGATCATGCCGATCGAGATCCCCGCCAACGGCCGTCCGGCCGAGGTGATGAAGACCGACGAGGGCATCCGTCCCAACGCCAACTACGAGGCCGTCTCCGCGCTCCAGCCCGCGTTCAACCCCGAGCACTCGATCACCGCCGGCAACTCGTCGCAGATCACCGACGGCGCCGCCGCGGTGCTCCTGATGTCGAAGGAGAAGGCGCAGGAGCTCGGGCTTCGGCCGCGGGCGCGGATTCTGGCCCAGGCGGTGGTCGGCACCGACCCCGTGCTGATGCTTGAAGGGCCGATCCCGGGCACGGCGGCGGTGCTCAAGAAGGCGGGGCTCGACCTCAAGGACATCGACCTCTACGAGGTCAACGAGGCCTTCGCTTCGGTGCCGTTGGCCTGGCTCAAGGCGACCGGAGCCGACCCCGACAAGCTCAACGTCAACGGCGGCGCGATCGCGATCGGCCACCCGCTCGGGGCCTCGGGCGCACGGCTGATGAACCACCTGCTCTACGAGCTGGAGCGCCGCGACCTTCGCTACGGCCTGGAGACGATGTGCTGCGGTGGCGGCCTGGGGACGGCGACGATCATCGACCGCCAGGTGGACTGAGGTGTCGACTCCTTACGACGCCGTCCACGGCATCCGGCCCCACAAGATCTGGGAGGGAGCGCTGGCGCGCGCGGTCAGCGGCGACCGCATCCAACTCGCCTTCGTCGACCTCGAGCCCAACGTCGAGGTGCCCACCCATCAGCATGAGAGCGAGCAGGTGGGAACCGTGCTCAAGGGCGTGATCACGATGACCATCGGCGAGGCCGTGCGCACGCTTTCGCCGGGCGAGACCTACGTGATCGCGTCCAACCTCCCTCACAAGGCGGTGGCGGGCCCGGAGGGCTGCGCGGTGATCGACGTCTTCAGTCCGCCCCGCGCCGACTGGGAGAGCCTGGAGCGCCTCGAGCCTTCGACCGGACGCTGGCCCTGACCGAGGGTCTGGCCCGCCCCGTCCTGGAAATGCTACAGCGGGACTATCCTGTTATGCGTTCTAGCCGCCATCGGTTTTCACCCCCTCGTCAGGGAGTGGAAACCCCTTGGACGAGACGGTAGAGACGTCGAGCGTTGCTTGAGAAAACGCCCTCGAGCTCGGCAGGCCCCGCTCCGCACTCGACCAGCAGCGAGCGGAGCATCTCGACCCACTCGCGGTATCCGGTCACCGCCAGGGCGACCGGCCAGTTGCTGCCGAACAGCAGCCGGCGCCAGCCGAAGCACTCGACCAGGTGACGGACGAACGGCGCCACGCGCTCGGCCTCGTACGGTGGGTCGTCGGCCGCATGCACCACCACCGACAGCTTGCAGGTCACGTTGGGCAGCGCGCCCAGCTCCTCGACCGCGCGCAGCCACTCGGCCGTCGGAGGCTGGGTGAGGTCGGGCTTGCCGATGTGCTGCAGGACGATGGCGGTCTCGGGCGCGGCGCGGGCGAGCCGGGGAACCGAGCGGATCTGGGCGAGCCGCACGCAGATCTCGCATAGCCAGGCGCGCTCGCCGAGCAGGCGGGCACCCCGGATGTAGTCGCGCGAGGCGCAGACGTCGGGGTCGGCCTCGACCTGGCAGGTGCGGCGGACGCCGCGGACCAGCGCAATCTCCGCCAGCGCGTCGAGCTCGGCGGCCACCTCGGGCGATTCGAGCCGGGCCCAGGCGATGTGCGCGGCCAGGCGCCGCTCGGACTCTCGCACCGCGGCCACGAAGCGCGCCTCCACCGTTCCGTCGACGAAGTCGTTGACCTGCACCTCGACCGCCGCGTCCAGCTCGGGGCCGGCCGCCGCCGCCAGGTCCTCGAAGCTGAAGTCGCGCTGCAGGTAGCCGGCGGCCAGGATCCCCTTCTGCAGCGCCTCTGAGCGGCGCCAGATGTGGAAGTGGCTGTCGATCACGGACGCCGATGCTAGTGTCCGGTGGCGCGATGAGCGAGACCGTCGGCGTGATCGGGCTCGGCGCCATGGGCGGCCCGATGGCGGCCAACCTGGTCCGCGCCGGCTTCGAGGTGGCGGGTTACGACGTCGATCCCGGGCGCGCCCAGCAGCCCGGCGTCCACGCCTGCACCTCAGTCAGCGAGCTCTGCGGCCGAGCGGCGGTCGTGGTCAGCATCGTCCGGACGCTGCCCCAGACGGAGGAGGTGGTGGCCGAGGTCGAGACCGCGGCTCGCCCGAGAAGCGTGCTGGTCGTGATGAGCACGATCAGCCCGAGCGCGATGTCCGCCATCGCCGAGAGGCTGCGCGGCCGCCAGGTCGAGGTGCTCGACGCGCCGGTCAGCGGCGGCGTGGCCGGAGCCGAGGCGGGCACCTTGGCGATCATGGCCGGCGGCTCCCCGGCGGTCCTGGACCGGGTGCGGCCGTTCCTCGACGTGTTTGGCCCCAACCTCTTCCACGTCGGCGAGCGGCCGGGGGACGCGCAGGCGGTCAAGCTCGCCAACCAGATGATGCTGGCCGTGAACATGCTCGGCGTCCACGAGGCGCTGCGCCTGGCCGCAAGCTACGGCATGCCGCCGGAGAGGGTGCTGCCGGTGGTGGCCAAGGGGACCGGCGCCAGCTGGGTCGGGGAGAACTGGGAGACGGTCCGCGGCTGGTGGGAGGGGCACCCGTCCGGTGGAGCCCTCGACATCATCTACAAGGACCTGCGCACCATCCTCGGCGACGCCGCCGAGCGCCAGCTCAGCTACCCGGTGGCCGCGCTCGCCTTCAACCTGCTGCGCGAGGTTTGGTGAGCCGGCGCGAAAGCGCCGGCGAGTCGAGGCAGAACCGCCACGGCTTGGCTGACCATTCTCCCGAGTATTCGACCCCGATCCGCGGGGTCGTGAACACGGCCTCGGGGCGGAAGCCGTCGTCCTCGACATAGATCGCCGGCGGGAGCAAGGCAGAGCCGTTGAGAGCGCGGTCGATCTGAAGGGAGCGGCAGAGCAGTCCGGGGCCGCTGCAGCGGCCTTCGCCAGTCAGCGGTTCACCCGCCCGAATCAGCACCGCCTGGGGAAAGCCGGCCGGCCGGGTGACGAAGTTGAGGCAGTGCCAGACGCCGTAGATCAAGTAGACGTAGGCGTGGCCCGCCGGGCCGAACATGACGCGCGTACGTGGGGTCAGTCCGCGGGACGAGTGCGCGGCCAGGTCGTCAGGTCCGCAGTAGGCCTCGACCTCGACCAGCCGCACCCGCAGGGCGCGGCCGTCGGGCAGCGTCCTCACCAGCACCTTGCCCAGCAGGTCGCGCGCCACCTCTAAGGTGTCGCGCTCGTACCACGCGAGCGGAAGCGGCTCAGACGCCGCGGCGTTCCCGGTGGTGCCTGCGCTTCTCGCGGTAGAGCCGCGCGTCCGCAACTTTGAACAGCTCGGGCCAGGGCATCCCCGGCTTCCAACCCGCAACGCCGGCGCTCAGACGCAGCCGCGCCTCGAAGTCGGCGGCGTGGATGCGCTCGACCGCCTGCTGCACGCGCTTGATGACTTCGGTGGCGTGCTCGACGGTGCTGTCGGGCATCGCCAGGGCGAACTCGTCCCCGCCCACCCGTGCGCAGATGTCGGTGGCCCGAACCGCGCTCAGCAGTGCCTGGGCGACCGACTTCAAGGCGCGGTCGCCGGCGGCGTGGCCCCAGCGGTCGTTGATCTCCTTGAGGCCGTCGAGGTCGACCAGCGCCAGCGCCAGTGGCCGGCGGTGGCGCTGCGCCCCGGAGACGGCGCGCTCGACCTGGCGCTCGAACTCCTGCCGGTTGGAGAGCCCGGTCAGCGCGTCCGTGCGCGCCTCGCGGCGGTGCTTCTCGGCCCGGATCAGGGCCGCGGTCAGGTGGTCGGCGCCGGCCGCCAGCAGCCCCTGCTCGGACCAGCTGAACTCGCGCGGCTCGCGGACGCCGGCGACCATGACGCCGACCAGGTCGCCTCGCGAGCGCAGGCCCACCCCCAGCGCCGAAGTCAGGACCGTGCGGGTGCCCACCAAGAGCGGGCCCCGGACCGGAGCACCCGCCTGGCGGGCGCGCATCAGCAGCGCAATCGCCGCCGGCGGCGAGTCGCGGAGCGCGCCGTCCTCGTCCCAGCGCAGGCCCGAGGTGTAAGCGAGGACGAGCTCGTCATCACCATCACGTACGACCCAGAGCAGGGCGGCGTCGGCGCCGACGGCGCTGCTGATCGAGGCCAGCCCGGCCTGTGCGACCTCAGCCACGTCCAGTGAGCGGTTGACCGCCGCGGCAACGTCGACCACGGCGGCCAGCGACCGCTGCTCCTCGCGTGTGCGCTCGCGCAGCGCGTCCATGTAGCCGCGCGCCAGCGCGCTCGTCACACCGCTCGCGACCTGGTCCAGCCGCCGCTCGGCGAGCAGCACGACCTCAGCCGGCGAGCCGGCTGCCCGCGCTCGTTCCTCCAGCTCGCGACCCACCAGCTCCTTTTCGAGCGCCAGCGCCTCCAGCATCCCGTCCAGCGCCACCCCCGCCGCGCAGCGCGTGCGGCCGGCGCGGCGGATGTTGGGCGCGGCCAGTGGGATGAGGTCGTGGTCTGCCAGCGCGCCCAGCAGCAGCAGCACGGTCCCGGCGCAGACGGCGCGCGGGTCCTCGCCGGCGGCGACCAGCGCCCGCTGGTATTCGGGAACCCGAACACTGACCTCGGCCAGGACGCGCTCGACCAGCGGCTCGGCCTCCTCAGCGGCCGCTGACGCGAGTCGTTCCACAGCCTGCATAGACTCCATCAACAGTGCAATATCTAGAAAAACGGGACCCGAGCCCATAACCGGCGCGCAGGTTACGGCGCGCTGACGAAACTACCCAAGGAGTTGACCGATGGCAACCGCCACTAGAGGATCCGCCGGCAACCTCGAGGCGCTCCTCGGCGACGAGGCCGAAACGCTGCTCAACCACCGCTGCCAGACCATTTCCGCCGACCTCCTGCACCTGCCCGGCCCCGACTTCGTGGACCGCGTGTGGTCGATTTCGGACCGCTCGCCACGCGTGCTGAGCGCGCTCCAGCAGCTGTTCGGGCACGGCCGCCTGGCGGGGACCGGCTACCTCTCGATCCTACCGGTCGACCAGGGCATCGAGCACACGGCGGGGGCCAGCTTCGCCCCCAACCCGCTCTATTTCGACGGCGCCAACATCGTCAAGCTGGCGATCGAGGGCGGCTGCAACGCGGTGGCTTCCACCTTCGGCGTCCTGGGCTCGGTGGCGCGCCGCTACGCGCATCGGATTCCCTTCATCTGCAAGCTCAACCACAACGAGCTGCTGACCTACCCCAACCACTACGACCAGATCCTGTTCGGCAACGTGCAGGAGGCCTGGGACATGGGGGCGGTCGCGGTGGGTGCCACCATCTATTTCGGCTCGGAGCAGTCGGATCGCCAGCTGATCGAGATCGCCGAGGCCTTCGCCGAGGCTCACTCCCTGGGGATGGCGACCGTGTTCTGGTGCTACGTGCGCAACTCCGACTTCAAGAAGGACGGGGTCAACTACGAGAGTGCGGCCGACCTCACCGGCCAGGCCAACCACCTCGGCGTCACGATCGAGGCCGACATCATCAAGCAGAAGATGGCCGACAACAACGGCGGCTTCACCGCGATCGGGTTCGGCAAGACCCACCCGGCGATGTACGAGAAGCTGACCAGCGACAACCCGATCGACCTCGTCCGCTATCAGGTCGCCAACTGCTACATGGGGCGTGCCGGCCTGATCAACTCGGGCGGCGAGTCGAAGGGCGCGAGCGACCTCCAGGAGGCGGTCCGGACCGCGGTCATCAACAAGCGAGCCGGCGGCATGGGGCTGATCAGCGGCCGCAAGGCGTTCCAGCGGCCGATGGACGAGGGGATCGGTCTCCTCAACGCGATCCAGGACGTCTACCTGGACGACTCGATCACCATCGCGTAGCTAAACTGCGGCCGCGATGCGGCTTGCCTTCCTCGGCACCGGCGCGGCCTTCTCGCTCGAGCGCCAGAACGGCGCCGTCGTGGTCGACGGCCGGATCCTGCTCGACGGCGGCGCCCCCCTCCTGCCCGCGATGCAGCGCGTTGGCGTCGACCCGGGCGCGATCGAGGTTGCCTTCATCACCCACTTCCACGGTGACCACCTGCTCGGGCTGCCGCCGTTCATGCTCCACCGCGTCTTCGTCGGCCAGGTCGCCCCGCTGACCATCGTCGGTCCCGAAGGAGTCGAGGACCGGCTGGAGACCCTCTTCGCCTTCGCCTGGGGAGCGGACTGGCCCGAGTTCCGCCAGCGCAGCGGCCACCGCTACCTGGTGGCGCAGGAGTCCGGCGAGGCCGCCGGCGTTCGCTATGAGACGGTCAAGCTCGACCACGGCAAGATGGGCTGCACCGGCTACCGGCTGCACCTCGACCGCCTGCTCGTCTACGCCGGCGACACCCAGATGACGCCGCCCCTGGAGCGGCTGGTCACCGGCGCTGAGGTCGTCATCACCGAGGCCACCGGACCCGGCGAGGCCTATTCCCATACCTCGTGGGAGGAGGCGGAGGCGCTCGCCAAACGGCACCCCGAGGCTCGATTCTTCTTCAACCACGTCTACGCCGGGACGCTGCCTGGCGCTGCCGCCGATTTTGAGATCGTTGATGTCTAGAGACATGCGAACCCTATTGACAGGTCTTGGCACAGCGACCGAGAATCACGCAGACTCGGATTTCTGTCAGTTGAGGTGGGCCTGTGGGGGGCAAAAGGAAGCAGGAGCGGGAGCGAATCGGGCGCGAGCAGGCGGTTCGGGCCACGCTCGAGGACCTGGCGGGAACGCTCCACGCCAGCTATATCCAGCGCTGGGGCCGGTATGACCCAGCTGGACTCGATCGAGCACGGAGAGAAGAGGCAGCGGTCGGAGCCCGGGCAGCCGGCGCCGCCTGACTCCGGCAGCCGGAAGCTCGCCGCCACCATCGCGGCGCTGATCGCCGGCGCCATCGCCTTCGCGGCGCTGATGCTGCTCGGGCTGCTGCTCGACCAGCGCCTGTGGGGCAGTCCGATCTTCGTGATCGGCGCGATCACGGTCCTCTTCGCCGCGGCCGGCCTCTACGCCGGGTGGCTGGCGGCGATGATCGTGTTCAGCGCGGTCCGCGGCGAAAAGACGAACGCCTAAAAAACCCACGGAATCCGAGCCTGCGGCTTAATTCCGTGGGGACCCCGATGTCAAACAGTTACTCCGACCGCCCACTGGCCGACAAGCTCGGCCTCAAGCCCGGCCAGCGCGTTCGCCTGATCGACCTCGACGAGCGCTGGTTCGCAGCGTTGCTCGCCGAGCGAGGCGTCAAGACTGGCGGCCGGCCGCCGTACGACATGGTCTTCTTTCGCGTCGACGACCCCGCCGCCTTGGGCCGGCTGGGCGAGCTGCGCGAGCTGATAGCGCCGGCGGGGGCGATCTGGGTGCTGCGGATAAAGGGGGCCGGTGGAGTTCGCCCCGCGACGCACGTACGCGACACCGACATAATCGAAGCCGCGAAGGGCGCGAGTCTGGTCGACAACAAGATCGCGTCTTTCTCGGAGACGCTATCGGCGATGCGGCTTGTGATCCCGCTCGCCCTTAGACCACGGAAGGAGAGATAAAGCAAAGATGAGAAGAGTTCGCGGGATGGCGCTCGTCCTGCTGTTCGTCACCGCTTGCGGTGGCGGCACCGGCAACGGCGGAGCGCCCACCAGCGAAGCCACTCCCAAAGCGGGCGGGACGCTCACCTACGCGATCGAGTCCGAGCTCCGCACCCTCGACCCGCTGGCCTCAACCCAGCTCGTGGAGCGGACCGTGATGTACCAGACGTACGAGTCGCTGGTGACAGTCGATCCCCAGCTGAACATCAAGCCGGGCCTCGCCACCTCCTGGACGGCCTCCTCCGACGGAACGACCTACACCTTCCAGCTCAAAACGGGCGTCAAGTTCCACGACGGCACCGACTTCAACGCGGACGCGGTCAAGTTCAACCTCGACCGGATCCTGAAGGCGGCCTCGTCTCCCCGGAAGTCGGAGCTGGCCAACCTGCAGTCGGTCGACACCCAGGGCGCGAGCACCGTCGTCCTCCATCTCAAGAAGCCCGACTCCACTCTGCTCGCGCAACTCGTCGACCGCGCCGGGATGATGCTCTCGCCGGCGGCTGTCCAGAAGCTGGGCGCCGACCTCGGCCGGAACCCGGTCGGAGCCGGCAGCGGTCCTTTCAAGTTCGTCGAGTGGAAGCGCGACGACCACCTGACCCTGACCAAGAACGCCGACTACTACGGCAAGAAGGCTTACCTCGACCAGATCGTCTACAAGCCGATCACCAACGACGACGCGCGCAGCGCGGGCCTCAAGACGGGCGAGTTCGACCAGATCCGGCTCGCCGCCGGCAAGGACGTGGCGAGCATCAAGGCCGACAGCAACCTGACCTGGAAGGATCTTCCTGGCCTCGCGTTCGGAGGCTTCGAGCTCAACCACAGCAAGCCGCCGTTCAACGACAAGGCCAAGGCACAGGCGGTGGCCGAGGCGGTCGACCGCGCCCAGGTGGTGAAGAACGTGTTCTTCAACGTGAGCGCGGTCTCCCACGGCCCGATCCCGCCCTCGAGCTGGGCCTACGACGCCTCGGAGAAGATCTACGACAAGGCCGATCCGAACAAGGCGAAATCGATCGCGACCGGATTCACCTTCACGATGAAGGTCACCAACACCCCCGACAACATTCAGGAAGGAACCCTGCTCAAGGACCAGCTGGCCAAGGCCGGCATCACCATGAACATCCAGCCTGAGGAGTTCGGGCAGCTGCTCACCGAGGCCGAGGCGCAGAACTTCGACGCCGCGCTGGTGGGCTGGAGTGGCCGCATCGACCCCGACGGCAACATGTACTCGTGGTTCCACACCGACGGCGGCAACAACGACGGCAAGTACTCCAACCCGCAGGTGGACAAGGCCCTCGAAGACGCCCGGACCACGACCGACCAGGCAAAGCGCAAGGCCGACTACGACCAGGCGCAGAAGCTGCTGGTCGAGGACGCGGCGTACGTCTTCATCAACCACCCGGTCGCGGCGCAGATCAGCACCAACAAGGTTCACGGCTACGTCCTCTACCCGGACGGCATGCCGCGCTTCGCGACGGTTTGGAAGTCTTAGCCCCTGGGCGGTAGCCGGTGCTGACCTATCTGGGCCGCCGGCTCATCCTGATGCTGCCGGTGGCCTTCCTGGTCAGCGTGGTGGTGTTCGCGCTGGCGAGGCTGGCGCCGGGTGACCCCGCGGTGATCCTGCTCGGCGAGGAGCACGACCCGACCGCCGTCGCCGCGCTCCACCACGAGCTCGGCCTCGACCAGCCACTGCCGGTGCAGTACCTAGTCTGGGCCGGGCGGGCGACTCGCGGCGACCTTGGGCGCTCGATCCAGACCCACCAGCCGGTCCTGCAGGCGATCGGGGAACGGCTCCCGGCCACCCTCGAGCTGGGTCTGGCCGCGCTCCTCTGGTCGCTGCTGGTTGCGATTCCGCTCGGCACCGTTGCCGCCCTGCGCCGGGGCACGCCGCTCGACTACCTCGCCTCCGGCTTCACGGTGGCGGGGGTCTCGATTCCCAACTTCTTCGTGGGCGTCCTGCTGATCCTGGTGATGGGGCTGGCGCTGCGGCTTTTCCCGGTGGGTGGTTTCGTGCCCTTGAACCAGGACCCGCTGCTCAACCTCCAGCACCTGGTGCTGCCGGCGCTGACCCTGGGCACTGCGGGCGCGGCCATAAACATGCGCTTCACGCGCTCGTCGATGATCGAGGTGCTCGGCCAGGAGTACATCCGGACCGCCCTCGCCAAGGGCGCCAGCTGGCTCCAGGTCGTCCGCGACCATGCGCTCAAGAACGCGCTGATCCCGGTCGTGACCATCGTCGCCATCCAGGTCGGCTCGATCATCGAGGGCGCGCTGGTGACCGAGTCGGTCTTCTCCTGGCCGGGGGTCGGCAAGCTCGCCGTGGACGGGATTTTCAACAAGGACTACCCGGTGATCCAGGGCATCGTCCTCTGTGCGGCGCTCTCCTACCTGACCGCAAACCTGCTGGTCGACGTCGTCTACGCGTGGCTCGACCCGCGGATCTCGTACCGGTGATCGCTTGAGCACGGCCGCGGCCTACCAGTCGGATGAAGCCACTGGTGCGCTGGCGCCCGAGGCGCGCCGCGCCAATCCGCTGCGCTTCATCCGCTCCCAGCCGCGGGTTCTCTTCGCCGGCGGCCTGCTCGCCGTGCTCGTCCTGGCGGCGGTGCTGGCGCCCTGGATCTCGCTCCACGATGCGATCCGGACCGATCCCGACAACAACCTGCTGCCGCCCAGCCTCGGCCACCTCCTGGGAACCGACGAGCTCGGCCGGGACCAGCTCGCCCGCGTCCTCTGGGGCGGCCGGGTGTCGCTGCCGGTGGCCTTCGTCGCGGTGGCGGTCGGGCTGGTGGTCGGTGGTTCGACCGGGCTGATCGCCGGCTACCGGGGCGGCGTGACCGACCTGCTGCTGATGCGGTTGGTGGACGCGATCCTCGCCTTTCCGGCCCTGATCCTGGCCCTCGCCATCGTCTCTGCGCTGGGGCCCGACCTGCGCAACGCGATGCTGGCGATCGGGATCGTGCAGATCCCGGTCTACGCGCGGCTGACGCGGGCGCAGGTGCTGCAGCTAAAGAACCTGGAGTTCATCACCGCCGCCCGCGCGCTGGGCGCCGGGCCGGGCCGGCTGATCTTCCAGCACATGGTCCCGAACCTCCTGAACCCGATCATCGTGCAGGTCTCCCTCTCGGCCGCTTTCGCCATACTGGCCGAGGCCACGCTGTCTTTTTTGGGGCTCGGCGCGCAGCCGCCGGCGCCCGATTGGGGGTTCATGATCAACACCGGCTCCAGGTTCCTGGCCAACGGCGACTGGTGGCTCGCGGTGGCGCCAGGCGTCGCCATCTGCCTTGCCGTTTTCGGCTTCAACTGGCTCGGTGACGCGCTGCGCGACGCTCTGGATCCACGTCTGCGATGAGCCAGGTGACGATCCGGGCCGGCGTCCCCGCCGACCTGCCGCTGATCGCGACCCTGATTCGGGAGCTGGCCGACTACGAGAAGCTCTCGCACGCGGTCGAGATGGAGGAGGCGGTGCTGGAGCGGTTCCTCTTTGGCGACCGCCCCTACGCCGAGACGCTGATCGCGGAGTGGGAGGGCGAGCCGGCCGGGTTCGCGCTCTACTTCCACAACTTCTCGACCTTCCTCGGGCGGCCGGGCGTCTACCTGGAGGACCTCTTCGTGCGCCCGGCGCACCGAGCGCGCGGCATCGGCAAGGCGCTGTTGGCTCGCCTGGCCCAGCTGGCCGTCGAGCGGGGTTGCGGGCGGGTCGAGTGGTCGGTGCTGAAGTGGAACCAGCCGGCGATCGGGTTTTATGAACGACTGGGCGCCCACCCGAACAGCGACTGGACGGTGTACCGGCTGACCGGCGACGCGCTCCAGTCCCTGGCTACCCTGTAGGCGTGGACGTCACCCCCACCGCGCACCGCGGCCCGACCCGTCTGACGGCGGAGACGCTGCGGCCCTGGGCCCGCGAGCAGCTCGAGATCGCCGACCAGATCATCGACAACCCCGGTGGCGGGCTGCTGTTCGCGACCCAGACCATCGGCCAGGTCAAAGCCGCGCTTCAGGAGTTCGACGAGGAGCGCTGGGCGCCGGTGGTGGCGATCCTCGACCGCGCCGAAGACGCCGGGGTGAAGCGCGCCTTCGCCGAGGCGCGCCGCCTGGTCGGGGAGGCGTCCGCCAAGCTGGCCTGACCGATCGCCTCGATCGCGGGCGAATTCTGATACCTCTCCGCCCGCCGTTCACATCACGTTCACAACCCGGCACCAGCATGGGTCGCATCACCAGCGGGGGGCGCCCCCGTCCCCCGTGTTAAGGAGGCAAGCGACATGAGAGCTGGACTTGGTTGGATATGGGGCCTGATCACGCTGGTGATCGCCTTCGTCGCGGGCGGCATCGGCTACGCGATCGGGATCTCGACCCGCCTGCCCGCGACCGGAGCCGACGGCGGGCCGTATCCCTACCCGTACTTCTTCGCCCCCCACTTCTTCTTCTTTCCGTTCTTCGGCCTGTTCTGGCTCCTTCTGATCCTTTTCCTGGTCTTCGGGATCTTCCGGCGCCGGCGCTGGTACGGCGGTGGCTGGGGCGGACCGCACCACCACTCCTTCGAGGAGTGGCACCGGCGCCAGCACGAGCCGGGTTCCGAGCCGCCGGCCGAGCCCAAGGTCCAGGCGTAGCCTTCCGGCAATGACGACGGTCCTGGTGGTGGACGACGAGCCCCAGATCGTCCAGGTGGTCCGCGACTACCTGGAGCACAGCGGGTTCGCCGTCCTCACCGCCGTCGACGGCCGGAGCGCGCTGGAACGAGCGCGCCGGGAGAAGCCGGACCTGGTCGTCCTCGACCTCGGCCTGCCCCAGCTCGACGGCCTCGACGTGGCCCGCGAGCTGCGCCGTGAGGGACCGCTCCCGATCATCATGCTCACCGCCCGCGCCGACGAGTCGGACAAGCTGGTCGGGCTCGAGCTCGGCGCCGACGATTACCTGACCAAGCCGTTCAGCCCCAAGGAGCTGGTGGCGCGCGTGCGAGCGGTGCTCAGGCGCACCGAGGGCGCGCTCGGCCAGGCGGACCTCGTCCGAGCGGGCGACGTCGAGCTCGACCTGGGACGGCTCGAGGCGTCGGTCGCTGGACGACCGGTCGAGCTGACCGCGACCGAGTTCCAGCTCCTGGCGACGCTGGCGCGGCAGCCGGGGCGCGTCTTCACCCGGTCGCAGCTGCTGGAGGCGATCCACGGCGTCGCCTTCGAGTCTTACGAGCGCGCCATCGAC
>DASUWN010000087.1:0-21531 GCA_036378395.1 Candidatus Dormiibacterota bacterium | reverse complement strand
GAGGGCGAGGTGGCCGCGGTCACGCCCCTGGGGCCGGAGGTCTCCACCCTGGACGGCCAGCCCGTGGAAACCAAGATCGTCCACGTCGACTGGGACGTCAGCCAGGCCGAGAAGGGCGGATTCCCACACTTCATGCTCAAGGAGATCCACGAGACGCCCGAGGCCGCGGCCAACGCCTGGCGGGGCCGGATGACCGACGACGGCGCGGTCAGCTTCATCGAGCTCGCGATCTCGGACGATCACCTCCGCCGCTACAACGAGGTCCGCCTGCTCGGAATGGGGACCTCGCTCCACGCCGCCCAGCTCGGCGAGTACGTGATCGAGGACTGGGCGGGGATCCGCGCTCGCGCCGAGGACGCATCGGAGTTCCGCTACCGGCGTCCGACCGTCGGCGAGGACACGCTCACGGTTGTGATCACGCAGTCGGGCGAGACCGCCGACACGCTGGTCGGGCTGCGCCAGGCCAAGGAGCGCGGCTCGCTCACGATCGCGGTCACCAACGTGGTCGGGAGCACGGCGACCCGCGACGCCGACGGCGCCATCTACCTGCATTCGGGGCCGGAGATCTGCGTCGCCTCGACCAAGACCTTCGTCGCCCACATGGTCAGCCAGTACCTGCTCGCGCTGCGCCTGGCGACGGCCCACGGCCGGATCTCCCTCGAGCGCCGCCAGGAACTGGCGCATGCGCTGCGGGACCTGCCGGACATGATCCGCAAAGTCCTCGACCGCGAGCAGGACATCGCCCGCCTCGCGCATCACTACAGCCGCTTCCGGAACTTCATGTACGTGGGCCGCGGCATCAACGTGCCGGTCGCGCGCGAGGGCGCGCTCAAGCTCAAGGAGATCAGCTACCTACACGCCGAGGGGACCTCGGGTGGGGAGCTGAAGCATGGGCCGATCGCGCTGCTGGACGCCAACTTCCCGGTGATCGCGATCTGCACCGACAGCCTCACCCGCGAAAAGATGGTCAGCAACGTCCACGAGATGGTCGCCCGCGACGCGCCCGTTCTGGCGCTGGTGACCGAGGGCGACCACAGCCTGGCCGAGCTTGCCACCGACATCCTCACGGTCCCAGCGGCGGACGAGGCCACGACCGCGGTGCTGAACACGGTGGTGCTGCAGCTGTTCGCCTACCACGTGGCGTCCGAGCTCGGCTGCGATGTCGACCAGCCGCGCAACCTGGCGAAATCAGTCACCGTGGAGTAGGCCGGACTACGCTCTAAGCCGATGCGGCGAATCGGGGTCGACGTGCTCGGGATCGAGCGGATGGCCACCGCCGTGCGCCGCTCCGGCGACGGCTTCCTGCACAAGGCCTTCACACCCGCCGAGATCGAGTACTGCGCCGGCTCGGCGCAGCGCCTGGCCGGCCGCTGGGCCGCCAAGGAGGCGGTCATCAAGTGCTTCGACGGCACCGGCATCTGCTTTCCCCGTCGGCGGATCGAGATCCTGCCCGCTCGCTCGGGCGCCCCCCGCGTGCGCTTGCTCGGCGACGCTCGCGGCGCCGAGGTCCAGGTCAGCATCACGCACCAGTCGGGTGTCGCGATCGCGTCCGCGATCCTCGAGATGCCGGAGCCGGACGCCACTACCGGATTCCTGCCCGCCCCGGAGGCGGTGACGCTGCCGCGGCGGCCGCCGGAAGCTCACAAAGGCACCTTTGGAACGGTCGTGGTGCTCGCCGGGAGCCTGGGCCTCACCGGCGCCGCCTACCTGTCGGCGACGGCCGCCGCTCGCAGCGGAGCGGGGATGGTGAGGCTGCTGGTGGCGGACAGCATCTACCCGATCCTGGCCGCCAAGTGCACCGAGGTGATGGCGACGCCGGTCCCGGAGGTCGCGCCGGGAACCATCGGGCACGCCGCCAGCGACGCGGTGATGCGCCACCTGGAAGCCGGCCGGGCGGTGGTGATCGGACCGGGTCTCGGCCGTGATCGCTCGACGTGGCGGCTGATCTACGACCTGGTCGGCCACCTCCAGCTGCCGGCGGTCCTCGACGCCGACGCCCTCAACGCACTGGCCGACAACCCGCGCCTGCTCAAGAAGCTGGGCGAAGGCCGGGTGCTGACGCCGCATCCAGGCGAGATGTCGCGCCTGCTCCATACCGACATCGCCAGCGTCGAATCTGACCGCGGTCGCACGGCACGCGAAGCGGCCGAGGAGTGGGGGGCGGTGGTCGTGCTCAAGGGCGCCCACACCGTGGTCGCGGCGCCGGATGGACGGGTTTCCGTCGATCCGCACCAGGTCCCGGCGCTGGCTACCGGCGGCACGGGTGACGTCCTCAGCGGGGTGATCGGCGGCCTCCTCTCCCAGGGCCTGGACCCCTACCAGTCGGCCGTGACCGGCGTCTACGTCCACGCCGAGGCCGGCCGCCGGGTGTCGGAGCGCCTCGGGGATTCGGGCCTGCTCGCCTCCGATCTGCTGATCGAGATCCCCCAGGTGATGGACGTGCTCCGCCGAGGCGGCATCTGAGCAGCCGCTGGGCCGAGGTCGACCTGGGCGCGATCGCCCACAACCTCCGCCACCTTCAGAGCCTGCAGGAGCCAGGAACGCGGGTCCTGGCGGTGGTCAAGGCCAACGCCTACGGCCACGGCGCCCGGGCGGTGGCGCGAGCGGCGCTGGACGCCGGGGCCTGGGGCCTGGCGGTGTCGACGCTCGAGGAGGCGGGCGAGCTGCGCGACCTCTGCCCGCCGGAACGGATCCTGGCCATGGGCGGTCTGCTCCCCGGCGACGCCGGCTTCGCCGCCGCGACCGGCGTCGCCGTGACCTGCTTCAGCCTCGACGTGGCCCGAGCTCTGGCGGCGGCGGCCCAAGAGCGGGGAGTGGCGGTGCCCGTTCACCTCAAGGTCGACACCGGAATGGGCAGGCTGGGCGTGCAGCCGGAGGCGGCGCTGGAGCTAGCCCGCTTCGTCGCCGGCGCCGGTTCGCTTCGGCTGGCCGGCGTTTTTACCCACTTCGCCGCCTCGGACACCGACCCCGAGTTCACCGCCCAGCAGGCAGATCGCTTTCGCAGGCTTCTGGGGCAGCTCGAAGAGGCAGGAATCAACCCTGGTCTCCGCCACGCCGGCAATACCGGCGGCGCGCTGCGTGGCGTCTCCTTCGACGCCGTCCGCCTCGGCATCGGCCTCTACGGCTGCGAGGCGCCGGGGACCAAGCCCGCGCTCCAGCTGCGCGCCCTGCTGGTCCAGGTCAAGACCGTCGAGCCGGGCGAGAGCGTCGGCTACGGCCGCACCTGGCGCGCCGAGCGGGCGACCCCGGTAGCGACCGTCACCCTCGGCTACGCGGACGGCGTTTTCCGGGCTCGGGGCAACCGCGGCGACGTGCTCGTGCGCGGCCGGCGGGCGCGGCTGATCGGCCGCGTGAGCATGGACATGGTCACGCTCGACGTCAGCGGCATTCCCGACGTCCGACCGGGTGACGTGGCCACCTTCATCGGCGCCGACGGGGAGGAGCGGATCACGGCCGAGGCCGTCGCCGAGTGGTCGGACACGATCTCGTATGAGGTGCTGACCGCGATCGGCCGGCGCGTCGAGCGGCGCTACCCGCTCGCGGAATAGCCGCTCCCGGCATCGGGTTGAACCAGCGGTGGTAGCTACACTGGTCCGGATGGCGGAGACGCCCCCCTTAAACCGTGGGGGAGGGCCCCCCGCCCCCCCGCTGGCCTTCGCGGAAGAGGCGATGAGCCATCTGGATACGCTGTACCGCGGTGCGCTCCGGTTGACGCGGAATCCCGACCGGGCCGAGGACCTGGTCCAGGACACCTATGTTCGCGCCCTCCGCTACCAGCACAGCTACCAGCCCGGCACCAACATGAAGGCCTGGCTGTTCGCGATCATGCGCAACCTGTTCTGGGACCGGTTCAAGGGCGGCCGGCCCGAAGATCTGAGCCTGGACGACGACAGCAGCGATTTCGCCCTCTACGACCGGATCAAGGACGAGTCCGCGATCCCCGAGGACCAGGTCCTCGACCGGCTCGCTGCCCATGAGGTCGTGGAGGCGGTCGAGAAGCTCCCGCCGCTTCACCGTGAGGTGGTGCTCCTGGTCGACGTCGAGGGGTTCTCCTACAAGGACGCGGCCGAGGTGCTCGGCGTGCCGATCGGGACCGTGATGTCGCGGCTTCACCGCGCCCGCCAGCAGCTGCAGCGGACGCTCTACGATTACGCGCTCGAGTCCGGAATCGTCGGCGCCAAGGACCGAGCGGCCTCGTGAACTGTCAGGAGTGTGTCGACCGGCTGGAGCGCTTCGTGGACCGCGAGCTGTCGACCTCCGAGGTTGAGGAGATCAAGCAGCACCTCGACGACTGCCCGCCCTGTGCCGAGCGCTACCAGTTTGAGACCAGTCTCAAGCGGCTGGTCAAGGTCTGCTGCGAGCAGGAGACGGCACCGCCGGTCCTTCGCGAGAAGCTCCGCCAGATCCTCTTCTAGCCCCAGCCACAGGAATTTCTAAGTAGCCCCGCGCAGTATCAGCTGCAGGGGCAATGTTCGAAGAAGCCAATCGGGACATCGCGGCCGGCATCGCGCAATCCCACCGTCGCAAGCGTGAGCTGCGGCTCGAGACGGCGGTGCGGGCGATCGACGCCCTGCTCTTCCAGCTCGAGGAGCTCAACCTCCAGGGGGTGGACCGTGTGCCTTCGGCGCTGCGCGAGCGGGCGAGCCTAATCCTGGAGGGGGTGCCGGTTCCGGCGGACGATGCCGAGCGCGAGGCGCTGCGCCTGCGCTACCGGGTGGTGCCCCTTATGGACGTGCTCTTCCTGGCCCAGGAAATGCTTTTCCGGGCGCGTGACCCGGAACGCGCGCACGACCTCGACGAGGACGCGCTGGTCAGCTGACGCAGTCTGAAAAGTCCTGGGTGAACATCTCCTCGTAGCCCACTGCGCGATAGACCCCGATGCCGACGCAGCGGAAGTCGCCGTTGAGAATGTTGGCGCGGTGGTCGGGGCTCGCCAGCAGCGACTGGTAGGCCTGGTCGACGTCGGGCGCGAAGGCGATGTTCTCGCCCGCGGTCACGAAGTGCGCGCCGTGCGCCCGCATGCGGTCGAACGGGTTCTGGCCGTCGGGCGTGTTGTGGGAGAAATAGTGCCGCTGATACATGTCGAGGCTGTGGTCGCGCGCGGCCGCCTGCAGCAGCGCATCCACCGCGAGCGGCCGGAGCCCGTTCTCTTGCCGTGTCTGGTTGACCAGGGCCAGCATCCGGTTCTCGCTGGCGAGGTCGAGGCTGGTGTCAAGCTGGTCGGGCAGATGGAGGCGGTAAAACGCGTTCTCCCCGGCGTCGGCGGGAACCTGGGGCTGGTTCCCCGCGCTGCCGTCGTTCTGCGCGCGCTCCAGGAGCCGAAGCAGCGGCGGCTCGATGAAGGAGGCCTCCCCGACGATCCGGGAGCCGAGCGTGGAGGCGAGGACCAGCGAGCGATAGCCGGAGCTGGGCATCACGACCAGCGCCGTCAGTACCAGCGCGCTCACCAGTACCGCGGTGCCGACTGCCGGCAGGGCGCCCGCGCGCTTATTGAGGTGGCGGCCGGTGTCCGGATCCAGCCCCAGCTCGGCCGCCAGCCAGCGGAAGCGGCCGTGGACGGCGGCCTGCATGGCGCCGTGACCGACGACGAGCACGATCAGGAAGACACCGAAGCCGCCGAGGCCGAGCGGTACGCCGAGCGCCCGGTGCAAGAAGGAGCTGACCGGCTCGAAGACGACGAAGGCGAGCCCGAGGCCGAAAGCGAACGCGCTCAGCTCGGTGGCGTAGGTCGTGAATCCTCGCCGGGCGCCGTCCGCCAGCGCGAGCAGGCAGACGGCCAGCACCAGGCCGTCGACCAGATTGAAATGCAACTGGACGCGAGTATACGGTTGGGTTCTCGGTGAACCCGAGCTCCCGGCAGTCCGCTCTGGCGGGCGCCCATCTCTACGCCATCACTCCCGACGAAGAGCCCGAGCGCCTGCTCGAGCTCAGCCGCGCCGTCCTGGGGGGTGGGGCGGACGTGCTCCAGCTGCGGCACAAGACGCTGCCTCGGGGGCGGCTGCTGGAGCTGGCGATCCGGCTGCGGGAGATAACGGCCGAGGCCGGGCGGCTGTTCATCGTCAACGACCATGTCGACATCGCGCTCCTCGTCGATGCCGATGGCGTGCAGCTGGGCGACGACGACCTCAGCCTGCCCGAGGCCAGGCGGCTGGCCGGGGCGGGGTTTTTGATCGGCGCCTCGGCCAACCAGGTCGAGAGCGCGCGGCAAGCAGTGAAAGAGGGTGCCGACTACGTCGGCTGCGGCCCGGCCTTCGCGACCCCGATCAAGGCCGTGAAGCCGGTGGTGGGGCCGGGGCGCGCGGCTGAGCTGCAGTCCGCGCTCGGGGTGCCGGTTTTTGCCATCGGCGGTGTCCAGCCCGAGAACCTGGACCAGGTGGTCGCGTCCGGCGTCCGGCGCGCCTGCATGATCCGGGGACTCTTCGGCGCCGCCGACCCCGAAGCCGCCGCCCGCCGCTCGCGCGCGATCCTTACTGAGTGAACCTGAGCCAGCTCGGCGAGCTGGGGCTGCTTGAGCGGTTGCTGCCGCACCTCTCCCGCGCCGGCGGCGAGGTCCTGATCGGCGCCGGCGAGGACGACGCCGCCGCCTGGCGCGAGGCCGACGGGACGATCACGGTCGCCACCTGCGACACCTTCGTCGCCGGGGTTCACTTCGACTTGGACTGGATGCCGGCCGAAACCGCCGGCTGGCGAGCGGCCGCGCTGACACTGGCCGACCTGGGCGCCAAGGGGGCGACCCCGACCTATGGACTGGTCGCGCTCTCGGCGCCGGCGGCGACCGAGGTGGCGGTGGTCGAGAGCCTCTATGCCGGCCTCGCTGCATCCGCCGGCGAATGCGGGCTGAAGTTGCTCGGCGGCGACACGACCAGCACTCCGGGACCGATCGTCATCACCTTGCTGGCGCTCGGTCGCGCCACCCGGCCGCCACTGCCGCGTTCGGCCATTCGGCCGGGGTGGGCGATCGCGGTGACCGGTCCGCTGGGTGGAGAGGCGGCAGCACTTGTCGCCCGCCGCCCGACGCGGCCGCGGCCCTGGTTCGGAGCCCTGCCGCCCGGCGCCGCTTGCGGCGACATCTCGGACGGACTGCTCCGGGAGCTCCTCAAGTTCCGGGCCGCCGCCGGCGTCGGCGCCCGGATCCGAAGCGGGGAGGTGCCGGTGGCAGACGGGGCGACCCTCGAGCAGGCGCTCACCGGTGGCGAGGAGACGGTGCTCGTCTGCGGATGCCCGCAGCCGGCGCCGGGGCTGACCTTGATCGGCGAGTTCACCGAAGACGAGCGCATCGTCGTCGACGGCGAAGAGCGGGATGCAGGCGGCTATGACCACTACGGATGAGCTGATCACGGCGTCGGCCGAGGAGACCGAAGCCGCCGCCGAGCGGCTTGCTGTCCAGCTCCGGGCGGGGGACCTGGTGCTGCTGGTGGGCCCGCTGGGAGCCGGCAAGACCACGTTCGTGCGCGGCCTGGCGCGGGGTCTCGGTTCGCAGGCCGACGTCATGAGCCCGACCTTCCAGCTGGTGCGCGTTTATCCTGGCCGGACGCAGCTCGCGCATGCCGACCTCTACCGCCTGGAGCGGGCGAGCGACCTGGCCGAGCTCGGCCTCGACGAGCTGCTCGACGAGGGCGTGGTCGCGGTGGAGTGGGGAGACCGGCTCGAGCTCGGACCGGAGCGGCGTCTCCAGGTCAGCTTCGAGCCGCTGGACGAAAACCGCCGCCGGCTGCGGTTTCAACCGTCGTGATCCTGGGATCCCCGCCGAAAACACAGCCTGGCCTTCGGCGCCCAGGCGCTCGATATCTCCGCCGATTCCTCCGCGGCTCGGCTCACGCAGCTTTTGCTGCGCTCGCCTGCGCTGCTCGGAATCGACTGGCGCCTCGACCGCCGGGGCACCGAATTCCGAGGCAGCGCTTCCGGCGGTGATCCTGGTCATCGACTCGTCTTCCACGACCACCGCGCTCGCCCTCCTCGACGGCGGCGATGCCGTCGTGGCCGACGTAACACGTCCCTCGGGCCGCGACCTCGACCTGCCGGCGCTGGCGGCCGGTATCGCCGACCCCAAGCAGCTGACGGCGGTCGCGGTGGCGACCGGTCCCGGCTCTTTCACCGGCCTCCGCGTCGGCGCCGCCTACGCGGTCGGCATCGCGCTCGGCCGGCGGATCCCGCTGCGCACCCTCGGCAGCCTCGAGGTCCAGCGCGAACGGGCCCGAAGGCCTGCGACCGCGCTGGTCGAGGCGGGGCGGGGGCGGGTCTACTTCCTGACGCCAGAGGGCGACACCGGGCTGGCCGATGTGACGGAGGTTCCCGGTGACGCGCCAGGGGTTGGCTGGCTCCGGCCGGAGACGGCGGCGCGGCTCAACTTCGAGCTCCTGGCCGCTGCCGAGCTGCGTTCTTTCGGCGAGGCGGCCGCGCGACTGGTCGCGATGGCACCCGAGGTGCCCTGTGATAGGGTCAGCCTTCGATACATGCAGTCGTTCGGCTGGCACGCCAAGGCCGGCGCCGGCCCTCAGGCGCCCTGATGGTGCAGCTGCGCGAACGGCTCGCGGTCGAGCCCATGGCGGAGCAGGACGTTCCCACCGTGCAGGCCATCGAGCGTGACATCTTCAGCACGCCCTGGCCGCGCAACGCGTACTACCGCGAACTGGCCTCCCGGAACAGCGCGCACTACATCGTGCTCAAGCGGATCCTGGAGGACGAATCTGAAGAAATCGTCGGCTACGCCGGCATGTGGCGCATGTACGACGAGGCGCACGTGACGACGATCGGCGTGCGTCGTGACCTGCAGCACGCCGGCTACGGACGCATCCTGTTCGCCGCGTTGGTCCAGGCCGCCTACGAGATGGGCGCCAAGTGGATCACCCTCGAGGTCCGGACCAGCAACGAGAACGCGATGAAGATGTACGAGCGCTTCGGCTTCAAGGTGATCGGCCGCCGCAAGGGCTACTACACGGACAACGGCGAGGACGCGATCGTGATGTGGTCCGACTCGATCTTCTCGCCGCGGTTCCGGCGCGCCTACGAAGAGAACCTGGCGCGCATCGAGAGCGACGTGCGCGGCCTGCGCCGGGAGTACCTGCCCCAGGAGTCTTGAGCCTCACCCTCGGGATCGAGACCAGCTGCGACGAAACCTCGGTCGCTCTGGTGGAGGATGGCCGCCAGATCGTCGAGAACCTGATCCACTCCCAGGTCGCCATCCACCGCGAGTACGGCGGGGTGGTGCCTGAGGTCGCGGCCCGCGCCCACCTCGAGCGGCTGCCCGGGCTGGTCGAGTCTGCGCTCGAGCAGGCGGGCACCGCCGCCCAGGACATCGAACGCGTCGCCGTGACGCGGGGGCCAGGCCTGGTCGGGTGTCTACTGGTTGGAACCGGTCTCGCCGCCGGGCTGGCCGCGGCCTGGTCGAAGCCGCTGACCGGCGTCAACCACCTCTGGGGCCACGTCTATGCCGCATTTCTCACGCAGCCTGAACTTAGGCCGCCGCTGCTGGCCCTGGTCGTGAGCGGCGCGCACTCCGACCTGGTCTGGATGCGCGCCCACGGCGACTTCGAAGTTCTCGGGCGTACCCGCGACGACGCCGCCGGCGAGGCTTTCGACAAGGCCGCACGGATGCTGGGTCTCGGCTACCCGGGCGGCCCCGCGCTCGACCGGCTGGCCCGCCACGGCGACCGCACCCGGCAGCCGCTCCCGGTTCCATCGCTGCCGGGACTCGACTACAGCTTCAGCGGCCTCAAGACCGCGCTGCTTTATCGCCTGCGCGACCTGGGGGACGCGGTGACCGAGCAGGACCGCGCCGACCTCGCCGCCGCCTTCGAGCACTCGGTCGTCGAGTCGCTGCTGGCCAAGCTCGCGGCCGCCCTCCGGGCGCATCCGGCGGCGGATGTGGTCGTCTGCGGAGGGGTGGCAGCCAACACGCTGCTCCGGCGGCGCGCCGAGGAGGCCCTCGCCGGCCGCGCGCGGCTCACGATCCCGTCGCTCGCCCTGTGCACCGACAACGCCGCCATGATCGCGGCCGCGGCCCACTTCGCCCCCGCCGCGGGCGGCCCGGCCGACCCCTCACTCGGCTGGTAGGCCCGCGCCGCGCCCGCGCGCCCGAACCCGCGGTTTCTCGAAAAACCGGCAGATCGGGCCCCGTCCCACCCGCGGTTTCTCGAAAAACCGGCCGATCGGCCCCGGTCCCACCCGCGGTTTCTCGAAAAACCGGCCGATCGGCCCCGGTCCCACCCGCGGTTTCTCGAAAAAACGGCAGCCGACGCGCCCCCCGCCCCAGGCAGGTGTTGAAATCCGGCGAACGGGGTATCCATAATTAGCACTCGGCGTCACCGAGTGCTAAGCACTCGCGTGCATGGACTGCCAATTTCGAGAATTCCCAGCTGAGGAGGGTTAGCGAATGAATCTGAGGCCGCTTGGCGACCGTGTCGTACTCAAGCCGGTCGAACGGGAGGAGCGCACCAAGAGCGGAATCGTGCTCCCGGACACCGCGAAAGAGAAGCCCCAGGAGGGCATCGTCGAGGCCGTCGGCACCGGCCGGATCCTCGACAACGGGCAGAAGGTGCCCATGGAGCTGGGCGTCGGCGACCGCGTCCTCTACGCGAAGTACGCCGGCAACGAGTTCAAGCTGGACGAGGTCGAGTACCTGATCGTCTCCGAGAAGGACGTGCTCGCCGTCGTCGGCAACGGCAAGTCGAAGTCAAAGAAGTAATCAACAAACCAGCGAGGAGGTTGTAGATGGCAAAGGCGGTTGCCTTTGATGTAGAGGCCCGGCAGGGCCTGAAGCGCGGCATCGACGTCGTCGCGCAGTCGGTCCGCATCACGCTCGGCCCCAAGGGCCGGAATGTGGTGCTGGAGAAGAAGTTCGGTGCGCCGACCGTCACCAACGACGGCGTCACCATCGTCCGCGAGATCGAGCTCAAGGACCCCTGGGAGAACACCGGGGCGCAGCTGCTGCGCGAGGTAGCGACCAAGACCAACGACGTGGCCGGTGACGGCACCACCACGGCGACCATCCTGGCCCAGACGATGATCAACGAGGGCTTCAAGAACGTCGCCGCCGGCGCCAACCCGATGCTGCTCAAGGTGGGCATCGAGAAGGCGGTGGAGTCGGTGGTGGCTGAGATCAAGCGGCTCGCGGTTCCGGTCAAGGGTCACGAGGACGTCGCCCACATCGGCGCCATCTCGTCGCAGGACGAGAAGATCGGCGAACTCATCGCTGAGGCGATGGACAAGGTTGGCAAGGACGGCGTGATCACCGTCGAGGACAGCCAGGGCCTGGGCACTGAGCTCGAGACGGTCGAGGGCATGCAGTTCGACCGGGGCTACACCAGCCCCTACTTCGTGACCAACCCCGACCGCATGGAGGCGGTGCTCGAGGACCCGTTCATCCTCATCACCGACAAGAAGATCTCCGCGGTCCAGGACCTGCTCCCGGTGCTGGAGAAGGTCGTTCAGCAGGGCCGGCCGCTCCTGATCGTCGCCGAGGACATCGAGGGCGAGGCGCAGGCCACCCTGATCGTGAACAAGCTGCGCGGCACCTTCCAGGCCGTCGCCGTCAAGGCGCCGGGCTTCGGTGACCGCCGCAAGGCGATGCTCGAGGACATGGCCATCCTCACGGGCGGCCAGGTCATCAGCGAAGACCTCGGTCTCAAGCTCGACCAGACCCGGATCGAGCAGCTGGGCCGCGCCCGCCGGGTGACCGTCAACAAGGACGACACCACTATCGTCGAGGGCGCCGGTAAGACCGACGCGATCCAGGGCCGGATCAAGGCGATCAAGGCCCAGATCGAGGAGACCACCTCCGACTTCGACCGCGAGAAGCTGCAGGAGCGGCTGGCCAAGCTGGCCGGCGGCGTCGCGGTGATCAAGGTCGGGGCGGCTACCGAGGTCGAGCAGAAGGAGAAGAAGCACCGGATCGAGGACGCCCTCAGCGCGACCAAGGCCGGTGTCGAAGAGGGCATGGTGGCCGGCGGTGGCAGCGTGCTGCTGCAGGCCCAGAAGGTCCTCGACAACGGTCTCGGCCTGGAGGGCGACCCGCTCACCGGGGTCAAGATCGTCCGCCGCTCGCTGGAGGAGCCAATCCGCCAGATCGCGGCCAACGCCGGCCAGGAAGGCTCGGTGATCATCGAGGAAGTCCGCAAGGGCAAGGCCGGCTGGGGCTACGACGCCCTCAACGGCAAGTACACGGACATGTTCAAGGCCGGGATCGTCGACCCTGCCAAGGTGACGCGCTCAGCCCTGCAGAACGCCGCGTCGATCGCGGCCATGGTGCTGACGACCGAGGCGGTCGTGACCGAGATTCCGGAGAAGAAGGAAGCTGCGATGCCGGGCGGAATGTCGCCCGACATGATGTAAGTCCGAAAGGACTTTCGGAAGGGCCGCTGCCTCAACGGGCAGCGGCTCTTCTTTTTGCGCTTCTACAATCGTGCCGAGATGGCCAAAGGACGCGACAACCGCAACCGCGAGGAAAAGAAGAAGAAGAAGCCGAAGAAGGACAAGCTGGCGGCGGTGGCGCCTCCGGTCGACTTCCGCCACCACTCCGTGGTCCAGGCTCCCAAGGAGGAATGACTCCCCCCGAGAGCCACCGCGACCTGCTCGAGCGGCCCCTCTTCGGCGACCTCGCCACCATCGGCGGCGACGGCGCCCCGCGCATCAACCCGATGTGGTTCCTCTGGGATACCGAGCAGGCCGTCCTCAAGTTCACGCACACGCGCGAGCGCCACAACTTCCAGTTCCTGCAGCGGGAGCCGCGCGTGGCCTTCTCGATCTGGGATCCCGAAGACCCCTACCGCTACATCCAGGTTCGAGGCGTGCTCGAAAACGTCGAGGACGACCCCACCGGCGCCTTCTACCAGACCCTTCAGCAGCGCTATCGCGGCTACACGAGCGAGGTCAAAGACCGGGCGGTGCGGGTGATCCTCACCGTTCGCCCGACCGCGTTCAAGATCCGCCCGGCCGCCTAGCCCCCCGACCCCCGGCCTGCTCGCGCTCCTCCTCGTGCTCGGCGGCGACTTCGCGGCGCCGGAAGTAGCGCCGGTCGACCCAGGCCAGAGCCAGCGGCGTCCCCAGCGCCAGCACCGAGGCCGCGATCGCGGTGCGATCGGGCAGGTGGCTGGGGTCGACCATGCCGAGGTAGGTCCAGTAGGCCGCCAGGCTCGCCGGCACCACCGTGAACAGCCCGGCGGCCACCCACACCACCCGCTTGTATTCGGTGTAAAGGAGGGGGGCGTTGCGCTGAGCGAAGCGCATCGCCACGTAGGCGGTCAGGCCGTTGAGCAGCACGCCGCTGACCAGAGCCGCAATCGAGAGCACGACCCGGAACTCGGCCAGGTGCCGCATCACGAAGGCGGCGGCGTTGACGGCCAGGATGCCGATCGGCGTGAAGGCGCCGATCGCGACGAGAACGATCTCCCGAGCCCGCGCTCGGGTGAAGCGAACTAGCGGGTCAGTTCTTCGCTTAGTGGCCGCAGCCGCAGGCCCTCGCCGTCCCGGCGTCTTCGCCGGTGTCGAACGAGTGCCCGCAGGAGCAGGAGCTCACTGCGTTGGGGTTGTGAACGGTGAACCCCGCGCCCATCAGGCTGTCGACGTAGTCGATCTCGGAGCCGCGAATGTAGGGAGCGCTGAAGTCGTCGACCAGGATCTTGACGCCCGCGTGCTCGACTATCTCGTCACCTGGGCGGACCATGTCGTCGAAGGCCATTCCGTACTGGAGGCCCGAGCAGCCGCCGCCGGAGACGAAGACGCGCAGACCGAGGCTGGGATTGGCCTCCTTCTCGAGGAGGTCCTTGAGGTGGGTGAGAGCTTCGTCGGTGAGGGTGACGGATGCCTGCTCGATCATTGTGCTGCCGAGTTTACCAGCTATACCTTCAAACCAAACGGAAGCTTGCGGGCCCCCGGTGCACCGGTCTCTTCGGGCTTGAGACCGGCCACAATCGCTGCCAGCGCCTCGGATCCGCGGCCGATCGCACTCTTGGGATCGGTGATGGCCAGGATCTCGCCCTTGACCGCCGCCTCGTCGGCCTTGGAGCCGTCGTAACCGATCTCGACGGCGATCTCCTGTTTGAGCGTTCGCTCGACATCCTCGCGGCCGACCACCGGCTTGGCGATCTTGTTGTTCATGGTGATCAGCACCCGCCCGGGCACGATCTGAAGGACGTTGGTGAAGATGTTGAGCAGGTCCGAGATGTCCTTCAGCGTGGAGAGCTCGGGCGTCGCCAGCAGCACGATCCGCTGCGAATGCTCGAGCACCGTGAGCACGTTCTCGGTGAGCGCCACGCCGAGGTCGAACACGATGTAGCGGAAGGTGTTGCTGAGCAGGTTCATCGACTGGCCGATCAGCTGCGGGTTGACCAGGTCGGCGTGCTCCGGCTTGAGGACGCCGGGCAGCAGCATCATCCCGCCCGGGTGGTGGAGGATCCCGCCCAAAAGCGCTTCTTCGAAGTTGTTGCCGGGCGCCTGCGCGGTGAGCGCCAGGCACCCGGTGGGGACCAGGTTGGAGAGCAAGGCGGCGTGGTTGTAGGGCAGCGCCAGGTCGACCAGCAGCACCTCGCCCGGGAACTGCTTGGCGAGCGTGGCGGCGAGGTTCACCGCCACCGTGGTCCGTCCCGCGCCTCCTTTGGGCGAGTAAACCGAGACCACTGTCGCCGCCTGCTCGGGCGCCACCATCTTGGCGCGCGCGATCAAGTTGGGCAGGGTCTCCTTGCGCTGGTCGACCAGCTTGGTCAGCTCGATGATGGCGTCGGAGTCGGGAGGCAGGGTCGAGTAGAGCGTCTTGCGATCGAGGACAAGCAGCTTGGAGTCTTCGAGCGCGCGCACGGTCGCGGTGCGTGTCTCTTCCGAGATCAGCGCCATCTCGCCGAAGAAGTCACCCGGTCCCAGGAAGGCGATCGTGATCGCGTGTCCGGGCGACTCCTCGACGGTGACCTCGCAGCGTCCCGCCTCGATGATGTACATCGAGTCGCCGGGGTCTCCCTGGTGGACGACCTCAGTCCCCTTGACGACGCCCATCGGCTGCATCTGCCGCGCCAGCGCGCGCAGGATGTTGTCGGAGAGCGTGAACAGGATCGCGACGCGCTGCAGCGTCTCGAAACGCGCTCTTAGCTCGTCCGGCGACGGGCCCTGGGACTGAACGTCGCTCACGTCCTGCGCATTATAGGGACGGCCCTTCTGGGCTCCTTAAGTTCGGGCCGCCTCGCGCGCGTGCGCGTCTACCTAGTGGGCGAAGCCGAAGGCTGCGGCGTCGGCGTGGAAACCGGCGGTAGGGTCGCGATCGGCGTCGGGATTGGTGTCGAGGGCGGCGGCGTCGGGGCCGGTGTGGGCGTTGGGCTCGACGACGGCGAGGGCGACGGGGAGGAGCCCTGACAGCTCGGATGCTCGGTGCCGGTCAGGTAGAGCTCCTGAGAGGAGTCCTTCTGCCCCGGGCAGCCCTTGCCGTCCGCGAGGCCGTCGGGCCGGTTGTACCAGCCGGAATACTGCTGCGGCAGCCCGTTGATGAACTCGGCGAGCGTGCTCTGACCGACCTCGGTTCCAAAGGTGCTGATGCTGGAGCCGCCGCCGCCGGCAACGGTGTTGCCGCCCCAGGCGCCGACCACGATCTTGGAGTTGTAGGCCATCATCCACGCGTCCTTGTGGACGCCGGTCTGGCTGCCGCCGGTGGTTCCGGACTTGCTCGCCATCTGCTTGTTCCAGCCCAGGCTCCATTGGGTTTGGTAGTTCTTGAGCACGTCGGTGATCAGGTAGGCCTCGGCCGGCGAAAGCACGCGCGCCTGTCCGTCCTGCTTGCCCGGCTGCTGCTCGAAGAGCGTGTTGCCAGAGCTGTCGGTGATCTTGGTGATCGACATCAGCGGGACCTTCTGGCCCTGGTTGGCGAAGACCTGGTAGCCCTGCAGGTGGTCGTACATCGTGACCTCGGAACCGCCGATCGCGGTCGAAAGGACGGGCTGGAGCTGGGTCTGGATGCCCATCGCGTGGGCAAGGCCAATCACGTTGTCGATGCCCTCGGTCTTCGCCACTTCGACGGCGGGGACGTTGCGCGACTCGACCAGCGCCTGGCGAGCGGACATGTCGCCCTTGAAGCTGTTGTCGAAGTCGCTCGGCTTGTAGCCGCCGCCGAAGTCGGTCGGCTTGTCGTGGGTGATGGTGGCGAGCGTGATCTTGTGGTCGCGCAGCGCCGCCTCGTAGACGTAGGGCTTGAACGAGGATCCGGGCTGGCGCGGCGAGAGGATCACGTCGAACTGGCCGCCGATCTGGTCGTTGTAGTAGTCGGAGGAGCCGACCCAGGCCAGGATCTCGCCGGTGTCCGGCCGGGCCGCGAGCAGCATGCCGTTGTTGACGCCGCCGCTCTTGAGGTGGCCGGTGCCGTCGCTCACCGACTTCTCGGCCAGCGCTTGGAGGTCGAGGTCGAGCGTCGTGTAGATCCTGAATCCGCCGTGCTGCACGGCCTGGGCGCCGTACTGCTGCTCGAGCTTGGAGAGCACGTAGTCGACGAAGTGCGGCGCCTTGCTCTGGCGGGCGCTGGTGTCGAACTTCAGCTCGCTCTGGATGTCCTCCTGGGCGGCCTTGTCGGCCTCCGCCTGGGTGATGTCGTGGCGCTGGACCATGCCGTTGAGGACGTAGAGCTGGCGCGCCTTGGCGCGGTCGAAATGGGTCTGTGGATCGTAGTAGTTGGGGGCCTGGATCAGCGCCGCGAGAAGGGCGGCCTGGGCCACGGTCAGGTCCTTGGGCTCCTTGCTGGCGCCGAAGTAGGTCTTGGTCGCAGCCCCCAGCCCGTAGGCGTTGTGGCCGTAGTACACGCGGTTCAGATACATCTCGAGGATCTGGTCCTTGGAGTAGCGCTGCTCGAGCGCGGTCGCGAGGATGACCTCCTGGAGCTTGCGCAGGATCGACTTCTGCGGGGTCAGGAGCTGGATCTTCACGAGCTGCTGCGTGATGGTGCTGCCGCCCTGCTCATAGCCGTGAGCCGTGATGTCGACCCAGGCAGCGCGCAGCGTGCCGGCGATGTCGACCGGCCCATGGTGATAGAAGTCGCGGTCTTCCGCCGCCAGCGTCGCGTCGGGACCGAACCTGCCCATGTCCTTGAGCGCCTTGACGTTATGGAACTGGCCCTGCGAGTTGCGTTCCTCGATGACGCGCCCCTGGCGGTCGTAGACGATCACCGTCCCCGCCAGCACGTCCTGCTTGCCGGGGTCGGGCAGGTCGCGCAGCGTCCATACCACGTACCCAGCGAAGCCGGCCACGAGCAGGATGAGGGCGAGCGCGATGAATCCGCCGCGGGCGCGGAGAAAGTCCAGGAACCCGGTTCCGTAGCTGGAGGCCCGGGGTCGCCCCGGCCGGCCACCGCCAAAAGGCGGCCCCGGAGGCCCCATCCCCCTAGGTGATTGACTCAATTACTGATAGGGATGATAGAAGATTTTGGGATACGAGTCACGTGGGATCGGGGCCGGCAGTTTGAACTGCTAAGCTATTGGGCCGTCCGCGGTCCCGTGGTGTAGCCTGGCCAAACACGCGGCCCTGTCAAGGCCGAGAACGCCGGTTCGAATCCGGTCGGGACCGCCACTTATCGCCCCAAGCGGAGAGGTGGCCGAGTGGTTGAAGGCGGTCGTCTCGAAAACGACTAGGGGTTCAAAAGGCTCCTCGTGGGTTCAAATCCCACCCTCTCCGCCAACGCATTTCGGGAAACCGAGCACGGGGTGAGACCGGACGCCCCCGAGGGGCGCCCGGCCCCGAGTCGAAGTCGTCTAGGGAACGGTCGGACGCTGTCCGGCGTTCTCCTGAGCCTCCCGCGCGGCGCTCTCACCGGCCTCGTGAGTGGGGTCTTCGTTGGGCACGAACTTGCCACCGTTGGGCGGAGTTCCGCTGGGAGCCGTGGTAGCCGCGGGCGAGGGTGAGTTGCTGGCCGCCAGCGCGATGCTGGCGGGCGAGTTGAGGGCGGTTGCGATCGCCGCCCCCGCCACACCGCTGCCGAACATGGACGCTGCGAAAAGGGCGCCGACCATGAGTCTCCTGGGTCGAATCATGTGGTTCTCCTGTAACAACTGGTGGACTGTGAGCTCACGGTCTTGCAGTTTTGGCGCCGCGCCTTGAGATGCCATCCGACCTTGCTCGGGATTGGCTGAGCGGTACCGTTCGTTCGTGGCACAGCGGCTGCGTTTCGGGCTCTGCACCGACCAGAACCTGCCCTGGGAGAAGACCGTCGAGCGCTGGCGCCTGTTCGAGGAGCTGGGCTTCGATTCGGTTTGGGACTGCGATCACTACCTCCAGCCCAGCCGGCCCGAGGGTCCCTACTTCGAGGCCTGGACGCTGCTCGCCGGCCTGGCCGCCGCCACGGAGCGGATCCGGATCGGGGTGCTGGTCTCCTGCAACACCTTCCGCCATCCCTACCTACTGGCCAAGGAGGCGGTCACCGTCGACCACGTCTCCGGCGGCCGGCTGGAGTTCGGTCTCGGCGCCGGCTGGTACGAACCCGAGCACCGGATGCTCGGCGCGCCGCTACCGGAGCCGCGGGAGCTGGTCGACCGCTTCGAGGAGGCGGTCAAGATCTGCGACGGGCTGTTTCGGGAGGGGGCGCTCAATTTCGAGGGCCGCCACTACCGGCTCCGCGACGCGGCGCTGCGGCCGCTGCCGGTCCAGCGCCCGCGGCCGCCCTTCACGCTGGGCGCGCACAAACGCCGGATGCTCGGAATCGTGGCGCGTTACGCGGACGCCTGGAACTCGTTCGGGACCGAAGCCGAGATCAGGGACCGCAGCGCCATCCTCGACGAGGAGTGCGCCAAGATCGGTCGCGACCCGGCCGAGGTCCGGCGCTCCCTTTACTACTGGGTGCCGCGGGCCGACGCCGATCCCTGGGCTTCGACCGACGCCTTCGAGGACGTTATCGGCCGCTATCGCGAGGCCGGGATCGACGAGTTCATCCTCGATCATCCGAGCGACGCTCAACTGGGCGTGCTGGAGCGGGTTGCGGCCGAGATCCTGCCCCGTCTCCGCTAGCGACCTCCAACACTCGGTCCACGTCGGCCTCGCCGTGGGCGGTGGAAAGGAACCAGGCCTCGAACTGTGAGGGCGGCGGCAGCACGCCTCCCGCTCGCAGCGCGTTGAAGAGGCGGGCGTAGGCGGCGAGGTCGGCCTGCTTGGCCTCGGCGAAGTCGCGCGGCGGGCGCGCGGCTGCGAATGGCGTCAGCAGCGACCCGCAGCGGCCGACCGCCCAGCCGAGCTCCTCCAAACCGGCGCCCAGACGCGCGCCCAGACCGTCGAGCCGCGCATAGGCGTCCCGGTCGAGCAGCTCGAGGGTGGCCGCGCCGGCGGCCATGACCACCGGATGCCCGGAAAGCGTCCCCGCCTGATAGACAGGCCCGCTCGGCGCGACCAGGTCCATCAGGTCGGCGCGGCCGCCGTAGGCTCCGACTGGAAACCCCCCGCCGATGATCTTGCCGAGGACGGTCAGGTCGGGCCGCACGCCGTAGAGCTCCTGGGCGCCGCCGGGAGCGACCCGAAAGCCCGTGATCACCTCGTCGAAGATCAGCAGCGCGCCATGCGCGGTGCAGAGCTGTCGCAGGCCGGTCAAGAAGTCCGGCTCGGGCACGACTACCCCCATGTTGGCGGCGACCGGCTCGACGATCAGGGCGGCGACCTGGCCGCGACGGCCGGCAAGCAACCGCTCGACCGAATCCAGATCGTTGTAGCGCGCGACCAGCGTCGCCTCGCCGGCGCGGCCGATGCCGGCGCTGCCGGGAAGGCTGAGGGTGGCCGCTCCCGACCCTGCCTCCACCAGCAGGGAGTCGGCGTGGCCGTGATAGCCGCCGTCGAACTTCACGATCAGCTCGCGCCCCGTGGCCGCCCGCGCCACCCGGAGCGCGCTCATCGCCGCCTCGGTGCCCGAGCTGACGAAGCGCAGCCTCTCGACGGCGGGCATCCGCGCTCGGATCAGCTGGCCCAACCGCACCTCGCCAGGCGATGTGAGGCCGTACGGACCGCCCGCCTCGGCGGCCCGCGCCACCGCCGCGACCACCTCGCTCCGAGCGTGGCCAACCACCAGCGGGCCATAGGCGCCGACCAGGTCCAGGTAGCGATTGCCGGCGGTGTCCCAGATGGTTGCGCCGTGGCCGCGCTCGATCAGCGGCGGCTCGCCGCCGACCGCCTTGTAGGCCCGGACCGGGCTGTTGACGCCGCCCGGGAAGAGCGCCCGCGCTTCGGCCAGGAGCTGATCCGGCTGCGTCAACCGCCGAGCAGGGCCGCGATCTCGCTCGCCGGTCGGTGGACGCCACACAGGAGGGGCGTGTCCCGCACCGTCGAGCGCCGGCTCTCGGTGCCGCGCAGCGCGCGCACCAGCTCGCCGAACGCTGGGAGGTCGTCGGTCTCGTAGGCGACCAGGAAGTCCATGTCGTCGAGGCCGAAGGAGTACGCCAGCAGTTGCCGGACCTGCGGATAGTCGTGGCCGACCCGCATGTGCTCGTTCATGATCCCCTGCCTCGCCTCGCGGCCGAGCAGGTACCAGTCGGCGTTCTTGGTGAACGGGTAGACGACCAGGTAGCGCGAGCGCTCGCCCTCGAACAGCGACTGCTCCTGCGTCGTCGGCCGCTTCACGTACTGCGAGGGCTGGATGACGCCGGCGAAGCTGTGGCTGACGCGGCACCAGCGTCCGAGGCCCGAACGCAGCGCGGCCGCTGCGGCTTCCTCGAGTGCGTCATAGGAATCGGCCAGGCGCCAGAGCAGCAAATCGCTGCCGGTCTTCATCCCGATCGTCGAGTAGGTATGGGTGCGGATGCCGGGCGCGTCGAGGGCGGTGACGAACTCCTCAGCGTCACGCGACCGGCAGGCTGCCTCCTGGCGGCGCCAGGCGGGGTCGAGACCGAGGGCTAGTGCCTGGACGAACTGCGCCACCGCGTCACTCGCCCTCCCGCAGCCAGGCCGCAACGTCGGCCGCGAAGTAGGTGATCAGGATCCCGGCGCCCGCCCGCGCGATCGCGGTGAGGGTCTCCAGGATCGCTCCACGGCGGTCGATCCAGCCCCGCTCGGCGGCGGCCTCGATCATCGCCGCCTCGCCGCTGACCTGGTAAGCCGCCAGAGGCAGCGCGGTCCGCTCGCAAACCTGAGCCAGGATGTCGAGCGAGGTGAGCGCCGGCTTGACCATCAGGATGTCCGCGCCCTCCGCCCCGTCGAGCTGGTGTTCGCGTATCGCCTCGCGCTGGTTGGCGGAGTCCATCTGGTAGGCGCGCCGGTCGCCGAACGAGGGCGTCGAGCCGGCTGCGTCGCGGAAGGGCCCATAGAGGAATGACGCGTGCTTGGATGCGTAGGCCATGACCGCCACCTCGCTGTGGCCGCCCTCGTCCAGCGCAGCGCGCACCGCCGCGACCTGGCCGTCCATCATCGCGCTCGGTGCCACGATGTCGGCTCCGGCGTCGGCATAGGCGGCGGCCGCTCGCCCGAGCAGCGGCAGGGTCCGGTCGTTGTCGACGTCGTCGCCTTCGAGCACGCCACAGTGCCCGTGGTCGGTGTACTCGCAGAGGCAGACGTCGGCCATCAGTGCCAGGGGCAGATCGGCAGCCCGAATCGTGCGCCGCG
>DASUWN010000086.1:0-22343 GCA_036378395.1 Candidatus Dormiibacterota bacterium | reverse complement strand
CTCGACGTTCTGAAAGGTGCGCGCGATGCCGTGCCGGATGATGTTGTGAGGCGCGATCTTCAACAGGTCGGTGCCGTCGAAGAGGATCTCCCCCGCGTTGGGGTTGTAGAGCCGCGTGACGCAGTTGAACAGAGTCGTCTTGCCGGCTCCGTTGGGACCGATCAGACCGACGATGCTGTTGCGAGGGACGTCAAAGGAGACGTGGTCGAGCGCGACGATCCCCCCGAATCGGATGCTGAGGCCGCGCACCGAAAGCAGGGCGTCCGGCACGGAGGGTCAGTTTCCGGCAGCGTTCGCCGGCCGTCAATCAGCCGTTCGTTCAGTCACTCGGCTGAGGCAGATCGAGGGCGTCATCGCCGCCCGCGGCGCGGGGGCCGGCAATGACGGGTTCGGGCGCATTTGCCGGCGGTTGCGGCAGCGGCGGCTCTGGTTTCGGCGCATCGGCCGGCGGCTGCGGCACCGGGGCCGCGTCCGGCCGCACGCTGCGGTGTGTCACGGTCGCGGCGGCGATGCGGCGAGCAGGGCGAGGGGTGGCGCGGAGGCCGCTCCAGATCCAGAGCCCGGCACCGCCCAGGGCGGCGGCCAGCAGCAGCAGCGGGAAGAAAACGAAAGGCGGCTGGAGCAGCACTGACACCGCGCTCACGTTCTGGGTGGCGGGCACCGTGGTGCTTGGCAGGGGCACCGGGGTCGCGGTGGCGACCGGAGTCGCCGCGGGAGTCGCGCTTGCGCTCGCCGAGGGGGTCGGACTGGGGGTGGCGGCCTCGAGGCGGAAGCTGGCGCAGGGCGTGGTGCCGGTCTCGACGGCACAGATCTGGTGCTGGCCGGGATCCCCGGTCGGGACCTCGACGTCGAGCCTGAAGGCGCCCTTGTCATCGGCACCGATCGTGCCCAGGGCCTTGTCGGGCGAGTCCCAGTAGAGCTTGACCTGCTCGTTGGGCCCGAACTGCGATCCCTGCACGGTGACCTTGACGCCCGCCGAGCCGAGGGTGGGGGACAGGCTCAGCTGGCCGAGGCTCGGGGTCGGCGTCGGCGTCGGCTGGGGAGTGGGCAAAGGGGTCGGGGTCCGCGCGGGCGTTGCGGTGGCAGCGGTCGTGAGCAGCCAGGCCGCGGGCAGGACAAGGAGGACGAGTCGGCGCATCCGAGCCAGACCGTAGGTCTTAACGCCGACGATTCGACTACACGGGAGGCCAGGGCACCGACCAGCCCGAGCCCGGCTGCGGGTAGCACCAGCCGGGCCGCTGGACGGCCTCGAGGCGCCGCTCGAGGCTCGCCAGCTCGTGGGGGCTGACCAGCTCCGCCATCGCCGCCCGCAGCTCGCCCGAGCAGAGCTCAGCGGTGGCTCGCTCGAGGTCGCCGCGCAGGCGATCGGGCAGCGGCCGGCCGGCAAAGTCCCAGATCACCGTCCGCAGCTTGGTTTCGACGTGGAAGGTGAGGCCGTGGTCGATCACCCACCAGCGGCCGGCCTCGTCGTTCAGGCAGTGGCCCGACTTGCGATCGGCGTTGTTGGTGACCACGTCGAAGAGCGCCACCTCCTCCCACACGGTCTCGGGCGCATCCGGCGCCTCGAAGAAGTCCCGCCCCGGCAGCGCCTCGACCCAGAGCTGGAGTGCTCCAACGCCGTGCGGTCCACGCTGTCGGACCACGGTCGGCGGGATGTTGGGCCAGCCCAGCCCACGCGCCAGCAGGTAGGCCGCGACCTCGCGCTTATAGAGCGTCCCGGAGGGAAAATCCCAAAGCGGCGACTCTCCGACTCGCGGCTTGTAGACCGTCAGCAGCTCCGGCTCGGGGCCCAACCGGGCGAGAAACGTGTAGTTGCTCGAGCGCCGGAGCAGGCCGAGCAGCTCGAGGTCGGGCAGGTCGCGGAGCTGGCGCTCGACCTCGTCCGCCGGGCGCTCCCGCGTCTCAGAGGATTGGCCGGGCGCCATTGGACGCCGGGCAAGGATGCCCGCTGGGATCGATTGGAAGCCCGCAGTAGGTACACAGCGGCCGGCCCCGGCTGAGCACCTGCTCGGCCTGGCGGGCAAACAAACGGACGCGATCGGGCGAGGCCCAGAGGCGGGCGGTGGCGGCCTCACCGGCGCTGGTCTCCAGGTTGATTTCCATGCTCTCGCTGGCCTCCTCGTTCTCGAGCAGCTCGCGAGCCACGATGACGAACAGGCGCCGGCTCTCGTGGTAGCCGAGACCGAGCTCGCCGATCCGCCAGTCCGGCTCGCCGGGCGTGGGAATCTTGCCGACCGGGGCCGGATCGAAGCCGGTGGCCATGCCCTGGGCCTCGAGCAGCTGCTGGATCCGCAGCACCAGGCCCTGGATGTGGAACTTCTCGCAGGAAAGGGTGGCGTGCGTGGGCTGGCCCTCGTGAGGACCGCGCGCCAGGAGGAAGAACTGACGGCTGCCGGGATCGCCCACCGTGGCCACCGCCAGCTCCTGGACCGGATCGAGATCGAAGGACCGCGCCACCCTTACCTCAGTCTTACCCGCGCGTGTGCGGCCGCGTCTCCGTGCAGGCGATCAGCTGGCCTCGGTTGACCAGGCAGAACTCGCAGGTCCCCTCGAGGTCGCCCGGCCGCATGCCCGCCGGCCCGGCCATGATCCGGGCCTGCGTCACGGCCAGAAAGCGTCCGCGCGTGGTCTGGATGTAGGAGCGGACGGTGGACTGGAGCGGCACCTTGAGAAAGCCCGTGACCTCGACCGAGGGGCAGAGCAGCTTGACGCGCACGTCGCGGTGGCTGGTGACCAGCCGCTGGTCGGGACCGGGGTCGTTCTCTCCGGCTTGAGGCACCAGCACCGCCACGTGGTCCCGGCTGACCGCCAGGCCCTGGACCTCCTCCCACTCGTCGGGGCCGGTGGTGCGGTGGACGCGGATCGCGGCTTCCTCCAGGTCGAGCAGGGGATCAGGATGGTTGGCGTAGTCGGAGAGCCGGCGAGCGCCCTTGAGCACCAGCTCGCCCCGCACCTCGAGCAGCGCGCCGCCCATGTCCGCCAGCGCCGAGGTGGTGACGATCCGCAGGTCCGAGAGGCCTCTCAATACAGCGGCAGTATGGCGTTTCGCCCCTTACCGGGAGGGGAATCACAGTTACAGAAATCCGACCTGGCGGAGCCTCCGCCACACCAAACCAAATCAAAGAGAACTCATCGACAGGGAGAAGCGAATGGCCAAGACCGTAGGTATCGACCTCGGGACCACGAACTCCGTGATCGCCGTCATGGAAGGCGGCGAGCCGGTCGTGATCCCGAACTCAGAAGGTGCGCGCACGACGCCGTCCGTGGTCGCCTTCACCAAGTCCGGGGAGCGCCTGGTGGGCAACCTGGCCCGGCGCCAGGCCGCCGTCAACCCGGCCAACACTGTTTCCTCGATCAAGCGCTTCATGGGGCGCACCAACTCGGAGGTCGACTCCGAGCGGAAGATCGTGCCTTACAAGGTGAAGCCGGGCAAGGACGACCGCGTGGTCGTCGAGGTGCCCAACGCCGACAAGGACTTCACGCCCGAGGAGATCTCGGCGATGATCCTTCAGAAGCTGAAGGCGGACGCCGAGGCCTACCTGGGCGAGAAGGTCACCGACGCGGTGATCACCGTGCCCGCCTACTTCAACGACTCGCAGCGGCAGGCGACCAAGAACGCCGGCCAGATCGCGGGCTTGAACGTGCTTCGGATCATCAACGAGCCGACCGCCGCCTCCCTGGCCTACGGCCTGGAGAAGAAGGAGAACCAGACCATCCTGGTCTTCGACCTCGGTGGCGGCACCTTCGACGTCTCGATCCTCGACGTCGGTGACGGCGTGTTCGAGGTCAAGGCGACCAACGGCGACACCCACCTGGGTGGGGACGACTACGACCGCAAGATCGTGGACTGGCTGGTCGCCGAGTTCAAGAAGGAGAACGGGATCGACCTCAAGGCGGACCCGCAGGCGCTCCAGCGCCTGACCGAGGCCGCCGAGCGGGCCAAGATCGAGCTCTCCTCGCGGCTCGAGACGACCATCAACCTGCCCTTCATCACGGCCGACCAGAACGGCCCCAAGCACCTCGAGGTGACGCTCACGCGCGCCAAGTTCGAGTCGTTGACCGCCGACCTGACCGAGCGCCTTAAGGCTCCCTTCATGGCCGCGCTCAAGGACGCCGGCCTCACCCCGCAGCAGATCGACGAGGTCGTGCTGGTGGGCGGCTCGACGCGGATGCCGATCGTTCAGCAGGTGGTCAAGGACCTGACCGGCGGCAAGGAGCCCCACAAGGGGGTCAACCCGGACGAGGTGGTGGCGGTGGGCGCCGCCATCCAGGCCGGTGTCCTCAAGGGCGAGGTCAAGGACGTCCTGCTGCTGGACGTCACTCCGCTCTCGCTGGGCATCGAGACCCTGGGCGGCGTGTACACCAAGCTGATCGACCGCAACACGACGATCCCGACCTCCCGGTCGCAGGTCTTCAGCACGGCGGCCGACAACCAGACCTCGGTCGAGGTCCACGTGCTCCAGGGCGAGCGCGAGTTCGCCCGCGACAACCGCACGCTGGGCCGCTTCCACCTGGACGGGATTCCACCCGCGCCGCGGGGCCTGCCTCAGATCGAGGTCACTTTCGACATCGACGCCAACGGCATCCTCAACGTCAAGGCCAAGGACCTGGGGACCAGCAAGGAGCAGTCGGTGACCATCACCGCTTCCTCCACCCTCAACAAGGACGAGGTCGAGCGGCTGGTGAAGGAGGCGGAGACCCACGCCTCGGAAGACCGCCAGAAGCGGGAGGAGGTCGAGCTCCGCAACCAGGCCGACCAGATGGTCTATCAGGCCGAGAAGGTCCTCAAGGACAACGAGGGCAAGGTCCCGGACGAGATCAAGACCGAGGTCGAGGCCAAGATGGAGGCGGTCCGGACCGCGTCCAAGGGCACCGACGTGGCCGGGCTGCGGCGGGCGATGGACGAGTTCAACGACTCGCTCCAGAAGGTCGGCCAGCACATCTACCAGGGGGCCGCGGCGACCGGCGCCGGCAGTGGTCCCGGGGAGGACGGCCCTGGTGGCCAGCCGGGCGCCAAGCAGGACAAGGACGAAGAAGTGGTCGACGCCGACTACCGCGAGGTCCAGTAAGACTGACTCGATAAGGGGCTCCGGCTCGCCGGAGCCCCTTTCCTTTTGCCACCATGGTGGGCATGGACAGCGACCACAGCCGCAAGCTCGCCGAGCGCGTGGTGCAGGCGATCAACGACCGCGACTACTCGCAGATCGACCAGCTGGCGGCTTCGGACGTGCAGCTCCGAATGCCGCCCCGGCAGGTCTTCTACGGGCGTGACGGCATGCGCGAGTTCTTCGCCATGCTCGAGGCGCGCCTGCCCACGCTCACCCTGACCGCGCGCAAGGTGCATGCTGGCGACGGGTTTGCCGTCGTCGAGTACGAGGGGGTCGCACCGACTCCGGGCGGCGAGGTCGACGGCATGGGCGCACTGGTGCTGGAGCTGGACGGCGAGAGCGTCCAGCGCGTGCAGCTCTACGTCGACACCGCCCAGTGGGAGCAGCTGCAGAGCTCCCAATGAGGACTTTTTCCAGAAATCCGGGCTAATAAGCGCCCCTGATAGCCCGAGTTTCTGGAAAAACCCGGCAGAGCACGAGATTGGAGCCGACGGGGGGATTCGAACCCCCGACCTACCACTTACGAGGCGGTTGCTCTGCCAGCTGAGCTACGTCGGCGACGCCGTCAGGGAACGGGCCGTCAAGTCTACGATCCGGCCGTGGGCGAACCTGTGGTCGAGCTGCTCGAGGAGCGCGACTTCGGGTTGGTCAAGCCGCTCCTGGTCCAGCTCTACCTCAGCGAGCAGCCCCACTTCACCGACCATCCGCAGCTGACCGAGTCGGAGCTGGTTGAGGGCATGGACGAGATCCAACCCCGGTTCAGCGGCGACAACCTGATCCTCGCCGTGCGCGACGGCGACCGTCTCGCCGGCTTCTGCTGGTGTGTGTTCTTCGATCCCGGGACCGGCCTCGAGGGCGAGGTGGCAGAGGTCTTCGTCGATCCTTCTCAGCGCGGCCGCGGCATCGCGCGGGCTCTGCTGCGGACGGCGGTCAAGGTCTTCCGCGACCGGGGTGTGACGCTCGGCTACGTCTGGACCCGGCCCGACAACGACGCCGCCATCCGCCTCTACCGATCGGCCGGGTTCCGGGACAACCGGCAGCTGGTCCTGACCTGGTACCCGCATCAGCTGGACTCCGGCCAGGCCAACGGCCCGGACTAAACTGACAGGCGTGATCGAGCCCGTCGGGCCCGAGTCACATCCGGCCGAACCCGCGTCTCGCCCGCCCCAGCCGCGCCGGTCCCCGATGCCTCGCGCCGCGGTGGCGCTGGTCCTGATCGGGGCTCTGGTGAGCGCCGCGGTGGCGGCGGGGGTGACTCTGACCATCCTCCAGCTGCAGTCGCGGACCAATCCCCAGGTCGTGAACCTGGGCAGCAAGGTGACGCTGACCGAGGACTCCGCCGTCCAGCAGGTCGCGACCCGGGCTCTGCCGGCGGTGGTCTCGATCGTGACCGACGAGCGCGGTCAGAGCTATGGGTCCGGCTTCACGGTCACGACCGACGGCTACATCGTCACCAACCTGGCGGTGGTCGCCAACTCGGGCACGCTCACGGTGCTGCTCCCCAACGACTCTCACCGCCGCGACGCCCGGATCGTCGACTTCGACTGCCAGACCGGCGTCGCCGTGCTCAAGGTCGACCAGGTCTCCAACCTTCCGACCCTCACCTTCGGCGACAGTTCGCAGCTGCGGATTGGGCAGACCGTGGTCGCGCTGGGCGGCCCTTACGGGACGCTCGCCTTCGCCAAGGGCGAGGTGGGGTCGCTGCATCGCGCGACCACCATCGCGGGCAACGTCCCCCGCAGCTCGGCCACCTACGCCGACACCCTCCAGACTGACGCGGTGGTGGACACCGGCAACTCCGGGGGACCGGTGCTCAACGTCGCCGGCCAGGTGGTCGGAATCTCGGTGGCGCTCCTCAATGGGGGCCAGCAGAGCAGCTTCGCGCTCGCCTCCAACGACGTGCAGCCGGCGGTCCAGCAGATCGTCCAGGGCGGCCAGCTGGTGGTCCCCGACCTCGGTGTGGAGACGCAGGACCTATCGGTCGAAGACGCGGCGCTGCGCGGCCTGCCCGTAGGCAGCCTGGTCACCGCGGTCACGGCGGGCAGCCCGGCCGAGGCGGCCGGCCTGCGGGTGGGCGACGTGATCACGCAGCTGGACGACAACCGGCTCGACGCCGGCCATCCGCTGACCCAGGTGCTGCGTGCGCACTACCGGCCCGACCAGCGCGCCACCGTCACCTTCACGCGGGGCAGCGGTTCGATCTCGACCCAGGCCACGCTGCGCGGGGTCCACCCGCCTTGCCGGTGACCGTCCGCGACCGCCTGGAGGCGGCCCTGGAGGGGGCGGTGCGCAAGCTGGGGGTGGCGGAGGTTCCCGACCTCGAGCTGTATCGGACGAAGAACCGCCTCCACGGTGACTACGCGAGCGGTGCGGGTCTCAAACTGGCCCGCGTCCTCCGCCGGCCGCCGGTTCTGATCGCCGAGGAACTGGCCGGGGAGCTCAGCGACCTGGCTGAGGCCGAGGTCCAGGCGGCCGGCGGCTACGTCAACTTCCGCCTCCGCGAGAACTGGCTGCGGGAGCTCGTGGGCGAGGTGGCGGCGGCCGGTCCGGACTATGGCGGAAGCGACCTGGGAAACGGGGAGCGCGTGCAGGTGGAGTTCGCCAGCGTCAACCCGACCGGCCCGCTCCACATCGGCCACGGCCGCGGGGTGGTCCTGGGTGACGCGCTCAGCCGCGTCCTCGAGTTCACCGGCCACGCCGTCCAGCGCGAGTACTACGTCAACGACAAGAACACCCAATCGCTGCTTTTCGGGAAAAGCGTCTACGCGCGGCTGCGGGGCGAGGAGCCGCCCGAGAACGGCTACCGCGGCGAGTACGTGACCGAGCTCGCCGAGCTGGCGCGCGGCCAGCTGCCGGGCATCGACGGCTTGCCCGCGGAGGACGCGGAGGCCCAGGTGCGGCGCTTCGCGATCGATCGCATGGTGGAGCGGCTGCGGGAGTCGGTGGCTCGCCTGGGCGTGGTCTACGACGAGTGGTACTACGAGAGCCGCCTGTGGGAGGAGGAGCTGCCCCAGCAGGCGATCCGGCGGCTCGAGGAGACCGGCCAGCTGGTCGAGCGCGAGGGGGCCGTCTGGTTCCGAGCCGATGTCCCCGGTTGGGAGCAGAACGACGAGGACCGGGTGGTGATCCGCTCGAGCGGCGAGCCGACCTATTTCGCTTCCGATCTCGGCTATCTGCTGAGCAAGTTCGAGATCCGGCGCTTCGAGCGCGTCATCTATGTCTGGGGAGCCGACCACCACGGCTACGTGCCGCGGATGAAGGCAGCCGCTGAGGCGCTCGGGATCGGCGCCCGGCGGCTGGTCATGATCCTGAATCAGATCGTCACGTTGAAAACGGGCAGGATGTCCAAGCGGGCCGGCCGCTTCGTGACGCTGGACGAGCTGGTCGACGAGGTGGGCACCGACTCCGTCCGCTACTTCTACCTGCTGCGCTCGCCCGACGCGATGATGGAGTTCGACCTCGACCTCGCGCTCTCGCAGAGCAACGAAAACCCTGTCTATTACGCGCAATACGCGCACGCACGGCTGGCCAACGTCGAGGTCTTCGCGGCCGAGCACGCCGCCGAGCTGCCGGCTGAGGCCGACGCCTCGCTGCTGACCCAGCCCGCAGAGTTGGAACTGGCCCGGCAGATCGCTTACTGGCCGGATGCCGTGGAGGATGCGGCCCGGCTGATGGAGCCGCACCGGATCCCGTACTTCATCCATGACCTCGCCGACGCCGTCCACGGCTTCTATCAGGCCGGCAATCGCGACTGGAAGCTTCGAGTCGTCGTGGAGCAGGAGCCGGAGCTGACGCGGGCCCGGCTGGAGCTGTGTCGCGCGGCCCGCCACACTTTGAAAAGCGCGCTGCAGCTGGTCGGCGTCTCAGCGCCGGAGCGCATGTGAGGAGGACTGTCTTTTGGACGTAACCTGGCTCGGGCACGGCTGCTTCCGGCTGCGCGGCCGGAACGCCGTCGCGATCACCGACCCCTACCCGCCCTCCCTCGGCCCCAAGCTGGGCAAGCTGGACGCCGACCTGGTGACGGTCAGCCACCCGCACGAGAACCACGCCTACGTGCAGGCGGTCAAGGACGCCCGGCTCATCGACGGCCCCGGCGAGTACGAGGTGGCCGGAATCTCCGTGATCGGCCTGCCGACCTTTCACGACGACCGCAGCGGCGAAGACCGCGGCCGCAACACGGTCTACCTGATCGACATCGACGACGTGCTGGTCTGCCATCTCGGCGACCTCGGTCACCGGCTCGACGACAACGACCTGGAAGCGCTGGGCACCGTCGACGTGCTGCTGGCGCCGGTGGGCGGTGGCACCTCGCTGGACGCGACGCGGGCGGCCGAGGTGGTGCGCCAGATCGAGCCCCGGATCGTGGTGCCCATGCACTACGCGCTGCCGGCGGTCAAGAAGCAGCTCGAGCCGGCGGACCGCTTCCTCAAGGAGATGGGAGTGACCGAGGCGGAGCCGATCGGCCGGCTCTCGGTGCAGGCGACGACAGGCGAGACCGAGACCACCAAGGTGGTGGTTCTGGAGGCGCGCGTCTAGCCTCCAAGACGCGAGGTTCCCTTTTGCGGCCCCATGGGTAAGCTATGCGGGGCCGCCCGCCCCGACTGTGATAACGCTGAAGCTCTGAGGGGTCCATGTCCAAGTACGTGTTCGTTACCGGCGGTGTAGTCAGCTCGCTCGGCAAGGGCATCACGGCAGCGTCGATCGGGAACGTCCTGAAGGCCCGTCACCTCACCATCACCCTCCAGAAGCTGGACCCCTACCTCAACGTCGACCCCGGCACGATGAGCCCCTACCAGCACGGAGAGGTCTTCGTGACCGACGACGGTGCCGAGACCGACCTCGACCTCGGCCACTACGAGCGCTTCACCGACACCAACCTCTCCGCGGCATCCAATGTCACCACCGGCAAGGTCTACTCGGAGGTGATCGCCAAGGAGCGCCGGGGCGACTACCTCGGTGCCACGGTACAGGTCATCCCGCACATCACCAACGAGATCAAGGAGCGGATCGTCCGCGCGGCTCGCGAGTCGCAGGCGGAGGTGGTCGTGGTCGAGGTGGGAGGCACAGTCGGCGACATCGAGAGCCTGCCTTTCCTGGAGGCGATCCGCCAGCTCAAGAACGATCTCGGCCGTGAGAACTGCTACTACGTCCACGTCTCGCTGGTCCCGGCTATCCACGACGAGTTCAAGACCAAGCCCACCCAGCACTCGGTGCACGCGCTGCGCGGCATCGGGATCACGCCCGACGCCATCGTCGCCCGCTCCGAGGAGCCGATCGAGGCCGACCTCAAGGACAAGATCGCGCTCTTCTGCGACGTGCCTCGGGAGGCGGTGATCTCGGTTCCCGACGTCGATTCGATCTACCAGGTCCCGATGCTGCTCGAGGAGGCCGGACTGGGTCGCCAGATCAGCCGCCACTTCGGGCTCGACGACGCCGACCATGAACCCGAATACGGGGCCTGGCTCGAGGTGATCGACCGCCAGCGGCATCCGCGCGGCACCGTTCCGGTCGCCATCGTGGGCAAGTACGTCGCTCTTCCGGATGCCTACCTGAGCGTGATCGAATCCCTGCGTCACGCCGGTCTCGCGCACAGCGTGGACGTTGACATCCGCTGGATCAGCTCCGAGAAGCTCGACCAGGGCGATACCTCGGTGCTGCGCGGAGTGGCCGGAATCGTGGTGCCCGGCGGCTTCGGCTACCGCGGCATCGAGGGCAAGGTGCAGGCCTCGCGCTACGCGCGGCAGCACGCGATCCCCTATCTCGGGCTGTGCCTCGGCATGCAGTGCGCGGTGATCGACTTCGCGCGCGAGGTGCTCGACGCGCCGGACGCCAACTCGACCGAGTTCGCGGCCTTCACCTCCACCCCCGTGATCGACCTGATGCCCGAGCAGCGCGACGTGGCCAACATGGGCGGCACCATGCGGTTGGGCCTCTACCCCTGCCGGCTGCTGCCAGGCTCCAAGGCGTACGAGGCCTACGGCGAAGAGGTGGTCTACGAGCGCCACCGCCACCGCTTTGAGTTCAACAACGAGTACCGAGAGGTGCTCGGTGAGGCGGGGATGACCTTCAGCGGGCTATCGCCTAACGGCCGCCTGGTGGAGATCATCGAGCTGCCCGACCATCCCTGGTTCGTGGCCAGTCAGTTCCATCCCGAGTTCCGTTCCCGGCCGATGCGGCCGCATCCGCTCTTCCGCGACTTCGTCAGCGCCTGCATCAAGCAGAGCGGCGTGGACCAGATGGAGCTGCGACCGACCGAGCTCCGAGAAGAGCCCCCGGCCTGACGGCCTGACCATGGATCCCGGGCTGAGCGGACAGCTTCACTTTCACGAGGTGCGCGGCAGCCTCTCGCTAGGTCTGGTCCAGGTCACCGAAGCGGCGGCGCTGGCCGCCGGCCGGCTGCTGGGCCGGGCCGATGGCGAGCGCGTCAAGCAATCGGCAGCCTCGGCGATGCTCAGGGAGCTGGAGTCGCAGGGCTTTCAAGGCCGCGTGGTGCTCTCGCCGCGCGGTGACCGCGTCCTTTCCCATGGCTCCGCGCTCGGGCCCGCCGACGCCCCCAGCCTGGACCTCGCCGTCTACCCGGTGGAGGGCGCGAGCGTGGTGGCGAGGGGCCTGCCCAACGCGATCTCGGTCCTGGCCGCGGCCGACCCCGGAACCTTTCCCCAGCTGCCGGCGGTCTGGTACGTCGAGAAGATCGTGGTCGGCGCCGAGGCGCGGGGCGCGGTCGATCTCGACGACAGCCTGACCGACAACCTGCGCCGGATCGCGTTTGCGCGCGACGTCCGCGTCACCGACCTCTGCGTGGCGGTTCTCGACCGCCCCCGCCACCACGAGATGCTGGAGGAGATTCGCGCCGCCGGGGCACGGGTGCTGATGCTCGAGGAGGGTGAGATCGCCGGCGCCATCATGGCCGCGGCGCCCGGCACCGGCGTCGACGCCATGGTCGGCATCGGCGGTCTCCAGGAGACGCTGATCGCGGCCTGCGCGGTTCGTTGCCTCGGCGGGGACGTTCAAGCCCGGCTGTGGGCGCGCAACGACGAGGAGCGGCTGCTGGCCGGCGAAGAGCTCGAGCGCAAGTACGGGGTGTCCGACCTGGCCCCGGCCGAGGTGGCGGTCGCCGTCACCGGTATTAGCGGCGGACAGCTTGTCGATGGAGTGTGGTTCGGTAGCAACTATGCCGAGACCCACTCGCTCTCGATGTCGACGCGGGGAGCCACCGTACGGCGGATGACCACCCGGCATCACCGCGTCGGGGAGCCGGGCTAGCCCTCGCGCTCGCGGCCGCACTCGCGGCCTGCTCGACGCCGGCCGCGCACGCGCCCACTCCGGTCCCGCCGAGCCGCCCGGGGCCGGCCACCTCGGCGGTTACCGCCCGCGAGCCCTGCGTCTCGATCCAGGCGCCCGCCGGCGCCCCCGGCTACAGCTCGAGCCAGCCGCTGATCACGCTCGCGCAGGGGCTCAACCAGCCCGACGACATGTACATGGACGGCGACACCCTGCTCGTCGGGGAGCAGGGGAGCGGGCGCATCGCCACGCTCAACGACCCCCAGGGCCGCGACCACCTGACCGGCAGCGTGCCGCTGGTCGAGGGCATCGCCCGCATCGGCGCCGACCTCTACGTCGGCGACCAGCAGTCCGATCGCGTCGTCGTCCTCAACCCCGACGGCAGCCTGCGACCGTTTCTCCAACTGCAACCGGTGGCTGGTGTCGAGGGCGTGGACGGCATCTACTCCGACGGCAAACAGCTTTTGGTGCCGGACGCGGCCCGCGGGCGGGTGCTCTGGGTGAGCACCGACGGCCAGGTTCAGCGGACGGTGACCGGCTTCGTGAGGCCGGTCAGCGCCTGGCCGCTCGCCGATGGCTCGGTCCTGATCGCGGAGGAGAACGGCGGCCGGGTGAGCCGGGTCGCGCCCGACGGCTCGAAGAGCGTGGTCGCCACCGGAATCCCGCTCGCCGATGAGGCCGCGACCTCCGGCGATCGCACCTACGCCGTCTCCATCACCAACGGGACACTGGTCGACATCGGCCACGGCAACCTGGTCAGCGGCTTCAAGGAGATCCAGGGCCTCGAGATCGACCACGCCGGCAACCCGGTCGCCAGCGATCGCGGGGCGGGCAAGGTCATCCTGGCCGTGACCAGCTTCCGGCTGCTTCCCCAAGGCGCGGCGCCGGCGGCGGTGGCCGGCGACCAGGCGATCTGCATCGACCTCGCGCGGGGGTCGGGCTTCGCCGGCGCGATCGAGCTGGCGCCGGGCAAGGGTTACCGCGTGCTCAAGAGCCCCGCCGGTGGCAACCAGGGCGAGGTGGTGGCTGACGGTTCCTGCAGCGGCGACTGCATGGTCGGGGTGAAGGCGACCAGCGGCACCCTCACAGACACCCTCTGGCTTCGCCTGCGGATTACCTAGGAACCGACGCGGGTATATAGGAGGTCACATGAGCCCCCTCGAACCGATGGGGGAGGGCCCCCGCCCCTCCGAACCAACCGACCAGCCGTGGGCGGCGCCGCCTCCCTATTCGGGGCCCACGCCCTACGACCACGGCAGCTACCAGCCGTGGGGTCCGCCGCCACCCAGCCGGCGGCAGCGAAGCGGGATCTGGGGCGGAATCGTCAGCGCCCTGCTGGCGGTGTGGGCCTTCATCAAGTACGGCGGCCTCTTCCTGCTCAAGTTCGGCTTCGTCAAGACGCTGCTGACGCTCTTGATCAGCCTCGGGATCTACTCGCTCGCGCTGGGGCCGCTGGCGGCGCTCGCCTTCGTGGTCATGATCCTGATCCACGAGATGGGACACGTGGTCGAGATCCGGCGCCAGGGCATGCAGGCGACGGCTCCGCTCTTCATCCCCTTTTTCGGGGCCGCGATCTTCCAGCGCTCGCATCCGCAGGACGCGCTGCACCAGGCTCAGATCGGGATCGCCGGCCCCGTCGCCGGCACGCTGGCCTCGATCGCGGCGCTCTTCCTCTACGCCGCCACGGGGTGGCGCTTCTTCGCGGTCGCCGCGCTGTGGGGCTTCTTTCTCAATCTCTTCAACCTGATCCCGTTCGGCATGCTCGACGGCGGCTGGGTGCTGAGCGCGGCCTCCAAGTGGTTCCAGCCGGCGGGCCTGGTGCTGCTCGCGGTGGCCGTCATCTTCTTCCACCTCTTCTTCTCGCCGGTTCTGATCCTGCTTCTGATCATGGGCATCCCGACCATGATCGAGCGCTTCCGGAACGACCGTTCGCCCTACTACCAGTCGGTTCCGCTGGGCGGGAAGGTCGTGATGGGACTCTCCTGGCTGGGCCTGGTCGCCATCCTCGGCGTCGGCCTGATGCAGACCTTCTCCTTGCTCGGTCCGGTCGGGTAACATTTCGAATTCGCCTTTTCGGGGTACAAATCAGGCAGTGAAGACCCAAATCCATCCCACCTACTACGAGGACGCCGTGGTGACCTGCGTGTGCGGCAACACGTTCACCACCGGCTCGACGCAGAAAGAGCTCAAGACCGAGATCTGCGCCGTGTGCCATCCCTTCTACACGGGACAGCAGCGGATCGTGGACACCGGCGGTCAGGTTGAGCGCTTCCGGAGGCGGGCGGCGAAGGGCCGGGCGTAATTGCCCCTCCCTGAAGAGGTTCCCACCCAGGAGCCTCAAGCGCCCGCCAAAGAGAAGTTCTTCTACGGCGGCCAAGCCGTTATCGAGGGCGTCATGATGCGCGGCCGCAGCCACTACGCGGTGGCCGTCCGGCTGCCGACCACCCAGGAGATCGTCGTCGACCGCGGGGAGCTGACGGCGCCCATCTACAACCAACGCTTTTGGAAGCTGCCCTTCGTCCGCGGCCTGGCGCTGCTGGCCGAGCAGGTGCATCTGGGCATGAAGTCCCTGATCTGGTCGGCCAACGTGAACGCCGGCGCCCAGGATCTCGAGATCGGACGCCGCGAGATCTGGATCTCGGTCGCCGCCGCGCTGGCCGGCAGCCTGCTGCTGTTCATCGGCCTGCCGCTCCTGATCGGCAACCTCGCCGTGCACAAGACCAGCTCGTTCAGCTTCGTGGTGGTGGAGGGCATCGCGCGGGTTCTCCTGGTGCTCGGCTACCTGATCCTGATCGCTCAGCTGCGCGACGTGGCGCGCGTCTTCCAGTACCACGGCGCCGAGCACAAGACGATCAATGCCTTCGAGGCCGGATGGCCGCTCGACGTGGCGCAGGTGCGGCGCGCCAGCCTGCTGCACCCCCGCTGCGGCACCGGGTTCCTGGTCGTCGTGCTGGTGGTGAGCGTCCTCGTCTTCACGCTGGTCGCCGTCTTCCATCCCAACTTCTTCTGGCTGGTGGCGTCGCGGATCCTCGGGGTGCCGGTGATCGCCGGGGTCAGCTTCGAGTGGATCCGGCTGATGGCTCGTTACAAGGACAACCCGGTGGTCAAGGTCATGCTCTGGCCGGTGCTGGGAACGCAGAAGTTCACCACCCGCGAGCCCTCGGACGACCAGCTCGAGGTGGCGATCGCCGCCTTCCACGCCGCTCGGGAGGGTGAGGAGGCCCAGGCCGCGTGATCTCACCCCAAAAAGTCTTCCGACTTTTCGGGGGCCCCGAATGATCGAGCGCCTGGAGGCGCTCGTCCGCCGGTACCGCCAGCTCCAGGAAGAGCTGTCGCGCCCGGAAGTGGTGAGCGACCCGCAGAAGCTGGCGCAGCTTGGACGTGAGCTGCGCGGACTGGAGGAGCTGGTCGAAACCTACGAGCGCTTCAGGGCGGCGCAGCGCCAGGTCGAAGAGGCTCGCGAGCTGCAGCGCGCCGAGAAGGACCCTGAGATGCAGGAGTACCTCCGCGGCGAGGAGCGGGCGGCCGAGCAGCGGATGGCCGACCTCGACGAGCAGCTGCGGATCCTGCTGCTGCCCAAGGACCCCAACGACGAGCGCGACGTGGTGGTCGAGATCCACGCCGCCGAAGGCGGCCAGGAAGCGGCGCTGTTCGCGGCCGACCTCTTCCGGATGTATTCGCGCTGGGCGGAGTCGAAGGCCTGGAAGATCGAGGTCGTCGACGCCCAGGAGACGGGTATCGGCGGCTTCGACCGCATCGAGTTCGAGGTTCACGGCCGCGGCGCCTACTCGATGTTCAAATTCGAGGGTGGCGTCCACCGCGTGCAGCGAGTGCCCGCGACCGAGGCTCAGGGCCGCATCCATACCTCGGCGGCCACCGTGTCTGTGATGCCGGAGGCCGATTCCGTCGAGATCGAGCTGCCCGACAAGGACCTGAAGATCGAGACCTCGACCTCGACCGGGCCGGGTGGCCAGAGCGTCAATACCACCTACTCGGCGATCCGCATCACCCACATACCGACCGGGCTGGTGGTCAGCATCCAGGACGAGAAGTCGCAGCTCAAGAACAAGGAGAAGGCGCTGCGGGTGCTGCGCACGCGGCTCTATGAGCGGAAGCTGGCCGAGCAGCAGGCGGAGCAGTCCGCGATGCGCCAGTCGATGGTCAAGCACGGCAACCGCTCGGAGAAGATCCGGACCTACAACTTCAAAGAGAACCGGGTCACCGACCACCGGATCGGGCTGACGCTCTACCGGCTGGAGCAGATCATGCAGGGTGACCTTGACGAGATCGAGCTGGCGCTGGCGACCGCCGAGCGCCAGCGCCAGCTCGAGAGTGACGACGGCTTAAGCGCTTGAAGTTGATCGAGGTGCTCAGGCGAGCCACGGGGTACCTCGAGGAGCACGGTTCCACCTCTCCCCGGCTCGACGCCGAGGTGCTCATGACCCATGCGCTCGGGCTGCGCCGGATCGAGCTCTACCTCCAGTTCGAGCGCGACCTGGCGGACGCCGAGCTGCAGCCCTACCGGGACCTCCTGAGCCGGCGCGGGCGCGGCGAGCCGGTCGCCTACCTGGTCGGGTACCGGGAGTTCATGAAGCTCGATTTCCTGGTCACGCCCGACGTGCTGGTGCCGAATCCGGATACCGAGACGCTCGTGGTGAGGGCGATCGAGCTGGGTCGGGGCGGCAAGACGCGGGTGGCTGACGTGGGGACCGGGTCGGGAAACATCGCCTGCGCGATCGCCCACTACGTGCCCGCCGCCGGCGTCTGCGCGGGCGACATCTCGGAAGCGGCGCTCGAGGTGGCTCGCCAGAACGCCGAGCGGCTGGGAGTGGGGGAGCGGGTTCGCTTCGCGGTTTCCGACCTGCTCGAGGAGATGCCTGGCCCCTTCGACCTGGTCTGCGCCAACCTGCCCTATCTGCCCTCGTGGACCGATCTCCCGGCCGAGGTCCGCGCCCAGCCGCCGGGGGCGCTGTTCGGCGGCGAGGAGGGGTCGGAGGTGGTTCGCCGGCTGCTGGAAAACGCGCCCGAGCGGCTGGCCCCAGGTGGGGTGGTGCTGGCCGAGGCCGACACGGCCGTGTTCGAGGCGCTGCGTGCCCTGGTCGTCGAGCGCTTCGTCGGTCACCGCATCCACCGCGACCTCGGCGGCCACGAGCGGGTGCTCGAAGCGTGGACCTCCTAAGCGCGGAGGAGGGCGTCGCCCGCGCCGCCGAGCTGGTCCGGGCGGGCGAGGTGGTCGCCTTTCCGACCGACACGGTCTACGGCCTGGCGGCCGTGCCCGAGGCCGCCGAGAAGGTCTACGCGGCCAAGCGGCGGCCGGCGGACAAGCAGCTGATCGCGATGGCGGCAAGCGTGGAGCCGGTGGCCGAGCTGGTCGAGATCGACGAGCGCGCCCGGGAGCTCATGGAGCGCTGGTGGCCGGGCGCCCTCACATTGGTGCTGCGCACGCACAGCGGCGCGCCGCCGACGCTCGGCGTCCGGATCCCTGATCACCCGCTCGCCCTCGCTTTCCTGCGCGCGGTCGGCCGCCCAGTGCTGACAACCAGCGCCAACCTCTCCGGATCGCCGCCCGCGATGACCGCGCAAGAGGTCGCGCTGGAAGGCGTGGCCGCCGTCCTCGACGGCGGGCGAGCCCCCGGCGGCCGGCCCTCGACCGTGCTCGATCTCACCACCGAAGAGCCCAGAGTCGTGCGCGCCGGTCCGGTCTACCCTTAGGCCATGGCGGCACCGTCCCAGTCCACGACGCTCCACTTCGAAGTCCTCGACCGCGCCGATCCGGAGATCGCGGAGCTGATACACGCCGAATACCGGCGGCAGTCGACCACCCTCGAGCTGATTCCCTCCGAGAACCTGGCCAGCCCCGCCGTGCTCGAGGCGCTGGGCACGCTGCTCACCAACAAGTACGCCGAGGGCTATCCGGGTCGCCGCTACTACGGGGGCTGCGAGGTGGTGGACGAAATCGAGATGCTGGCCGTCGAGCGCGCCAAGAAGCTCTTCGGCGCCACCTACGTCAACGTTCAGCCCCACGCCGGCTCCCAGGCCAACGCCGCCGTCTACGCGGCGGTCTGCAAGCCGGGCGACCGGGTGCTCGGGTTCGACCTCTCGGCGGGCGGTCACCTGACCCACGGTTCGCCGGTCAACTTCAGCGGCAAGCTGTACGAGATCCACGCCTACAACGTCGACCGCGAGAGCGAGCTGCTCGACTACGACGTGATCGCACGCCTGGCCGAGGAGGTGCGGCCGCGGATGATCCAGGTCGGCTACACGGCCTACTCGCGGGTCATCGACTTCAAGCGCTTCCGCGAGATCGCGGACTCGGTGGGGGCGGTGATGTGGACCGACATGGCCCACTTCGCCGGGCTGGTCGCGGGCGGCGTCTACCCGAGCCCGATCCCCGATTCCCACATCGTGACCACGACCACCCAGAAGACGCTGCGCGGCGCCTGGGGCGGGATGATCCTGGCCGGCACCGACGAGTGGGCCAAGGCGCTCGACTCGGCCGTCTTCCCGGGCACCCAGGGCGGACCGCTGATGCACGCGATCGCGGCCAAGGCGGTCTGCTTCGGCGAGGCGCTCAAGCCTGAGTTCAAGGAGTACGCGCGCCGCGTGGTCGACAACGCCCGAGCCCTTGCCGCCCGGCTCGGGGAGCGCGGCCAGCGCATCGTCTCGGGTGGCACCGACAACCACCTGATGCTGGTCGACCTGCGGCCGCTTGGCATTCGAGGGCGGGACGTGCAGGAGTCGGCGGACAACGTTGGCATCACGCTCAACAGGAACACCGTCCCCTACGACGAGGCTTCTCCCTTCAACCCCAGTGGCGTCCGCCTCGGCTCGCCGAGCATCACCACTCGGGGCATGGGCAGCGCCGAGATGGTCGAGGTCGCCGACTGCATCGCCGACCTGCTCGAGGGCATGGACGACGCCGCCAACCTCGATCGCATCCGGGAGCGGACGCTCGACCTCTGTCGCCGCTTCCCGATCCCCTACGGCCTCACCTAACCGGTTTTTCCAGAAAGACGGGCTAATGGAAGCGGCTGAAAGCCCGAGTTTCTGGAAAAAGTGAACGGGCAGGAGGAGTTCTTCAGCCGGGCCTTTCTGCAGGCGGTGGGCAATCACATCGGCCCGGCGGTGCTGCCCGCGCTGCTCGCCCTCGGGCTGGCCGCGATTCTGAGTCCGGTTGCGATCCTGGTCGCGCGCCGGTCGGGCTTCATGAAGCGGCCGCGCGATCGCGATATCCACGTGCGACCCACGCCGGACGTCGGCGGTCTCGCCCTGTACGCGGCATTCGCGGCCGCCGCGCTTCTGACCGTTCCTTTCTCCAATGCGCTGGCGGGGACCCTGCTCGCCGGGGCGGCCGCCGTGCTGCTGTTCTTCGTCGACGACCGGATCGGAATGCCGGCCCTGGTCAAGCTGGCGCTGCAGGCGGCGGTGGCGCTGGCCGCGATCCTGGCCTTCCCGCACAGCTTCCAGATCACCTACCTGACCGTGCCCGGCCTGCAGACGGTCCAGATCGGGCTGCTGGCGGTGCCGCTGACGCTGTTCTGGCTGCTCGGGATGCAGAACACGGTGAACTTCCTGGACGGGATCGACGGGCTGGCGGCGGGCGTGGTCGCGATCGTGGCCGCCGTGCTGCTGGTGGCCGCCTCCACCCGCGGCCAGACCGAGGTCGTGCTCCTGGCAGCCTGCCTGGCGGGCGCCTGCGCCGGCTTCCTGGTCTTCAACTGGAATCCGGCCCGGATCTTCATGGGGGACTCGGGCAGCAACTTCCTGGGCCTCGCGCTCGGGCTGCTGGCGGTGCAGGGGGTGGCCAAGGTGGCGGTCGCCTTCTCCCTCGTGATCCCGGTCCTGGCGCTCGGGATCCCGATCGCGGACACCGTCTGGGCGATCGTTCGCCGGCGCCGCGCCGGGATCTCGATGGCGCATCCCGACACCCGCCACATCCACCACCAGCTGCTCGACTTCGGGCTCAGCCAGCGCGAGGTCTGCGTGGTGGTTTTCTCGGCCACCGCGCTTTTGGGCGCGGTCGGGCTGACGCTGTTCGGTCACCGCCGCGTGCTCGCGATCGTGATGGTGGGGCTGGTGATCGTGCTCTCCACGGCCGCCGCCGACCACCTCGAGCGGTCATCATTCCGGCTGCCGGTGCCGTGGCTGCGCCGGCTCCTGCCCGAGCCTCTGCCCAGCGCCAAACCGTAACTCGATAACATTTGGCGCGGGGATGACGACCGCCGGTACTGGTGGTCCGGGTGGCTCCGAGCTCGTCAGTTTGGGGGCGAGCATCCTCGGGGCATTCCTGGTCCCGCTGGTCGCAGGCATAGCGCTGGACAGCGCCCTGCGGACGCGGCCCGTCTTCCTTCTCGTCGGTTTGTCGCTCGGCATCGTGGCGGCCGGGGCGACGTTCTACGTGAGGATCAGACGCTACCTGTGACGCAAGCTGGGATGCCCGAGGAGACGCGGCGGACGCTGCGCGACTCGCTGTGGGTCAGCAGTTCGATCGCGCTCGGTGGGCTTATCGTGCTGACCGTGCTCGGTCAGCCGCGGGCGGGGCTGGCGCTCGCCGTGGGCCTCGCCGCCGGCTCGCTCAACGGCCCTTGGGTGGCACGCTCGCTCAAGGGCGAGCTCGGATTCGCGTTCCTGAGCATGGGCCGGCTGGCTGTGCTGACGGCGGTCGGGGTCGCGGTCGGCTTCGTGCTTGGGGCCGGACTCGTCTGGCTGACCGTGCTCGGCCTCGCCCTCGCGCAGTTGGCCCTGGCGGGCGCCGCTCTCCGCCACCTGGTGGCGCGATGAGCCCGATCTACCTGGCCGCCTTCGAGCCGCCGCCGGTCACCCATCCCACCGTCAACTTCTGCGCCGGACCGGACATCCTGTGCCAGGTCGACTATCTCAGCTTGATCGCGTCCCTGGTCTCGATCGTGGTCACGATCGCGTTCGTCCTCTGGGTCGCCTCCAAGGCTGAGTCGCGCAAGCCGGGCAAGCTGCAGATGGTGTTCGAGCTGGTCTTCGGTTACGCCCGCCAGCAGATCCGGGACTCGCTGGGGGAGGACCCGCCGGCCTTCCTGCTGCCCCTGGCGCTGACCATCTTCTTCTACATCCTGATCGCCAACTGGATCGACTTCCTGCCGATCCCGCACCCCTACGCGCCGGCCAACACCGACCTCAACCAGACCGCCGCGATGGCGCTGGTGGTGTTCGTCCTCGCGCAGGGCTACTCGATCCGGGTCCGCGGGTTCGGAGGCTACCTGCACCACCTGACGCGGCCCTTCGAGCTGCCGATCTGGGCCCGGATCCTGTTCGTCCCGCTCAACGTGATCGAGGAGCTGGCCAAGCCGCTGACCCTCTCGCTCCGGCTCTTCGGAAACATCTTCGGCGGGATCGTGATGCTGTGGGTGCTGACCGCGCTGCTCACCGCGATCCCACTAGGACCGGTGCCCTACGTCGTGTCCGTCATCTTGGTCGCGGCCTGGAAGCTGTTCGACGTGCTGCTGATCGGCACCATCCAGGCCTTCATCTTCTTCCTCCTCACGATCATCTACTTCGGCATGGCGCGCGAAGGAGTCGACGAGGAGCACCACGGCGGTGCCCGCCAGCACGCACCGGCCACCACCTGATTAGGAGGAGTTCATGAATCACGCCATCGCCATCGCCGGCGCCCTGATCGCGGGCGGACTGGCCCTGGGAGGCGGCGCCGTCGGCGCGGCCATCGGAGACGGACTGGCGGGCAACGCCACCATCCAGGGAACGGCCCGGCAGCCCGAGGCGCAAGGCCGGCTGACCGGCATCATGTTCCTCATCGTCGGACTCTGCGAGGCGATGTACTTCATCAACCTCGCGCTTGCCTTCGTGTTCATCTTCGCGGTCGCCAACGGGGTCAGCTAGGACGATGTTCCTCGACGCGCAGCTGCTCTCGATCAACGCCACCTTCTGGATCGAGCTGGTGGCCTTCATCGTCATGGTCGGGGT
>DASUWN010000085.1:0-9139 GCA_036378395.1 Candidatus Dormiibacterota bacterium | reverse complement strand
AACGCCTGGGCGTGGTCATCCTCGGCGCCAGCGGCTCGATCGGGCAGCAGGCGCTGGACGTGATCGACCGCCACCCGGAACGCTTCCACGTCCTCGGCCTGGTCAGCGGCTCCCGGCGGGTGGAGCGCCCGGCTCCGGCCGTCGTGACCGCCACCGACCCCGACTTCGACGCCCGTGTCGAGGACCTGGTCACCCATCCCGCCTGCGACCTGGTGCTGGTGGCCATCCCGGGCGGCCGCGCCCTGGCGCCGACCCTGGCCGCGCTCCGCGCCCACAAGAAGGTGGCGCTGGCGACCAAGGAGGTGCTGGTGATGGCGGGCCGGCTGGTGATGGCCGGCGCCCACGGCGACGCCATCCGGCCGGTCGACTCCGAGCACAGCGCGATCTGGCAGTGCCTGTGGGGCGAGCACCCCGACTCGGTCTCCCGCCTGACGCTGACCGCGACCGGCGGCCCGTTCTGGAGCCGGCCCGCCCTCGACCTGGCGTCGGTGACCGTCGAGCAGGCGCTCAATCACCCGCGCTGGTCGATGGGCCCCAAGGTGACGGTCGACTCGGCCACCCTGATGAACAAGGCCCTCGAGCTGATCGAGGCCCACCACCTGTTCGCGATGCCGCTGGATCGGATTGGCGTGGTGATCCACCCCCAGGCGATCGTGCACTCGATCGTGGAGTTCAGCGACGGCTCGGCCAAGGCCCAGCTCGGCAACCCCGACATGCGGCTGCCGATCGGCCTTGCTCTCAGTTACCCCGAGCGGCTGCCGGGCACGGTGCCGCCGACGCGCTTCGACCAGTTGGGCAGCCTCGAGTTCCACCCGCTGGACAGCGACCGCTTCCCGGCGGTCGGATTGGCGCGCCGGGCGGCGGAGCGGGGTGGAGGCTGGCCGGCGGTCCTCAACGCCGCCAACGAGGAGGCGGTGCGGGCCTTCCTCGACGGCGCGGTCGGGTTCGCCGAGATCGTGTCCCTGGTCGAGTCGGCGCTGGCGGGATTCGACGGCTCCGGCGATGCGCTGGAAGCCATCCTGGCCGCCGATCGCTGGGCAAGGGACTACGTCCGCGCTCGTTTGGGTACCAAGACAAGACAGTGAGTAGGGTTTCGTGAGCCCCGTCCTCGGCGCGCTGGCGATCGTGGTCGGGTTCCTGATCCTCATCGCGCCGCACGAGGGCGGCCACTTCGCGCTGGCCAAGCTCTTCGGCGTGCACGTCAAGGAGTACTCGGTGGGGATGGGGACCCGCCTCTGGTCGACCGTGCGGGGCAACACGCTCTACGCCTTCCGGCTGATCCCGCTCGGCGGCTACGTCCGGCTGGCGGGGATGGAGCCGGGCGACGATCCCAAGGACCCCGACGGCTTCCACCGCAAGGCGGCCTACCAGCGGCTGCTGATCCTGGCCGCCGGCCCGGTCGCCAACTTCCTCCTCGCGGCCGTGCTCGCGACCGGCGGCTACATGACCCACCTCAACTCGAACCCGGCCTTGGTGGCGGGCGTGATCGTGCCGAGCCCGGCCAACAGCGCCGGCATCCGGCCCGGGGACAGCATCATCGCCGTCGACGGCAAGCCGATCCAGCGCGCCTCCGACATCCAGAACGCCGAGTCGGCCAACCCCGGGCACCCACTCCAGTTCACGATCCGGCACCCGAACGGGGAGGTGGTGACGCTGACCATCCAGCCCACCTACGACCCGCAGGCCAAGCGCTACATCATCGGCGTAGAGAACCGGCCGGTGCTGACACCGCTGGACGCGGTCTGGAACGGTGTCCAGTTCCCGGTCCAGGCCGGCCAGGAGCTGCTGGTGGGGATGTGGGCACTGGTCAGCGGACAGATCCCGGGCGGGATCCTGGGCCCCGAGGGAGCCACCGGGCCGATCGGCATCGCCGCCATCACCTACTCGGCGGCGCTGTCCGGCTTCGGCGACCTGCTGATCGTGCTCGCGGCCCTGAGCGTCGCTCTGGGTCTGGCCAACCTGCTGCCGCTGCCGGCCCTGGACGGCGGGCGGATGGTGGTGGTCCTGGTCGAGAAGGTGCGCGGCCGGCCCTTCGACCGCGACCGCGAGATGGCGGTCCAGCGCGCCGGCCTGGTGGTCCTGCTGGTGCTGTTCGCCTTCATCGCCTATTTCGATATACAGAGGCTCGTGACCCACCAGTTCCCCGGTCTGCGATGACCGCCCCGCAGCCGGTCGAGCGCCGGAAGTCGATCCCGGTCCGGGTCGGCGACGTGGTCGTGGGCGGCGCGGCGCCGGTCGCGGTGCAGACCATGACCAAGACCGACACCCGCGACGTCAAGGCCACGCTCAACCAGATCGCGGCGCTCAAGGAGGCCGGCTGCGAGATCGTCCGGCCGGCGGTCCCCGACCATGAGGCGGCCGAGGCGCTGACCGAGATCGTCAAGCACTCGCCGCTGCCGATCATCGCCGACATCCACTACGACCACACCCTGGCGCTGGCCGCGATCAAGGCCGGCGTGCACGGCCTGCGGCTCAACCCGGGGAATCTGCCCGACCGCGAGAAGGTCGTCAAGGTGGTCGAGGCGGCGCGCGAGCGCGACATCCCCTTCCGGATCGGCGTCAACGCCGGCTCGCTCCCGGAGGAGGTGCACAAGAGCCTGCGCGAGGCCCACGCCGTCAACCGGGACGACCGGGCCGCAACCGCCCGCCGCATGGTCGACGTGGCCCTCGGCCACTGCCAGATCCTCGAGGAGCTCGACTACGCCTTCGGCCACATCAAGGTCTCGCTGAAGGCGACCGACGTCTGGACCAACGTCCAGGCCAACCGCCTCTTCGCCAAGGAGCGGCCGTACCCGATCCATCTCGGGGTGACCGAGTCAGGGCCGGTGCAGGCGGGCTCGATCCGGAGCGCGGTCGGTCTCGGCATCCTGCTCGGCGAGGGGATCGGCGACACCATCCGCGTCTCCCTGGCCACCGACGACCCCACCGAGGAGATCCGGGTCGGCTACGAGGTGCTCAAGGCGCTCGACTTCCGCAACGAGAGCGCGTCGCTGATCGCCTGCCCGACCTGCGGCCGGCTGGAGTACGACATGGTGCCGACGGTGAAGGCGGTCGAGGCCCACATCGCGCGTTTGAAGGTCCCGATCACGGTGGCCGTGATGGGCTGCGTCGTCAACGGACCGGCGGAGGCGCGGCACGCCGACATCGGCGTGACCGGGGGCCGCGGCAAGGGCGTCATCTTCAAGCGCGGCAAGCTCTGGAGGACGGTTCCCCAGGAGGACCTGCTGCCGGTGCTGCTGGCCGAGATCGACGCCATCGCCGCCGAGCGCGCGGAAGCCGCGGGCGAGGACGCGGCAGCGGCGCCGGTCTAAGCCGACCTCCTTGTCGATCGCGAACTGGGCGGTTTCCCGGGACACCGGGGTCTGCGGAGGCATGAATCCGCCGCTTTCCCGGGAAACCAGGCGTTGGGCAGCGGGGGAATGGCCGCTTTCCCGGGAAACTGGGGTCGGCGGACGCATGAATCCGCCGCTTTCCCGGGAAACCGGGGTCTGCGGACGCATGAATCCGCCGCTTTCCCGGGAAACCAGGCGTTGGGCAGCGGGGGAATGGCCGCTTTCCCGGGAAACCAGGCGTTGGGCAGCGGGGGAATGGCCGCTTTCCCGGGAAACCGGGGTTGGATCAGCCCTCGACCCCGCCCCCGCCCCGCGCTGCTCGCTCAGTCGCCCGGAACGTGCTCCCGCAGCCACTCGCGCAGCGGCCGCACGCCCTCGAACCCCGAGACGATCCGCTCCAGCGCCTCGCGCGACGCGATCCAGGGCCCGACCTCGTAGTGCCGCATGGCGACCACGTTCTTGAGCCGGAGCAGGTCGATGCGCGGATGCTCCGCCGAGTAGCCCTTGGGCGCCCCCCGCAGCTGATCGGGACCGCCCACCTCGACCCCCTCCGCCCGCATCCGCTCCACAGCCGCCGCCAGCCGCTCCCCGGCCGGACCCGCCACCGCCGCCCGATACCTCCCCAGCCACTCGGGGGAGGGGTGATAGAACCCGGTGCCGAGGTACAGCTCACGAGCGTCGAGCGAGACGTAAAAGTCGCCGATGGTGGCGGCGACGTTGGTCTTGTAAGGCGACTTGTCGGCGCTGAAGCGGATGTCGCGGTTGATCCGGAAGATCTTGACCGGTCCGTAGCGAGGCTCGAGCTCGGCGCAGAGCGCCTCGATGGGGCCGCGGACGTCGCTCATGAACACCGACCGGTGGGCGTCGAAGTAGCGCTTCGAGTTGTCGATCTCGAGGCCGCGAAAGAACCCGACGAAGTCGCCCGGCCAGCCCTCAAAAGGCATCGATAGAAGATAATCCGAGCCAGATGCTTCGCTTCGACAGCGCCACCCGTCAGGGAGTGGGGGAGGCCCCGGCCCCTATCTAGCCGCCGGCTCACGGCGGCTACCTCGCGCTGTCCAGACGGTCGCGGTCATCGAGACCGGCCGTCGCATTCAACTTCAACCGGGAGCGATCACACCTCTATGGAAGAGCAGGAATTCGTCAAAGACATCACGCGGATGTCGGACGACTTCGACCGCTGGTACACCGACGTCGTCCGCAAGGCGGAGATGGCCGATTACACGCCGGTCAAGGGCTGCATGGTCATCCGCCCCTACGGCTATGCCATCTGGGAGGCGATCCAGCGCGCCTTCGACGACCTCATCAAGTCCTCCGGCCACCAGAACTGGTACTTCCCGCTCCTGATCCCGGAGGACATCTTCCTCAAGGAGGCGGAGCACGTCGAGGGCTTCAACCCGCAGGTGGCCTGGGTGACCAGGGCCGGCCGCAGCGGCGACCTCGACCAGCCCTACGTGATCCGGCCGACCAGCGAAACCATCATCGGCACGATCATCCGCCGCTACATCCAGTCGCACCGGGACCTGCCGCTGCTGACCAACCAGTGGTGCAACGTGATGCGCTGGGAGATGCGCACGCGCCTCTTCCTCCGCACGTCGGAGTTCCTCTGGCAGGAGGGCCACACCTTCCACGCCGAGGAGCCGGAGGCGCGCGAGGAGGTCGACCTCATCCTCGGCTACTACCGCGAGGTGGCCGAGAAGTGGCTGGCGATGCCGGTCCTGGCCGGCCAGAAGACGGACACCGAGAAGTTCGCGGGCGGTGTCTACACGCTCTCGATCGAGGCGCTGATGCGCGACGGCCTCGCCCTCCAGGCGGGAACCTCGCACTACCTCGGCCAGAACTTCACCCGCGCCTACGACATCACCTACACCGACCGCAGCAACGAGAAGCAGCTCTGCCACAGCACCTCGTGGGGAATCTCGACGCGGCTGGTTGGCGGCGTGATCATGGCCCACGGCGACGACACCGGGCTGATCCTGCCGCCGAAGGTGGCGCGGATCCAGGTCGCGGTGGTCCCGATCCGCGGTGACGACCCGAAGGTGTCCGAGTTCGTCAACGAGCTCGAGGCGCGCCACCGGCGGGAGGGCGTCCGCATCCACGTCGACCGCCGCGACGAGCGACCGGGCGAGAAGTTCAACCACTGGGAGCTGAAGGGCGTGCCGCTGCGGCTCGAGGTGGGGCCGCGAGACGTCGAGGCCGGCCAGGTGACCCTGGTCGACCGGCTCACGCGGCAGAAGCGCCAGCTGCCCGCCGCCGCTCCGCTCGGCGGTGAGCTTGAGCACTTCCAGCAGGCGCTCTTCGACCGCGCCGCGCAGTTCCTGGCCGACAACACCTTCGAGATGGACACGCTGGAAGAGCTCAAGGCCCACTTCGCGGAGCGGAACGGAGTGGTGTGGGCGCCCTGGTGCGGGAGCGCCGAGTGCGAGGCACGGGTCAAGGACGAGACCGGCGGCGTCAGCAGCCGCAACTTCGATCCCAACCAGAAGCCGTCAGGCGTGTGCCTCGTGGACGGCAAGCCGGCCCGGTACCGCGTCGCCTGGGCGAAGGCTTACTGACGCACGGGCGACCCGGCTAACCAAGAGCCAGCCGCCCCAGATGCACAGGTAGCCGGCGGTCAGGTCGAGGTTCCACGCATAGAAGAGCTGGTCGTGGGTGGCGACCGCCTGCCGGATGGAATCGAACGGCACCTCGAGCGCCCGCAGCAGCGGCGAGAGCTGGGTCAGCAGGGCGCCCGCGGCCAGCAGCAGCTTGCCCGCGCGGCCGGCCTCGCCCAGCCCGGCGGCGAGCGCCAGTCCCGCCATCAGCGCTGGTGAGGCGAGGACTGCGGTCGAGATCCAGGAGGTGGTGGTCAGCGCCGGCAGCAGCGCCGTGAGCGCGAGCAGCGACACCGCCGGCCGGCCGCGCACCGCCCACAGCGACGCCGCCACCAGTCCCAGGGGCAGCAGCTTGCCGGTGATGAAGCTGAGCAGCGGCGAAGCCACCACCGTGGTTCCGTAGAGGTTGGGCTCGAAGTAGCGGCGCGCGACCGCCGGCAGACCGTGGTTGACGAAGCCCGGGCTCGCCGCCAGCTGGACCGGGAGCAGGCGCGTCAGGTAGTCCAGGCTGGCCGGCCAGGTGGCCAGGAACCCGGCCGCGGTCAGCCCGGCACCGACTCCGAAGCACCAGGCCATACCCCGCCAGTCGCGGGCGAACAGAAAGTAGACGCCGATCAGCGCCGGGTAGCCCTTGAGCGCGCCGGCGACACCGATCAGGGCGCCCGCCAGGCCGCTGCGGCCGCCGCCGGCCGCGACCGCGGCCCCGGTCAGCACCGGCAGCAAGAGCAGGTTGATCTGGCCCTCGTGGAACGCCCACCAGGTGTCGGGGGCGAAGGCGATCACCAGTGCCAGCGCGGCGCCGAAGCGACCGCTCCGGGTCAGCCGGACCACCAGCCACCAGGTGACGACGACCGCCACCAGCGAGGCGGCCAGCCAGACCGCCAGCGCGGGTCGCCAGGGCAGCAGCGTCAGCGGCCGCGCCAGCACGACGTCGATCGGCGGATAGGTCCCGATCGCGACCGGCTGGGGATCGGCGGCGAAGTTCTTCAGCTGCTCCAGCGCCATCCGGTAGAGGGGGGCGGGCAGCTCGGCGGCCGGCGTGTAGATAGACCAGAAGTCCTCGCCCAGCCCGCCCGGCCCCGGCGAGCCCCAGATCAGCTCGGTAGCGATGACCCGCAGGTTGAGGACCGCGAGCACCACCGCCGCCAGGCCGACCAGTGGCGCGGCCGCCTGCCGCGCCAAGGCGGCCACGGGGGCGGCCTTATCCGACCGGATTCTCGAAGGCGCCGGCCAGAGGCGCGTCGGCGTACATCGACTGCTGCGGCAGCACCTTCAGCGCGCCCGCCTTGGCCGCCGCGATCACCGCCTCGGCGACGGCGGGGTGGAAGTGCGTCCCCGCGCCCTTGGTGACCTCGGCCAGCGCCACCTCGAATGACATGCCCTTGCGGTAGGGACGGTCCGAAGTCATGGCGTCGAGCGCGTCGGCGGCGCTGACGATCCAGACGAAGAGCGGCAGCTGGTCGCCCCGCAGGTGGTCCGGGTAGCCCTTGCCGTCGTAGCGCTCGTGGTGGGAGCGGACGATCTTCAGCTCGTCGGTGAGCATGGTCAGGTTCTTGAGGATCTCGTAGCCCTTGACCGGGTGCGACTTCATGACCTCGAACTCGGCGTCGGTCAACCGGCCGGGCTTGGCGAGCACGGCGTCCGGGACCGCGATCTTGCCGATGTCGTGCAGCAGACCGCCCTGCTCCAGGCGCCGCCAGGCCTCGTGGTTGCTCGGCTCCCAGTTGATCTGCTTGGCGATCGTCAGCGCGTACTGGGTCACCCGGTTGGAGTGGCCCGCCGTGTACGGGTCGCGGGCGTCGACCGCGCTCGCCAGCGCCTTGAGGGAGGCGACGAAGAGGTCCTGGCGATCCTTGAAGAGCTTGGCGTTGTCGATCGAGATCGCGGCCTGGGCGGCCAGCGCCGTGACCAGGCGCCGGTGGTCTTCGGTGAAGGGGTGGCCGACCTGGTAGTTGGCCAGGAAGATCACGCCCGACGGCTGCTCGCGGAGCATGATCGGGACGCAGAGCACGGAGCGCGGGTTGAGCGGCCCGCTGCCGCTGTTCTCGTCGTCCATGTGCTCCATGACCGGCTTCTTGGACTGGATCACGTCGTTGCAGATGTCCGCTCCCAGCCCCAGCGCGAGCCGCTCGGCGGTGGCGTGGTCGGTGCCGTGGGAGCCGGCCAGCTTGAGCTTGCCGCCCTCGAGCAGCGCCACGCAGCCGATCTGCGCCTCGGCCGCCTTGCCGGCCGAGTCGAGGACCAGCTCGAGCACCTGGTCCAGCTCCAGCGTCGAGGTGACCGTCTTCAGCCCCTCGTGGAGGTTGCTGAGCTCCCAGATCATCTTCTTGGAGGCGTCGTAGAGCTCGGCGTTGCGGACCGCGACCACGGTTTCGTTGCCCAGGGTGGCCAGGACCCGCACGTCGTCGTCGGTCCAGGTGCGCGGGTTGCGGTCGAGGACCGACAGGGTTCCCCAGAAGGTCTGGCCCTGGATCATGGGCACCGCCAGCGCCCCGCGGATGCCCTGGGCGGCGAGGGTCGAGTCCTGCACCTCCCAGGCCGAGCTGAGATCGGTCACGGCGACCGGCTTCCCGCTCAGCATGGTGGCGCCGATCACGCCCTGGCCGTTCTGGATCTCGGCGCCGATCACCCCGCCGTCGAAGCCCACGGCGTCGGTCACCTGGTGCCGGCTGCTGTCCAAGGCCCGCGTGATCATGGCGTGGCTCACGCCATAAAGGCGGGTTGCGCTCTCCAGCGTCTTGCGCTCCAGCACCGCGGCTCCTTCGGTGACCGAGGTCAGCGCCTGCGAGATCTCGCCCAGAGCGTTGAGCGCGGTGTCGAGCTTGCTCGCCTGGCCCGATACCTGCTCCAGCTGGTGGGCGTTCTCGACCGCGACTCCCGCCATGGTGCCCAGCTCGTCGAGCGCCGGCAGGTCGACGTCCTTGAAGCCGCCCGACTTGCGGCGGCCCAGGCAGACCGCGCCCAGCACCGCCTGCTTGCCCCGGATCGGGACCAGCGCCTCGCTGATGGCATTGCCTTCGGGCACCTGGAGCCCACAGAACAGGCCGTCGTGGGGCGTCACCGTGGGCCGGATCACGGTCTGGCCGCTCTGGACCTGCTCCAGCGCGCTGCCGGTGATCGGGGTGGGCACCGGTGAGCCGCCGGCCATCGTGTAGCTGTCGTTGGGACCAAAGATCGCGATCCTTGCCGAGTCGTGGGGGACGAGCGCCCCGC
>DASUWN010000084.1:0-10258 GCA_036378395.1 Candidatus Dormiibacterota bacterium | reverse complement strand
TCGCCTCAAAGCCTATACGGGCGCGATTACCGCCTCCGGCTGAGGGGACCGGTCTCGATCCCCTCTGCTTTCAGCGCCTCGCGAATCGTGCGCGCGACGTGGGGCGCGCCCGGGGAGTCGCCATGCAGGCAGATGCTGTCGAAGCCGCCACCGCGGGCGAGCCGGATCGCCTGCTCGGCGGCCTGCTCGGGTGGCAGCACCGAGCCCGGCTGGCTGCGCGGGGCCAGGCGCCCGTCCGGCAGGTAGGCGCGGTCGGCGTAACCGTCGCGGTAGCCGGGGATGCCCGCTCGCTCGCAGGCGGCCAGGATCTCGAAGCCGGGCTGCCCAACCAGGCCGGTCTCGAACTCGGCCGCCACTCGCGCCAGCGCGTCCGCCGCCTCGGGCCGGGCCTGGCAGTAGTGGTAGAGGGCGCCGTGAACCTTGATGTAGCCGATCGGCGCCAGCGCGGCGAGGGCGCCGACCTGGAAGCGGACCAGTGCCTCGATGTCCGCCGGGCTGAGCTCGATCTCGATCCGGCCGAAGTTATCGCGATCGTCGTAGCCCGGGTGCGCACCGACCTCAACCCCGAGTTCCTGGCACCGGCGCACGGTCCGGATGGACTCGCTGGCGGAGCCGGCGTGGACGCCGCAAGCGACGTTGGCGCTGTCGATGAAGGGCAGGATCTCGTCGTCGTGCCCGACCGCCTCGCCGAGGTCGGAGTTGAGGTTGATCACGTGCTCGCGCCCTCCGCCGGCGCGTGCTGCGTGTGACCCTGAAGGAGGTCGAGAGCGTGGGGCAGGACGGCGAGCACCGCGGACAGCGACTCGGTCGCGGCGCGTTCGCTGCCCGGCAGGTTGACGATCAGCGTGCGGGCGCGGACCCCCACAATGCCCCGCGAGATCATGGCGTGGGGCGTGCTCGCCATGCCCACGCGCCGCATCTCCTCGGCCATGCCCGGCACCTCGAAGTCAATCAGCGCCGCCGTCGCTTGGGGAGTCAGGTCGCGGGGTCCGAGCCCGGTGCCACCTGAGGTGACGACGAGGTCGAAGCCGTGGGCGACCGCGCCCAGCAGCGCGTCGATGATCTGGTCCCGGCTGTCGGGCACCAGCTCGTAGCCTTCGACGGCGATCCCGGCTCCCTCCAGGAGGTCGGTCACAGCGGGGCCGCTGGTGTCCTCCATCTCGCCCGCGAAGCAGCGGTCGGAGACGGTCAGGACGTAGGCGCGGGCGGTCATGTGGCCGCCCTCGCCCAGTCGCCGCTCTTGCCGCCGCGCTTGCTGAGCAGCCGGACTGCTTCCAGCCAGACGCCCTTCTCCAGCCCCTTGACCATGTCGATCACGGTCAGGCCGGCGACCGCGGCGGCCGTCAGCGCTTCCATCTCGACGCCGGTCTGACCGCTGACGCGGGCGGTGGCAAGGATGCGGATGGCGTCGGCCTCGAGCTCGAAGTCGACCTCGACGCTGCTGATGGGAAGCGGGTGGCAGAGCGGGATCAGGTCCGGCGTCCGCTTGGCCGCCATGATCCCGGCCACCCGCGCCACCCCCAGAACGTCGCCCTTCTTAACGGCCGCCGCGCGCACCGCCGCCAGCGTCTCCGCCGCCATCCGGACCCGGCACTCGGCGACCGCCTCGCGCGGCGTGGACGCCTTGCCGCCGACGTCGACCATCCGGGCAGCGCCCGACTCGTCGAGGTGGGTCAGCCGCCGAGAGGCCATTCCGGAAAGGATATGGCGATGATCCGGGCCGTCCTCTTCGACTACGGGCTGACCCTGGTCACCTTCGCCTATCCACACGAGGAGCTGCTCGAGGTGCTGCGCGAGGTGTGGCCCACGCTGCCGCCAGGCACGCCGCCACCCGAGCAGCTGATGACGCGCGTGCTGGAGCCGCTCGAGGAGCGCCTGCAGGGGCTCGGCGAGGACGAGGTCGACTACATGAGCGTCTACGAGGCCGCCTGGCGGGCGGCCGGGGTCGATGTTCCACGTGGAACCTTGTACGAGATCCTCGACCGCGAGCAGCAGGTCTGGGACCGGGCGGCGCGCCCCTCACCCCACGCCGTGCCCGTGCTGGCGGAGCTGCGCCGGCGCGGCAAGCGCACGGGGATCGCGAGCAACGCGCCCTTTCCACCCGAGATGCTGCAGCGGCAGCTGCGGACCGTCGGCCTGGCCGCACACCTCGACGCCGCCGTCTTCTCCTCCGAGATCGGCCGGCGCAAACCGGCGCCCGAGCTCTACCTGACCGCGCTCGAGCGGCTGGCGGTACCGGCCGCGGCTGCGCTGTTCGTGGGCGACCGCGCCGACTGGGACTACGATGCGCCGCGCAGTCTCGGCATGCAGGCAGTCCTCAGCACCGAGCTCGCCCGTACGCCGGCGCCGCCGGGCGTGCCTACGATCGCGACGCTGACCGAGCTGCTCGAGCTGGTGCCGTGACGGCGCCGCGCCGGAAGCGCCCGGGCCGGCTCTGGCTGCTCTTTTTCGGCAAGAAGCGCCGTGGCTTTCCCGAGCTGCTGGTATATACGGTGGGCGCCGTCGTGCTGCTGGCGCTCGCCTTTGGCCTGCCCGGCGGCGCCCGCCTCAGCCGCTACGCGACGGCGGTGTCGGTCGCGATCCTGGTGCTGCTGATCCTGGGCTCGCTTGGGCTTGTGGTTCTCGCCTGGCTGCGGCCGCGCGGCCGGCGATGAGGACGGCAGCGGCGCCGGCTCCGATCCCGTTGCCGATGTTGACCACGACCAGACCGGTCGAGCAGGACTGGAGCATGGTCAGCAGCGCCGCCTCCCCCTGGCCGCCGGCGCCGTAGCCGTTGGCCACCGGCACGCCGATCACCGGCCGGTCGACCAGTCCCGCGACCACGCCGGGCAGGACGCCGTCCATGCCCGCGGCTACCACCAGGACGTCGGCTTCCCACGCCAGCACCTCGGTCAGCGGCCCGATCAGGCGGTGGAGCCCGGCGACGCCGACGTCGGCCTCGATCCTGGCCTCATGCCCGCAGGCCTCGACCAGCATCCGTGCCTCCTCGGCGGCGTCGAGGTCGCTGGTGCCGGCGGTCAGGATCCCGACCCGCCCTCCCGCCGCCTGGACCGTGAAGCCGGGCGCGATCAACCGCGCCGCCGACCGGTGCCGGCGCAGCTCGAGGCCGGTCGCCGCCGCCTCCAGGGCCGCCCAGTGGCCCGCGCTGAGCCGGCTGGCCAGTCCCTGGCCGTGCTCGCGTGCCAGCGCCACCACCAGCTCGGCTGTCTCTGCCGGCGTCTTGCCCGCCCCCAGCACGACCTCCGGGAGGCCGCGCCGCGCCACCCGGCCGACGTCCAGGCGCGCCCGCCCCTCGAGCCTGGTCAGCTGTTCGCGGCGCAGCTCGGCCTCGGCCTCTTCGAGGTTGAGCTCGCCCGCCAGCAGCCGGCGTAGGACATCCCGCATCAGCGAACCTCGATCCAGAGCTGGCGGTCTCGGGGACCGTCGAACTCGCACATGAACACGCCCTGCCAGCGTCCGAGCCGCAGCGACCCCTGACTGACGGGCACCTGGACGCTGGGGCCGACCAGCATCGCCTTGATGTGGGCGTCGGAGTTGCCCTCGGCGTGCTGGAAGGCCCGCTCCTGGGGCACCAGCTCGTGGAGGTGGCGAACGAAGTCGGCCTTGACGGCGGGGTCGTAGGCCTCGTTGACGGTGACCGCACAGGTCGTGTGCGGCGAGTACAGGAAGCAGATGCCCTCCTTGACGCCGCTCCGGGCGATCGCCTCGCGCACCTGCTCGGTCACGTCCAGTGCCTGCTCGCGCTGGCTGGTGCGGATCTCGAGCTCGACCACCCGATCATCCTAGGTTGGGCATGGAGGAGATGATGCGCAAGCTCGAACAGGAAGCCGAGGGCTCCTACTCGTGGTCGAACGGCCCCGGCGACCGTTATGCGCCGCACAGCCACGGCTACGAGAAGGTCCTCTACTGCGTCGAGGGATCGATCACCTTCCGGCTCGAGGAGGACGGCCGCGAACTGCGGCTGATCGCCGGCGACCGGATGGTGCTGCCGCGGGGAACGCCGCACTCGGCGGTGGTCGGTCCCGGCGGCTGCGTTTGCATCGAGGGCCGGCGGTGATCGAAAAGCCGGGGCCGGGGGCGCGGAGCAGGGACTAAACTGGCGGCGGGATGAGCATCATCGAGTTCATCCAGGACCGCGCTCGCTATTACAAGTGCCCCGTCTGCGGAAGGCGGCTCACCAACTGCGAGGTCCGGATGCTCAACCACGTCGAGGATCGCTTCACGGTCCAGGTCACGTGCGGTGCCTGCCACGTGACCTTCATCGTGATTCTCGCCATCCAGGGCGAAGGGGTGGAGATCCCGGCCGATGCCGAGCTCGAAGTCGAGGTCGAGGTGGAGGCGCTCGAGGCCTCGATCGAGGAGACCGCGGGGCCGATCGAAGTCGACGAGCTGCTCGACGTCCACCTGCTCCTCCGCCAGTTCGATGGTCCCCTGACCGACCTCATCAACCAGCCTGAGCCGCACCGTCGCTGATCCCGTAGGCGGCCGGCGGGTCTATCTCGACCATGCCGGCAGCGCCCCCGTCCTGACTGAGGTGCGCGGCGCCCTGCGCACGGTTCCCGAAGGCAACCCGGCCAGCCCCCACTCCGAGGGTCGAGCGGCCCGCGCCGCACTGGACGAGGCCCGCGACCGGGCCGCTGCCGCGCTCGAGGTGGACAGCCGCCAGATCATCTTCTGCGCCAGCGGCACTGAAGCCGTGAACCTGGCCCTGATCGGCGGGGGCCGCCGGCTCGCGCCCGGGCGGCGAGTCGTGAGCTGGGAGGCCGAGCACCAGTCGGTGCTGGCCGCCCTGCGCCGGCTCCACCTCGAGGGCCGGCCCCTGACGCTGCTCCCGGTCGAGGCCTCGGGCCACGCCCGTCCCGCCCTGCCCGACGACGCCGGCCTGGTCAGCATCGGGCTCGCCAACAACGAGGTGGGGACGCTGCAGCCGGTCGAGGAGGTGGCGCGCGCGGCGCGCGCGGTGGGCGCGCACGTTCACCTCGACGCCTGCCAGGGACCGGTATGGGTACGGCCGCCGGTGGAGCTCGCCGACCTGGTCTCGATCAGCGGTCACAAGATCGGCGCCGGGCGCGGTGGACTGCTGGTCGCCGCCCCCGACCTACCGCTGGACCCGCTGCTCCACGGCGGTCCGCAGGAGTGGTCGCGGCGTGCGGGCCGGGAAGACGTGGCGGCGGCGGTTGCCGTCTCGGTGGCGCTCGAGGCCTGCTCCGAGAACCGCTATGCCTGGGCGGGGCGCGTGCGCCCGCTCGCGGCGCGGCTGCGGGACCGGCTGGCGTCGCTCGGGGGCCGCGCGACCGGCGGCGAACCGCGGCTCCCGAACTACGCCACCGCCGCCTTCGCGCGCGTCCGCGGCGAGGACCTTCTGCTCGCGCTCGATCTCAACGGAGTTGCCGCCAGCAGCGGCTCGGCCTGCGCCAGCGGCTCGCTCGATCCCTCCCACGTCCTGCTCGCGATGGGACTCACGCTGCCCGAGGCGATGGGGAGCCTCCGGCTCACACTGGGACCCGAAACCACCGCCGCCGAGGTCGAACAGGCGAGCGCCACGCTGGAGACGATCGCCAGCCTTGTCTGACTCCAAGGTCGAGACTGAGCTGGCGCGGCGGCTGGAGGCGGGCGAGGAGGCGGTGCTGGCGACCGTGATCCGCACCGACGGCGAACCGCCCTCGCGGGCGGGCGCCAAGATCCTCCTCGATCGCGACCGGGCGTTGGCGGGCACCCTCGGCTGCTCGGAGTTCGACACCGCCGCCGCCGGCGACGCCGCCGGCCTGCTGGAGTCGGGGGCGCCCAGCCTCCGGACCTACCGCCACGACCTGGGCTCGATCGAGGTCTACCTCGAGGCCTACCCCGCCGCGCCGACCCTGCTCGTGGCCGCCGATACGCCGGTCGCGCGCGCCCTGGTCCGCTGGGCGCCGGAGCTCGGTTTCCGGGTCCGCGCGCTGCCCGAAGGCGAGCCGGCGCCCACCGACCTCGGCCGCGACCTCTACGTGGTCCACACCAACCACGACGCTCCCGACCTCCCCGAGCTTCTGGAGGCGGTGCTGAGCCGCGATCCGCCCGCGCGCTATGTCGGGCTCATGGGCAGCCGGCGGCATACCGGGCATCATCTCGACGCGCTGGCGCGGCGCGGCGTCCCGGCCGAGCAGCTGGAGCGCATCCAGACGCCGGTCGGGATCGACATCGGGGCTCGGACCCCCGAGGAGATCGCGCTCTCCATGCTGGCCGGGCTGGTCGCCATTCGGCGGGGTGCCCGATTGCGTTGGCTCGACGCGTCCCACTCGGTATAGTCGCGCGCGGCGATGACGGTCGGCCCTGGTACCCACATCGGACCCTACGAGGTCCAGGACTTCATCGGCCAGGGCGCGATGGGGATGGTCTACAAGGCCTGGCACGAGGCCCTGGCCCGGCCGGCAGCGGTCAAGGTGCTCCAGGCCCTGGCGCCGGACACCGAAGCGGCGGCGCGCTTCCGGCGCGAGGCGCAGTCGATCGCCCAGATGCGCCATCCCAACATCCTTCACGTCTTCGACTTCGGCGAGCTCGAAGGCGTGCCCTACATGATCATCGAGTACGTGCCGGGTGGCTCCCTGGCCGACCGGAGCCGCGCCGGCCGGCTCAGCGACGCCGACGCGATCCGGCTTCTGCGCGGACTCGCCGCCGCCCTTGACTACGCGCACGGCCTGGGTGTCGTGCACCGCGACGTCAAGCCCGCCAACGTCCTGATCGCCGCCGATGGGAGTCCGATCCTGGCCGACTTCGGCCTCGCCAAGCTCCTGCAGTCGACCTCGATGAAGAGCGCCACCGGCGTCACCACCGGGACTCCCGCCTACATGGCTCCAGAGCAGGTCACGGCCACCGCGGTCGGTCCGTCGGCCGATCGCTACGCGCTCGCCACACTCGCCTACGAGCTGATCACCGGGCAGCTGCCCTATGAGGCCGAGGGCGTGCTCGAGGTGCTCTACGCCCACGTCCACCGCGACCCGCTGCCACCCAGCGCCCGGCGGCCAGACCTGGCGCCGGCGGTCGACCAGGTCCTGCTGCGGGGACTGGCTCGAGATCCCGAGCAGCGCTGGGCCAGCTGCGGCGAAATGGTGGAAGCGCTGGATGCCGCCCTCGAGGAAAAGGCTCCGGCCGTGGCGGCCACGCTGCCGCTCGCCCCGGCCAGCGTGGGGGGCGGACGCCGGCGCCTGGCCTTGCTCGCGGCTGGCGCCGCGGCCGTGGCCGCGCTTCTCGTTCTGTCCGCAATCGCCTACGCGATCGGCAACCGCCCCCGCCAGGTCCCCACGCCCACCCCGACCCCCAGCCATTTCCGGATCGGGAACCCTCAGCCGACGCCGGCCCACACCCCGACGCCGACGCCCAGCAAGTCATTTCACCCGGTGATCGCGGTCAGCACGGTCACGCCCAAACCGGGGCAGGCGCTGGTCGTCGACGGGCGCGACTTCGATCCCGCCCGCCAGTACAGCCTGGTCGTCCGCGAGGGGACGAACACGGCGCCGCTCCAGAATCCGGCCTCGGTTCCGGCGAACGGGATCTGGAGCGCGCACGTGACGCTGCCCGGCAACCTGCAGCCGGGCACCGGGCTGGTGATCGCCTGCATCTACAGCCCGGGCGTGTCCCCCCGCGCCGAGGACTGCGCGCAGCAGGAGATCTCGGTCCAGAAGGCCTAACTACTAGAAGACCTCGGTCTGGACCAGGTCCTCGAGCGTCTCCCGGCGCCGGATCAGGCGCGCCCGGCCGCCCTCGACCATCAGCACCGCCGGCCTCGGGATGCCGTTGTAGTTGCTGGCCATGGCCAGGTTGTAGGCCCCGGCAGCCGGCATGCAGATGACCGCGCCAGGGGCCAGCGGGGCCAGCTCGGCATCGGTGGCCAGGATGTCGGTCGACTCGCAGTACTTGCCCGCGATCGTCACCGTCTGCGTGCGCGCCGGTTCCGGATCGTCGACCCGGAACACCTCGTAGTGAGCCCCGTAGAGCTTGGGCCGGATGTTGTCGCCCATCCCCCCGTCGACCGCCGCGTACGTGCGCACGCCTGGGATCTCCTTGACCGCTCCCACCGTGTAGAGCGCGACGCCCGCCGGTCCCGCCAGCGCGCGCCCCGGCTCCACCGCCAGCTTTGGCACCTCGAGCCCGCGCTCCACGCAGCCCGCCCGGAGCGCCCTCAGCAGCAGGTTGACGAAGGCCGCCGGAGTCGGTGGGTCGTCATCGCGCGTGTAGGCGATGGCCAGCCCGCCGCCGGCATCGATCAGCTCCGGCCGCCAGCCCAGGTCGCGCTGGAGCTCGGCGGCCAGGTCGAGCACGATTCCGAGCGCCGCCAGGTTGGAGCCGAGGTCGAAGATCTGGGACCCGATGTGGGAATGGAGCCCGACCAGCTCCAGGCGGGGATCGGCCAGCGTGCGCTCGACCGCCTGGCGCGCGGCGCCCCCTTCGATCGCGAAGCCGAACTTGGAGTCCAGCTGCCCGGTTGCGATGTGCTGGTGAGTGTCGGGGAGAACGCCGGGGGAAACCCGGACCTGGCAGCGCAGGCGGCCGCCTGCGGGGAGCGCGGCGGCGACCAGGTCGAAGTCGTGGAAGCCGTCGAGGATCAGGGTCGCGCCGGCGCGCACCGCGGCCGCGACGTCGGCCTGGCTCTTGTTGTTGCCCAGCAGGTGAATGCGCGCGGGGGGGAATCCGGAGCGGAGGGCGAGGTCGAGCTCGCCCTCGGATACGACGTCGAGACCCAGGTCCTCATCCCGCACGACCTGGAGGAACTGTGGGCTGGCGAAGGCCTTGGCGGAGTAGAGAACCTCGCCGGCGTCGCCCATCGCGGAGCGGAATTCGCGGGCCCGCGAGCGCACTGTCTCTTCGTCGTAGACGTAGAGCGGCGTGCCGTGCTCGCGCGCCAGCTCGAGCAGGTCGCAGCCGCCGATCTCGATCCGCCCTCGCGCGTTGACCCGCGCGGTGACGGGGAAGAGAGGCGGGTGGACTGCCGCTAGTTAGGGCCTCCGCAGGAACAGGCGCCGCCGCAGGCGCAGCCGCCCCCGCCCGCGCTGGGCGTGAAGTCGAGGCCTCCCTCCTCGCCGAAGGAGGCAAAGCTTGAGACCAGGACGCGTGTGCGCGTCGACTCGCACTGGGGACACACCTGCGCTTTCTCGCGTCCGGCGTAGCTGGTCAGGACCTCGAACTGGCCGGAGCAGGCCTCGCACCGATACTCGTAGATGGGCATCGCAGATTGGATTCTAAGCTGGCTCAGTACGCCCGGCTCCTGAGCTCCTGGCCGGGGCTGATCGCGCGCGGCGAGGACGCCGAGCCGCTGGTCGAGGACTCGCTCGCGCTGCTGCCGGAGCTCGGCGCCGCGGGGTCGTTGATCGACGTCGGCGCCGGCGGCGGCATGCCCGGCATCCCCCTCAAGGTTGCGCTGCCGCGGCTGCGCGTCACCCTGCTCGAGTCCGACCACCGCAAAACCGCCTTCCTGCAGCACGCGGCCGCGGTTCTGGGCATCGATGTGCGGGTGGTCAACGAGCGCGCGGAGGCCGCCGGCCACGGACCCCTGCGCGAGAGCTTCGACGCCGCCACCTGCCGGGCGCTGGCCGCGCTTCCGGTCGCGGCCGAGCTCTGCCTGCCCTTCGTTCGGCCGGGCGGCCGGCTGCTGGCGCTGGTAACCGAGGCCGAGCCGGAGATCGACGCGAGCCGGCTCGGCGGCGGACGCTCGCGGCTGATCCTCGCTCCCACCCGCGCGCGGCGGCGTGGTGCGATCGCGATCGTGGAAAAGCAGGCCCCGACGCCGCCCGACTACCCCCGGCGCCCCGGCGTTCCAGCCCGCCGCCCCCTGGGTATCTAATTAGCTTGCAATGCAGGTCCTGACCCAGCCCGACAGCCTGGTCATCGCGGGCGTCGAGCTGCGCTCGCGGCTCTTCGTGGGGACCGGGCGTCATCGCAGTGAGGAGGAGCTGGCCGCCTATCTCGAAGCCTCCGGCGCCGAGGTGGTGACGGTCGCGCTGCGCCGGCTCGATCTCGACAACCCGGCTCGGAAGACGATCCTCGACACCCTCGACTGGCAGCGCTACCGCATCCTCCCCAACACCGCCGGCTGCTCTAGCGCTGAAGAGGCGATCCGGGTCGCGCGCCTGGCACGTTCGATGGGGCTCTCGGACTGGGTCAAGCTCGAGGTCATCCCGGAAGGGATGCACTTGCTGCCCGACCCGGTGGAGACGCTGAAGGCGGCCGAGATCCTGGTGGCCGAGGGCTTCAAGGTGCTGCCCTACATCAACGCCGACCCGGTGCT
>DASUWN010000083.1:0-7857 GCA_036378395.1 Candidatus Dormiibacterota bacterium | reverse complement strand
CCGCAGATCTCGGCCGGTCTCGGACTCCGCGTCGTCGGTGGGCGCCATCCGGTGGTCGAAGCATCGCTGCCCGCCGGCTCCTTCGTTCCTAATGACCTGGAGCTCGACCCGGACGGCCAGCAGGTGGTCGTACTGACAGGGCCGAACATGGCGGGCAAGTCGACCTACTTGAGGCAGGCCGCCCTGATCGTGCTGCTCGCCCAGTTCGGGTCCTTCGTGCCGGCCACCTCGGCCGCCATCGGTCTCGCCGACCGCGTCTTCACCCGGGTGGGCGCACACGACGACCTGGCCTCTGGCATGTCGACCTTTATGGTCGAGATGACCGAGACGGCGAACATCCTCAACAACGCGACGCGGGCGTCGTTGGTGGTCTTCGACGAGGTGGGGAGGGGGACCTCCACATACGACGGCGTCTCTATCGCACAGGCGGTCGTCGAGCACATCCACGAGCGGGTCGGCTGCCGCACGCTCTTCGCCACCCACTACCACGAGCTCACCGCGCTCGCCGACCGGCTGCCTCGCGTCATAAACGAGCGCGTCGAGGTGATCGAGGAGGGCGATCGCGTGACCTTCCTGCACCGGGTGGTGCCCGGCGGCGCCGACCGCTCCTACGGCATCCACGTGGCGGCGCTGGCCGGCCTGCCGCCGAGCGTCGTCGCCCGCGCCCGTCAGGTGCTCCACGAGCTCGAGCGCCAGCGGCCGCTGGAGCCGCCCGAGCAGCAGCTCGGTCTGCCCCTGGAAGCCCCGCGCGACCCGATCCGGAAGGAGCTGGACGCGCTCGAGCTGGACCGCCTGAGTCCGTTCGAGGCGCTCCAGAAGCTGTACGAGCTCCGCGAGCGGCTTGGTCGATGACCATCCGGGTCCTGCCACCGGAGGTTGCTGACGCGATCGCGGCCGGCGAGGTCATCGAGCGGCCCGCGTCGGTGGTCAAAGAGCTGATCGAGAACTCGCTCGACGCCGGCGCCCGCCGGATCTCGATCGAGCTGCGGGGCGCCGGCCGGACGCTGATTCGAGTCGCCGACGATGGCCGCGGGATCCCGCGCGAAGAGCTGGCGCTGGCCTTCCGCCGGCATGCGACCAGCAAGGTCCAGCGCCTGGCCGACCTGGCGGCGATCTCGACGCTCGGCTTTCGCGGCGAGGCGCTGGCCAGCATCGCGGCGGTGGCCGAGGTGGAGTGCCGGAGCGGCGGCGGCCGGATCCTGATCCGCACCGGAGCCGTGCTCGAGGACGGAGCGGGGCCGCCCGCGCCGGGCACCCTGACCGAGGTCCGCGACCTCTTCGTGAACACTCCGGCGCGCCTCAAATTCATGAAGACCGACGCCACCGAGACCGCCTCGGCCGTGCACTTGATCCGCGCCTACGCGGTGCTGCATCCCGGCGTTCGCTGGGAGCTCCGGATCGACGGGCGCACCAGCCTGGCGACCTCAGGCGACGGTGATCGCCGGCGAGCCCTGGGCGCCGTCTATGGCAGCTCGGTCGAGGCAGCGCTGGTCGAGATCGAGGCGGAAGGCGTCAGCGGTGCGATCTCTCAGTCCCATCTTCACCGCGGCAACCGCGATGCCATCGTGCTGGCCGTGAACGGGCGCCCGATCGCATCCCGGTCGCTGCAGTACGCCCTCGAGGAGGCGTACCTCGGCTCGCTCGAGCGGGGTCGCTATCCGGTGGCGGCGCTCGACCTCGCAGTCGATCCGGACCAGGTGGACGTCAACGTGCACCCGGCCAAGCGCGAGGTCCGGTTCCGCGACGAGCGCGCCGTGTTCGCGACCCTCCAGCGGACGGTGCGGGCGGCGCTGGCCGGGAGTCGACCGGCGGTGATCTCGATCGAGGCCGCCCTCCGGGTCGAGGCGCCGCCGCTGCGCCAGCTGGCGGTTCGGGCCCCGGTCCCCCAGCTGGCAGCCGCGACCGCGGAGCCGGCCGCCGCCGAGATGCCGCTCCGGCCGCTGGGTCAGGTGCTCGACGGCTACCTGGTGGCGGAGGGGCCGGAAGGGCTGGTGCTGGTCGACCAGCACGCGGCGCACGAGCGAATCCTCTACAACCGCTTCCTGGCCCGGCTGCGGGGAGCGCCCGCGGTCAGCCAGCCGCTGCTGATCGGGATGGTGGTCGAGGTCGAACCCGCGCAGGCAGCGGCCGCTGCCGACCACCGGACCGAGCTTTGCAATCTTGGCTTCGACCTCGAGGAGTTCGGCCATCGCTCGGTGCGGGTGCTGGCGGCGCCGATCGAGCTGCCCGCCGGACGCGTCGAGGCTGCGCTGCTCGAGCTGCTCGAGGTGCTGGCGGGCGGCCGCGCCGACGATCGCGTGGAGCGGGTGGCCGCGGCCGCCGCCTGCCACTCCGCCGTCCGCTTCGGAGATCCCCTCGACCTCTCCGAGCAGCGCCGCCTGCTGGAAGAGCTGGAGCGCGAGCCCAATGCGCAGACCTGTCCCCACGGCCGGCCCACGCGCCTGTTCCTGTCCGTCGAGGAGCTGCGACGCCACTTCCGGAGGAACTACTGACAGGCGCCCCACCGGTCGTGGTCGTGGTCGGTCCGACCGGGATCGGGAAGACGCGCGCCGCCTTTGAGCTGGCGCGCCGGATGGGCGGCGAGGTGGTCGTCGCCGACTCCCGCCAGGCCTACGCCCGCCTGCACATCGCGACCAACCATCCCCCCGACGAGTACCGAACCGCGGTTGGCTACCACGGCATCGAGCTGGTCGATCCCGTGGTCGGCGCGGTGAACGTCCACGACTGGCTGACGATCGCGTTGCCGGCGATCGAGGACATCCGGGGGCGCGGCCGGACCGCCGTGGTCGAGGGCGGCAGCATGCTCTGGGTCGACGCCCTGACCGAGGGCTTCGACCTCGCCGGCGCGCCGCCCGATCCCGAGCGCCGGCAGGAGCTGGTGGCGACGTCGGTGGAACTGCTCGCCGCCCGCGTGCGCGAGCTCGATCCACAGGCCGCGGTCGACTTCGCCAACCCCCGCCGGCTGGTGCGGGCGGTGGAGATCCTGGAAGCCCATGGACCGCCCCTGTCCGCGCGCCGCGGGCAGCGCCCGCCCCGGTGGCCGGCCCTGCGGATCGGCCTCGAGGCTCCTATGCCTGAGATCGAGCGGCGGCTGCGTCAGCGAAGCCGAGAGCAGCTCGAGCGCGGCCTGGTCGAGGAGACGCGGGCCGCCCTCGACGCCGGCGTCCGGCGCGACCATCCGGTCCTGAGCGGGATCGGCTACGCGGAAGCGCTGGCCTACATCGACGGCGCCATCACTGAAGAGGAGTTGCCGCAGCGGATGGTCGCCTCCAACCGGCGCTACGCCCGGCGCCAGCTGGGCTGGTTTCGGCGCCATCCTCAAACCAACTGGCTGCCGGCGGAGCCAGATCCCGTCCCGGCTATGCTGAAACTGCTGGAGAGCGCCGACTGATCACCACACAGCCCGCCGCGGAGCGGGTCTTCCTGCTCGGCGTGCTCCTGCCCGGCGTTTCCCAGGCCGCGCTCGAGGAGCAGATGCGGGAGCTCGCCGAGCTCACGACCACCGCCGGGGGCCACGTCGTGGGCCACGACGTCCAGCGGCGGGAAGTGGCCGATCCGACCTTCTTTGTCGGCCGGGGCAAGGTCGACGAGATTCGCGAGGAGCGCGACGAGGTTGCCTACGACATCGTCGTCTGCAACGAGGACCTCAGCCCGCGCCAGCAGCGCAACCTGGAGAACGAGCTCAAGGTGCGGGTGGTCGATCGAACCGAGCTGATCCTCGACATCTTCGCGCAGCATGCCCGCACCCGCGAGGGCCGGCTGCAGGTGGAGTCGGCGCAGCTGCACCACACGCTGCCGCGGCTGATCGGTGCCTGGAGCTACCACCGGCAGGGGGGCGGCATCGGGACCCGAGGCCCCGGCGAGCAGCAGATCGAAGTCGAGCGCCGGCGGATCCGCCGCCGGCTGAAGGACCTCGAGCGCGAGCTGGACGAGGTGCGCCGCCAGCGCGAACAGCAGCGGCGCGGGCGTCACGGCTCGGAGCTGGCGACGGTCGCCATCGTCGGCTACACCAACGCGGGCAAGTCGACGCTGCTCAACCGGCTCACCGACGCCGGCGTCCGGGCGGAGAACCGGCTGTTTGCGACCCTCGACCCGACCACTCGGCGCGTCCGCCTCGAAAACGGGCGCGAGCTGCTGCTGACCGACACCGTCGGCTTCATCCAGAAGCTGCCGACCGACCTGGTCGCCGCCTTCCGAGCCACCCTCGAAGAGGTGACCTTCAGCGACGTCGTCTTGCATGTGGTAGACGCGTCGGCGCCCGCCGTTCTCGAACACGCGGGCACGGTCGACGCCGAACTCGCGGAGCTGGGCGCGGCCGGCAAGCCGCGGGTGATCGCCGCCAACAAGATCGACCTGGTCGGCTCGGCGGGGGCACGCCGGGTGCTGACCGCCCTGAGCGAGCGCTACCGTCGAGTTGTCGCGATCTCGGCTCTGACGGGGGCCGGAATGGAAGAGCTGCTGGCAGCGGTCGAAGACGCGGCCAGCGGCGACCTGGTCCCGCTTCGGGTGCTGGTGCCCTACGGGCGGGAGTCGGTGCTGCACGAGTTGCGCCAGCTCGGCGGCCTGGAAGGATCGGAGTTCACCGAACGGGGCACACTGGCCTGGGGTCGCGCCCCGCGGCAGTCGCTCCACCGCTTCCAGCCCTTCCTGGTCGAGAGCGCCGGCTGATCGAGACCCTTCTCCACCTCGTCAACATCGAGTCGGTCAGCCGGCACGAGGCGGCGATCACCGACTGGATCTCGCACGAGCTCCGAGCAGCCGGGTTGACGCACCTCGGCGGCGCCTCGGACTGGGTCGCATTCGGCGTGCCCGGCGGCTCCGGGCAGCGGGTGGTGCTGGCCGGCCACACGGATACCGTCCCGGCGCAGGGAAATCTGCCAGGCCACGCCGCGGCTGGCGTCGTCTACGGGCTGGGCGCGAGCGACATGAAGGCGTCGCTGGCGGTGATGCTCGAGCTGGCGCGCTGGATCGCCGCCGAACGTCCGGCACTGGCGCTGGATCCAGTGTTTCTGTTCTTTGGGCACGAAGAGCTGCAGCTGGCCGAGAGCCTGCTGCCCCGCGTGCTGGGCACTGTGCGGGAGGTGCGTGACGCGGCGCTGGTGCTGATGATGGAGCCGACCGCCAACCAGCTCCACGCCGGCTGCCTCGGCAACATCATCGCCCGCCTGGAGTTCGACGGTCTGGCCGCCCATTCGGCGCGGCCCTGGCTGGGCAAGAACGCCATCCACGAAGCGGTGCGCGGGCTGCAGCGAATCGCTTCGGCGCCGATCCGGGACGTCGAGCTGGAAGGTCTCACCTTTCGGGAGGTGGTCAGCGTGACCACGATCTCCGGCGGCGTCGCCAACAACGTCATCCCCGACCTGGTCAACTGCGGCGTGAACTTCCGCTACGCGCCCGACCGCCATCCGCTCGAGGCCGAGGAACGGCTTCTGGAGCTGGTCGGGGCCGATGGTAGGCTCACCGTCGTGAGCAACGCCCCGCCGGCTCCGGTCGCCCTCGCCAATCCGCTGGTGGCGAGGCTGCGCCAGATCGGTGGCATGGGCGTCGCTCCCAAGCAGGCCTGGACCCCGGTGGCCGAGTTCGCTCAGGCCGGGCTTGACGCGGTCAACTACGGCCCGGGCGACCCCGATTACGCGCACCGCCGGGATGAGCAGGTGGCCGTGGTGGCGCTCGAGGAGTCGCTCTCGGTGCTCAAGAGGTTCCTCGCTCGGGCGTGACGATCACCTTCAACCCGGCCCTGACGCAGATGCGTCAGTACCCCTTCCTTGCGCTCGACGAAGCCAAGAAGCGGGCGGTCGCCCGCGGGCTGCGACTGATCGACTGCAGCGTTGGCGATCCGCACGAGCGAACCGATCCGATGATTCGCGAGGCGCTGATCGAGTCCATCGAGGAGCGGTCGCGGTATCCAAAGGCCGACGGTCTTCCCGAGCACCGCGACGCGATCGCGGCCTGGATCCACTCCCGCTACGGCGTCCGGCTGGATCCGCAGCGCGAGGTCGTGCCGACGCTGGGCAGCAAGGAGGCGGTGTTCAGCTTCGCCCAGGTTGTGATGGACCCACGCTCGGAGAAGAACCTGGTCGCGGTCACCGAGCCCGGCTACCCGATCCCCGAGCGCGGCGCCCAGATCGCCGGGGGCCGGGTGTTGAGACTGCCACTGCTCGAGGAGAACCGCTTCCTTCCCGACCTCGATGCGGTTCCGGCCGAGGTCTGGGACCAACTGGCGATCTTCTGGGTCAACTACCCCAACAACCCGACCGGAGCCGTCGCGCCCCTTAGCTTCTTCGAGGAGCTGGCGGACCGCGCGCGAAAGCATGGCTTCGTGCTCGCCTCGGACGAGGCCTACAGCGAGATCTACTTCGGCGAGCCGACGCCTTCGGCGCTGCAGGTGGCCGACCGCTCCCACGTCGCCGTCTTCAACACCCAGAGCAAGCGCTCTTCGATGACCGGCTACCGCGTCGGGTTCGTGGCGGCACCGCCGGAGGTGATCCACGCGCTCAAGCTGTACCGGCCGCTGGCGGGATCGGCGATCCCCGAGTTCATCCAGCGCGCGTCGATAGCCGCGTGGGGGAGAGAGGACCACGTCGAGGCGATGCGCGGCCTCTACCGGGCGAAGCGGGCACTGTTCGTCGACTTCTTCCGCCACAAGGGAATCCGGATCGCGGGCTCGGAGGCGACGTTCTACCTGTGGTGCCAGGTTCCGGAGGGCGAGAGCTCGGAGTCCTTTGCCGCGCGGCTGCTGGAGGGCGGGGTGGTGGTGGCGCCGGGATCGTTCTTCGGCGAGGCGGGGGAGGGCTACTTCCGGCTGGCGCTGGTGCCGGCCATCGAGGACTGCCGGCGCGCCGTCGAGCTACTTGAGAGCGTCTTGTGATCCGCGAGCTGGCTCACACGATCGACGCCGCCTACGGAGGCGCGGACGCGCTCCAGTCGGAAGAGGTCCGGCGCGCGGTGGAGGCGACGATCGCCCGCCTCGATCGGGGCGAGGTCCGCGCCGCCGAACCGTCCGGGGAGGGCTGGCAGGTCAACGACTGGGTCAAGAAAGCGATCCTCCTCTACTTCCGGCTCCGCGGCATGGAGACGATCGAGGTTGGGCCCTTCGAGTATCGGGACAAGATCCCGCTCAAGCACGACCACGAGCAGGCTGGCGTCCGCGTGGTTCCGCCCGCGGTGGCGCGTTACGGCAGCTTCCTCTCCGCGGATGTGGTGATGATGCCGAGCTACGTCAACATCGGCGCCTGGGTCGGAGCTGGCAGCATGGTCGACACCTGGGCCACCGTGGGCTCTTGCGCTCAGATCGGGGCGCGCGTCCACCTCGCCGGTGGGGTCGGCATCGGTGGCGTCCTGGAGCCGGTCAATGCGCGACCGGTGATCGTCGAGGACGACGCTTTCATCGGGTCGCGCGCGATCGTCACCGAGGGCGTGATCGTGGGTCGCGGCGCGATCCTGGGCGCCAACGTGGTCCTGACCGCGTCGACCCCGGTGATCGATGTCACCGGCTCGGAGCCGGTCGAACACCGCGGCAGCGTGCCGGCGCGGGCGGTGGTCGTCCCCGGCACCCGCACCAAGCGGTTCCCGGCCGGTGAGTTCGGCCTCGCCACCGGACTGATCGTGGGCTGGCGCAGCGAGCGCCAGGAGTCTCGGGTCAGCCTGAACGACGCGCTGCGTGAGTTTGGGGTCGCTACCTAGTACCGGCTAGATGGACCGCATCCGACGTCCCAGCGGGGCTGCCGCGCCTGCGGCCTGCAGCCCATCCAACCGTTACAGGCAACTAGACGACTCGGAAGACTCCTTTGACGACGCCCGCCAGCTGGGCGTTGGGCGCCACGATCGGCTCGTAGCGATCGTTCTCCGGCAGCAGCC
>DASUWN010000082.1:0-16511 GCA_036378395.1 Candidatus Dormiibacterota bacterium | reverse complement strand
GAGCGCGAGCGGGCCGGCGCCTACCGCTCGTTCGACGACTTCGTGGAGCGCCTGCGCGGCCAGCCGGTCGGCGCCCGGGCGGTCCGCAACCTGGTGATGGTGGGCGCCTTCGACGGCCTGGGGACGCCGCGCCGGGAGCTGCTCTGGGGCTGGCAGGAGCGGGCACATGGGCGCGGGCTGCGGCGCAAGCTCGACTCGCAGTCGGAGCTGGCGCTGCCCGCCGATGCGCCGGCCCTCCCCTCACTGACCGAGCTGGAGCGGACGCGGCTTGAATACCGGATCTCGGAGGTCTCGACCGGCAAGCACCTGGTCGCCTTCTGGCGGCCGCGCCTGGCGTCTTTGGCCGTCACTCCGAGCAAAGACGCGATGCGGCTGCCGACGGGAATGCAGGTGCGGGTCGGCGGGCTGGTCATCACCCGGCAGGCGCCGGGGACGGCCAAGCGGATCCGCTTCTTCACGCTGGAGGACGAGTTCGGCCAGGTCAACCTGACCATCTATCCGGACGTTTACCAGCGCTTCCGCCGCGAGTGCGCGGCGCCCGTGCTGGTGGTGGACGGCGTGGTCCAGCGCCAGGACGGCGTGTGGTCGGTGCTGGCGCAGCGGATAGAGCCGCTGGTGGGAGCATCCAAGGAGCACTCGCGCTCCCACGACTACAAGTAGCCCGCGGTTGGTCAGCCGTCTTCGGGCGGCGCCGACTCGACCTTCTGTTCCAGCGCGGCACGCTCGACGCCAAGATCCTTCAGCACGTGGGCCGCGACCCCCTCGCCCTCGCTGACCAGGGCCAGGAGTACCTCGCCCGTCCCGACATAGCGATGCCGGAGGCGGTTCGACTCCGCGAATGCGATCTCGATCACCTTTTTGACGCGAGCGGTGGGAATGATCCTTTGCGGTATGCCCGGCTTGCGCGGTTCGAGGACGGCTTCGACGCCTTGCCGCACGTCTGCGGGGTCGACCTCCAGCTCCCGCAGAACTCGGCAGCCCGTTCCCTCTTCGAGCTGCGCGATGGCGAGCAGGACGTGCTCGGTCCCGATCCAGTGGTGGTGGGCGCGCTCTGCCTCTTCCTGCGCCAGGATCAGCATCTGCTTGGCCACCGCGGTAAAGCGCTCGAACGGATACACGCGCGATCATGCTCTCGATGAGTCGCTACCGGTGGACCGTGCTCGCCGTGGCGACCCTCATGCAGGTCGGCAACTCGTTCCCCCAGGTCACGCCGGCGGCGTTGGGGCCGATCATCACCGCCGCCCTCCACCTCACCCGCTCCGAGCTCGGGCTGCTCACCGACGCCATCTGGGGAGGCATGCTGCTCGGCCTCCTGCCGAGCGGCATCCTGGTCGACCGCTACGGCGAGCGGCGGATGATCGCCATCGGCGGCGTGGCCCTGGCCGCCTTCGTCGTCCTCGCCTCGTTGGCCACGGCGTTCCTGCCCCTTTTCCTGCTCCTGATCCCAGCCGCGATCGCGGCCGCTTCGGCCGGTCCCGGCGGAGTCCGCGCCCTGGCAGCCTGGTTCCATCCCCGGCAGCTGGGTATGGCGATGGGGATCCGGCAGACCGGCGTCATGGTCGCCGGAGTCGTCGCGGCGCTCCTCTTGCCGCCGATCGCCCTTGCCTGGGGCTGGCGCGCGGCCTTTTGGGCGGTGGCGGTCGCGGTGCTGGTCGCGACCGCCGCCTTCGTGCTCTTCTATCGTGAGCCGGCGGTCCAGCGCCGCCAAGGCTCCCACCTCTCACTCCGTGCTCTGGCGCGCAACCGGACCTTTCTGACCGCCACCGGCTTCGGTTGGATCTTCATGGGCGCCCAGGGGTGCTCGGTGACCTACCTCGCGATCTCGCTCCACGAGTCAGCGGCGCTGCCCGTCCTGACGGCGGGCTACCTGCTCGCGCTGCAGCAGGTCGGCGGGGTCGCCGGCCGGGTCGGCTGGGGCATCATGTCCGACCGCCTGCACAGCCGGGGCCGCGTGATGGCGATCTGTGGCGGACTCGCCGTGGTCGCTTGTGCCAGCCTCGCCCTCCTCGTCCACGCCGGAGCGCCGCTGCTGGTGCTGGCCGCCGCATCCGCGCTCATCGGCCTGACCTGCAGCGGCTGGAACGCGCTCTACATCACCCTCTCCTCAGAGCAGCTGCCCGAACGGGCCGCGACGGCGGTCGGGGCCGGCAGCACCGTCACCTTCACCGGCATGCTCCTCGCCACGCCCGCCTTTGGACTGATTGCGGACCATGCCGGTTACCAGGTCGCGTGGATGGCGCTCGCGGCCTGGTGCGCGATCGGCACCGCCGTCGCCTTCGGCGTCCACGACCGTGCGCTCGCGCCGCGTGGGACGCCGGTGGCCGCCGCGGCGTAAAAGCATGGCGGTGGCGGAGAAGCCCCGTCTGGTGATCGTCCGCGACCTCGACATCGGAACCTTTGAGCCGCCCGCCATCGGGGCTCCATTGCTCCGCGTCGACACCGAGTCGGAATATCGGCCGGACCTCCTCGAGATCATCGACTGGGTGCGCTCCCAGACCGGCGCGGACTGACTTTTTGTAGCCAACCGGGCGCGGATGCAGCAAGCTATGCGGCGTGAGCATCGCGCGCGAGGTCGAGGACATTCAGCGTCAGCTGGTCCGTCACCAGCACGACCACCCGCCGGTGCGCGATCTAAACAAAGAAGCCGACCGGCGTACCAACGCGTCCCAGCGGATGGCCGAGGACTTCTCGCGGCTGATCGGGTCCTGGGTCTTCGTCGGCATCCAGGTCCTGCTCACCCTGGCCTGGCTGGCGCTCAACGCCGTGGCCACGGTCAACCACTGGGACCCCTATCCGTTCCAACTGCTGAACCTGGTGATGAGCCTCGAGGCGGCGATCTGGGCCTCGGTGGTCCTGATGGCGATCAACCGCCTGATGGAGCGCGACCGGGTGCGCGCCCAGCATCAGTACGAGGTCGACGTCAAGGAGGAGGACGAGGTGCGGATGCTGATGCACCACCTCGAGGTCCAGGACGACGTCCTGCTCGAGATCCTGCACCGCCTCGACCGTGCCGACCGCGAGCTGCGGCGGATGTCGCGCCGGATGGGCATCGGCGAGGACCGGACGGCCTGACCGAACCCTCTAAAAGTTGTTGTAGAGCTCGGCCAGCCGCAGCGAGGTGCTGATGTTGCCGAGCAGCAGGACTCCGAAGAAGAGCGCATAGCCGGCCCGAGCCCAGCCTGCATAGCGCGCGAAACGTGGCAGCGCGAGCAGCGCCGAGGGCACGATCAGCAGCGCCAGCACGACGACCAGGAAGACCGGGTTGGCCACCCACATGCCGCCCGGCGGCGCCAGCCACCAGTTGGTGGCCGCGGCTCCTCCCAGCACCAAAAGTGCGGCCAGGCGCGCCGGCGCCGGCGACTCGATCGCTCGCCAGGCCAGCAACCCCGCCGCCGCGTAGACCAGCGGCAGCGCCATGATCCGGTACCAGCCGTAATGGGACGTCAGCTCCTGGCCGGCGAAGACCATCACCAGCAGCGCATACGCGGTCGCCGGCCAGGCGACCAGCTGGGGGAGGCGTGAGCGCCGCCCGAGGAAGAGCAGCAGCCCGATCCCGACCCAGCCCAATGCCCACCAGCCGTCGTGTAGCGGCCGGTTGATGCCGGCAGGCGCGGTGATGAACTCGAACCCCGACAGTATTCCCTTGCGGTTGGCGGCCTGCTCGGCGATCACGCGCAGGAAGAGCTGCCAGTCGACCAGCCAGCCGTAGAGCGCGTACGCGGCCACCCCGGCCACCCCGGCTCCCAGGCAGACAGCAGCGACGCGCCAGCGGCCGGCGCCCAGCAGATTGACGCCAACGATCGCGGCCACCGCGATCCCCGTCACCTTGAAGAAGGGCTCGACCAGGCAGATCGCGAACAGTGCCACCACCCGCCAGCGCGAATCAGAACCGGCCGCCAGCCGGTCGGCGAGGAGGAGCGCGACCAGCAAGAGAGGCGTCATCACCGACTCCGGCTCGGCCTCGCGACCGAACAGAATCGCGGCGGGCGCTGTGGCCAGGAGGGCGGTCGCGACCAGGGCCGGCCACGCCCCCGCGGCCCGCCGCAGTAGCAAGTAGATGAGAGGAACGGTCAGGGCGCTGAAGAGCACCGGCAGGACCCGGATGTGCGCGGCGTCGATCGCGAACATCCCGCGCTCCCCGGTCAGCCAGAGGAAGCCGCCGAGCAGCAGAGCGAAGCCGGGCGGATGGTCCAACCAGTGGTGAACCATGGGGAAGCTGGTGCCGAAGGCGGTGACCACGCCGACATGCGGATAGACCGGGAAGTAGGACCAGGTGTAAGCGTCGCCATGCTCGATCAGGTTGAGCCCGGCCCAGGCGAACTGGACCTCATCGGAGTTGTCCATCAAGGCCGGCGCGAGCGGATAGTCAGTGAGCCGCAGCAGCAGTCCGAGCAGGGTGACCACGCCGACCGCGACCAGCTCGCCGCGCGGCAGCGCGGTCAGCCGATCGCGTAGACCGTGTAAGAACCGCTGCTGAAGACCGCCTGCCCCTGCGCCGCCCAGTACTCCTGGCGCGCCCCCAGAGCCTCCTCCTGCGGTCCGACCACGACGTACGCGACGTGGTACCGGCGCAGGAGCGCCTCGGTTTGAGGGTCGCCCTTCAGCATCGCTTCGGCGTCGTTGGTTCGCTGTACCCAATCCGGTAGACCGTACGTCCAGAGCCACCCCGCGTACCCGGCGGCGACCCGGCGTCCGCCCAGCGTCGGCACCGGCTGGTTGTGTTCGGGGGCGACCAGGAAGATCGACTTGGGCGGCGTCTGCGTCCGCGCCCACTGTGCAACCCGGAGCCCGCTGGCGTCGGTGAACTGGTAGCGGTCGATGGTGGGGTCGAAGGCGTGCTCGAGGTCGAGGAAGCCGCTCAGGCCGAGGACGATCCCGAGGGCGCCGGCCAGCAGCAGGCCTTCGGCGCGTCTGCCGCCCAGCCGCACGAGCAGCGCCCCCACCAGCAGCGACCCGAACGCGTACCAGAACACGAAGAACTTGGTGTTGTCCCAGTCCCAGGGCTGAAAGACCGCCAGGTTGGGCGCCACGAACCAGAGCCAGAGCGGCGCCAGGTGCAGCGCCAGGCCCGGCGGCAGGACGGGGGGTCGGGGGGTGCTCCCCCACGGCACGGGGGGTCGGGGGGTCCTCCCCCACGGCACGGGGGGTCGGGGGGTGCTCCCCCACGGCACGGGGGGTCGGGGCGTCCTCCCCCACGGCACGGGGGGTCGGGGCGTCCTCCCCCACGGCACGGGGGGTCGGGGCGTCCTCCCCCACGGCACGGGGGGTCGGGGGGTCCTCCCCCACGACAGCGGCCGCCAGAACTGGGCGACCAGCAGCAGCGGGATGAAAAGGCCCGTGTTTTTGAGCCAGAACCAGACCCAGTTGTCGTGTGCGCCGTCCGCGGCCGCCAGCCAGCCAACCTGCCAGCGCAGCTCGTGGGCACCGGGCGCGACCATCCAGAGCACCACCGGCAGCCCCAACCCCAGCGCCGGCAAGAAGAAGGCCACCCACTCCCGGCGCCGGTTGAGCAGCGCCCAGAAGGCGCCCAGCGCCACCGCGGTGCCGTAGCCGTGGACGTGGAAGAGCGGCGCCGCTCCCGTCAGGACGCCCGCCGCCAGAAAGGGCCGCCACGCGCCGGCCGGCTCGCGGACCGCGAGCCAGAGCAGGGCCGCGACCATGAAAGCCACCGCCAGCCCGAACAGGATCGAACGCTGAGGGAGGAGATAGGCCAGGACCGGGTTCAGCCACTGGTAGTTCTGATTCGGAATCTGCGTGTAGAGCCGGGTGACATGGACGAGCGCGCCGAGCCCGTGGGCGTCGATCTCGGCCGGCAGCTGGGTGAAGCCCAGGCCGCCTCCGAGACCGAAGGTCAGCACCCCGAGCGCGGGCGCCACCGTGCTCGACAGCAGCCGCCTGCCGGCCAGGTACATCACACCCGGCAGCGCCAGGCCCAGGTAACCGCTGGTCAGCACCAGCGAGGCCGTCAGCGGTGCGCCCAGCGGGACCAGCTCGGCGGCGAGGTAGTCGACCAAGAACGGATAGCCGAGCGGGTGGCCGGGGTCGATCGGGTACTCGGGCGGCAGGTTGGCGGCGTAGGCGAAGGAGCCCGCGTAGGTGAGATGGGCCGCCCAGTCGCTGTAGACGCCGATGCCCCACACCATCAACGCCCGGTCGGTCGTGACGTATGCGCCGGCCAATGCGTAGACGGTGAAGGTCCAGCAGATCGCGAGCAGGCCGAGCAGGACCCAGGGCGGCCGCCAGGCCACCAGCTCCCCGACCAGCGACGACCGCGCGCGCCACCAGCCCGGGGCCGACGCGGCGAGGGCGGCGGCCAGGCCCAGGATGATCGCCGGCAGCCCGAAGCCGAAGGCGAGGCCGAGCAGGAACCCGGCCATGGTGGCGGCCATGGCTCCGGCCACGGCGCCGAAGAAGAAGCGCTCCTCGAGCGTCAGGGCAAGCCCACTGAGGTAGCTGAGGCCGAACCCGGCCAGCAGACAGCCGGCGAGGTAGGCCCCCGCTGTCAGATCCAGGTTGGCAACCAGGCCTTGCCGGCTGGGAAGCCACTGAGCAGCGCGTGGCCGCTCATCGGAAGCGCCGTCCAGAGCGGATAGAAGTAGCCGAAGAGAAGGACCGCGATCACCAGGTGGGCGTAGGCGAGATGGCGGCCGGTGATCGCGAAGGCCGACCCCTCCCCGAGGCCGACCACAATCCCGCCCGTCTTGGAGAGCCGGTTGAGCGCGAACGCGACGGCCAGGACCATAAAGATCAGCCCGCCGAACATGTGATACAGGAACACGACGCGGGTGATCCGCGACCAGGGCAGGTACTGGGCGACGAAGCCCATCGTGATCAAAGCCGCCGCGAAGCTGCGCTCCTTGAAGGTGACCCAGGCCACGAAGACGAGGCTGGGCAGGCTGCTCCACCAGATCCAGGGATTGCCGAGGTTGACCATCCAGGCCACCAGCGGCTCGTGTGTCACCTGGTCGAAGCCGAGGCTCTGGTTTTCGAAGTAGTAGGCGACGGGGCGGTACAAGAAGGGCCACGAGTACCACTTCGATCCGTAGGGGTGACCGGCGGTCAGGGTGGCGTGGTAGACGTACGAATCGACCTGGTACTTCCAGAGGTCGCCGAGGCCGTGAAACTGGCCGCGCAGGAAGAAGGGAAACCAGCTGGCCACGTAGATCGCGGCCGGCAGCACCAGCAAGGCCACGATGGCGGCCGGCAGGTAGGTGCCAAAGCTGACGCCGCCAGGGATGCTGGGGCCTTCCCCCTTGCCCCACTCCCAGGTGCCGACCGTGAGGTCGACATGCGCCCGCACCCAACGGGCGAGCAGAAAGAAGCCGATGGTTCCCAGCGCCGCCAGCGAGATCCACTTCGCCGACACCGCCAGGCCGGCGCAGACGCCGAGCAGGAAGAGTGTGAGCAGCGAGTCCCGGTGGCCGCGGCTGCGCCAGTGGACGAGGAACACGAAGTAGGTGAGCAGGATCAGAAAGATCGGGAAGATGTCGATCATCCCGATCCGGGACTGGACGAAGAACATCCCGTCGAAGCAGGTCAGGACCCCCGCGGCCAGGGCAAAGAAGGGGTCCGCGGGCAGGAGCTTGCGGCCGAGCAGAAACATCATCGGCGGGCAGAAGCTGCCGAAGACGCAGGCCGCGATCCGCCAGCCGAAAGTGTCGAAGCCGAGGTCCGCATAGCTGCCGTGGTAGCCGAGGAAGGTCGCCTTGTACCAGCCCCAGAGCCACTCGCCGGCGGCGATGAACTCCTTGGAGAGCGGCGGCTCGGGGTCGAAGTAGCTGATCCCCTTGAGGTCGTCGTGGGCGAAGACGCCGAAGTAGATCTCGTCGAAGATCTCGCCCTCCGGGGGCGCCAGCTGGCCGGTGGTGGTCTTGTAGCCGCGCTGGAAGGGATAGGAGAGCCCGCACAGCGTGCCCAGGTCGCCCTGCGCGTCGACCGGTGTGCTCTGGACGCAGTTGTTGATCAGGCCGCCGGTCTGCGGGTGGGCCAGGAAGTCGGGCATCAGCGGGCTGAAGAAGCGGAGCACGAAGGCCGCGGCCAGCAGGGCACCGGCGATGTAGAGGTCGCGCCGCTCCAGCTCCAGGTAGGCGAGGAGGCCGCGGCGGGCCGGCGCTTGGTCGGCTTGCTCGGTGGACGCGGTCTCCGTCACCGGCGCTTGCGGCGCCGCTGTCCGCCCATGTTGGCGCCCAGCCGCTCGGGAAGCCGGGAGCTGATCTCCCAGGAGAGGGCGTCGGGGTCCGGCACGGGCAGCACGACAGTGTCCTCGTAGGCCAGCCGCGGGCCGAGCTTGCGGACCAGCGCCGGTAGCCGCGGGTTGTCGCGGCGAAGCCGGATGTAGAGGGCGGGCTTGTCCTCGTAAGGCTTGGTCATCGGGCCGCGGTGGCGGCGCCGGTTGGCGGGCTCGAAAGCGACCTTGAGCGGCTGCACGCGCAGGCTGCGGATCTCCTCGTACTCGATCTCGACCGCGCTCAACAGGTTGGAGACACGGAGCCGGTCGTGAACCTGAACATGGCTGCGCCGCCGGTAGTACCAGAGCACGCCCAGGAGGACGAGTCCACTCGGTGCGTAGAGGCCCCAGATCAGCATGCTCTGGGGATCGACCCGGTGCCCGGTCATCGTGAAGTAGACGTTGTAGGCGCTCATCAGCGCCCCGATCACGATCAGCAGCAGCGCCCACATGCGCTGCCGGCGCCACATCTCTTCGGCGTAAAGGATCCGCTGCCGCATCGCTGGACCGGAAGTTAACTCAGAGCTCGCGCGACCAGTCGAGCGACCGTTCAACCGCGCGCCGCCACTCGGCCTGCCGGGTGCCGGCTTCGTCGCGCGACATCCGGGGTTGGAACTCGCGATCGAGACGCCAGAGACCGGCGAGGTCGGCCTCGTTCCAGAGCCCGGCGCCGAGCCCGGCGAGGTAGGCAGCGCCCATGGCCGTGGTCTCGGTCTGCCGCGGCCTGCGGACCGGGATGCCGAGCAGGTCGGCCTGGAACTGGCAGAGGAAGTCCATCACGGCGGCGCCGCCGTCGACCCGCAGCTCGGCCAGGGGGCGGCCGGCGTCGGCGGCCATGGCATCGGCGACGTCGCGAGTTTGAAAGGCCATCGCCTCCACGGCCGCCCGCACCAGCTGGGCGCGGCTGCTGCCCCCGGTCAGGCCGACGATCGTGCCGCGCGCGTAGGGATCCCAGTGGGGGGCGCCGAGGCCCGCGAAGGCGGGCACCAGGTAGACCCCGCCGGTGCTTTCCACTGACTCGCTCAGGGGTCCGGCCTCGGCCGCGGCTTGGATCACGCCCAGCCCGTCGCGGAGCCATTGAAGCGCGGCCCCGGTGACGAAGATGGCGCCCTCGAGCGCATAGCTCAGCACGTGCTCGCGTCCCCAGGCGATGGTCGTCAGCATCCGGTTCTCGGAGCGCACGGGCTGGCCGCCGGTCTGAAGCAGCAGGAAGGAGCCGGTCCCGTAGGTGTTCTTGGCCATCCCCGGCTCGAGGCAGGCCTGTCCGAAGAGGGCCGCCTGCTGGTCGCCGGCGATGCCGCAGATCGGCGCCTCGATGCCGAGGAAGGCCTCGGGATGGCTGCGCGAGACCTCGCCACTCGAGCTGCGGATCTCGGGCAGAACGGCGAGCGGTACTCCGATCAGCTCGGCCAGCTCGCCGCTCCAGGTCGCGGTGGCAAGCTCGCAGAGCAGCGTGCGAGAGGCGTTCGACGGATCCGTGACGTGGTCGCGCCCGCCCGACAGGCGCGCCACCAGCCAGCTGTCGACGGTGCCCGCCGCCGCCCGTGCGGCGCCGTCGACGTTCTCGATCGCCCAGGCCAGCTTGGTGCCGGTGAAGTAGGGATCGAGCTCGAGGCCGGTCAGGTCGCGGAAGCGGGGCTGGAGCCCGCGCTCGCGCAGCGCCTGGCAGAGGGCGGCCGTGCGCCGATCCTGCCAGACGATCGCGCGAGCGAGCGGGCGAAGCGTGTGGCGGTCCCAGAGCACCAGCGTCTCGCGTTGGTTGGTGATGCCGATCGCGCGCACCTGCTTGGGCTTGGCCCCCGCGGTCTCGAGCGCCCCCGCTGCCGAGTCGCAGACCGATGACCAAATCTCCTCCGGGTCGTGCTCGACCCAGCCCGGGCGGGGATAGTGCTGAGCGATCTCGCGGCCGCCACGGCCTCGCACCTGGCCATCGCGGCCGACCAGCATTACGCGCGTGCTGGTCGTGCCCTGATCGATGGTCAGAACAAGCTCTTCAGCCACCGATTGGTGGGGGAGGAACCCCCTGCCCCCCGATGAAGGCGCCGCGCATCGCGGTTCCGCAGTCACAGCCACGCTGCTCGGGAAGGCGCTCGAGCAGAGCCAGGATCAGCTTGCGCACCCGCTCGTTGTTGCTGGCGAAGACCTTCTCCACCTCAGCCACGCTGACCGGCTCGACGCTGGGATCGTCCTCCAGGCCGGCGTCGTAGTCGGTGATAAGAGCGACGTTGGAGTAGCAGAGCTCCAGCTCGCGGGCCAGCATGACCTCGGGGTATTGCGTCATGTTGATCACCTGCCAGCCCTGGCCGCTGTACCAGCGGCTCTCGGCGCGGGTCGAGAAGCGCGGCCCCTGGATCACGACGACGGTGCCGCCGTCGTGCATGGTCACGCCCTGCTCGCGGCCGATCGCGACTGCCAGCCGGCTGAGCTCCGGACAGTAGGGATCGGCGGCGGCAGCATGGGCCACGCGAGGTCCTTCGGCGTAGAAGCTGTCGGCCCGGCCCCAGGTCCGGTCCACGAACTGGTCGCAGACGACGAAGTCGCCAGGCTTCACGCCGGGCTGCAGGCTGCCGGCTGCGGTAGGCGCGATCACGCGCTCGACGCCGAGCTCCTTGAAGGCCCAGAGGTTGGCCCGGTAGTTGATCGCCGCCGGGGGCAGCGTGTGGTGGGCGCCGTGGCGGGGCAGAAACGCGACCGACTGCTCGCCCACGCGCCCGACCGCGATCCGGTCGCTGGGCGCGCCGTACGGCGTGTCGACGCTGACCTGCTCGACGTCGTCGAGCAACCGGTAGAAGCCGGAGCCGCCGAAGACCCCGACCGAGGCTTCGGTCACCGGGTGAGGGCGGGAGCCAGGATGCCGCGCTCGGTGATCAGTCCGGTCACCAGGTCGGCCGGGGTCACGTCGAAGGCCGGATTCCAGGCCTCGGTTCCAGCCGGTGCGAACGTGGTCACCTCCCCGGCGTCCCGCTCCTCGATGACCACGCCGGCACCGGTCCGGGTGTCGGGATCCAGCGTGCTGGCCGGCGCCGCCACGTAGAAGGGAGCGCCGTGCCGCCGGCAGAGCACCGCCAGCGGATAGGTGCCGACCTTGTTGACCACGTCCCCATTGGCGCAGACGCGGTCGGCGCCCGCGAGCGCGAGGTCGGCCATCCCGCGCTGGAGCAGGAGCCCGGCGGCGGAGTCCGCGATCAGCCGGTGCGGGATGCCCAACTGGCGCAGCTCATAGGTGGTCAGCCGCGCGCCCTGGGCCCGGGGCCGCGTCTCCATCACGTACACAAAGGGCCGGCGGCCGGCCTCGTGGGCGGCGCGCACGACGCCGAGCGCCGTCCCGTAGTCGACCGTGGCCAGGGCGCCGGTGTTGCAGATGGTCAGGATGCGCGCCTGGTCGGGCACCACCGCGAGGCCGGCACGCCCGATGGCGCGGCACTGCTCGACGCTCTCGCGGGCGATCGCGTGCGCCTCCTCCAGCGCCGCCTCAGGACCGGCCTCACGATAGGCGCGCTCGACCCGGTCGACGCCATAGAAGAGGTCTCGCGCCGTGGGGCGCGCGGCGCGGATCCGAGCCACGCCGGTGTCGAAGTCGCCTTCGCGGGCGGCCAGCGCGGCGCCATACGCGGCGGCGGCGCCGATGGCCGGAGCGCCGCGCACCACCATCTTTTGAATCGCGTCGGCGACCTGGGCCGCGTTCGAACAAGTCACATACGCGGTCTCCTGGGGCAGCCGGGTCTGGTCGATTAGACGGAGCCTGCCGGCGGCCTCCCACTCAACGGTTGCCATGCCAGGTCCGGTTCAGACTCCCCGTCGAGTACCCCTCGAGATCGGCCGCGACGAATTTGTAGCCCGCGCCCCGGACGGTCTCGACGATCCGCTCTCGCAGCTCGACCAGATGCTCGATCTCTTCCGGCTCGACCTCGATCCGCGCCACGTCGCCGTGGTGGCGGACCCGGACCTGGCGGAAGCCGAGCGCTCGCAGCGCCGCCTCGGCGCGGCCGATCTGGTCGAGCACGGCTTCGGTCACTGGCGTTCCGTGTGGTATCCGCGAGGAAAGGCACGCGAACGAGGGCTTGTTCCAGTTGGGAAGGCCAAGGTCGCGGGCCGAGGCCCGAATCTCGGGCTTGCCCATCCCGGCCTCGAGCAGCGGGAAGCGCACACCGCGGCGCTGGGCCGACCCGTGGCCCGGCCGGTGGTCGCCCTCGTCGTCCGCGTTGGCCCCGTAGGCGAGCCAGGCCAGCCCCAGCTCGCGGCGCACCGGCTCCAGCGTCCCGAACAGCTCCTCCTTGCAGTGAAAGCAGCGGTCGGGGCGGTTCTCACGGTAGGCGGCGAGCTCGACCTCGTGGGTCTCGACCTCGATCAGGTGGGCGCCCAGTCTTCCGGCCAGCGAGCGGGCTTCGGCCTGTTCGGTGGCGGGGTAAGCGGGCGAGCTCGCCAGCGCCGCGATCGCCCGCTCCGGGCCCAGTTCCTCGAGGGCGAGCTTGAGCAGGAGCGTCGAGTCGACGCCGCCCGAATAGGCGACCAGGACCGAGTCGAGGTCGCGGACGATGGCCCGCGCCCGGGCCAGCCGGCCGGTGTCGAGACGGTCGAGCTGGATCATGCCAGCCCGACTTTATCCGACCTGGACCGCAGCCTCAGACGGTTCCACGGCCGGGGCGCCGCAGAACGCCTCGTAGTCGATCAGCCCGGTTACCGTCGGGTGGTCGCCGCAAAGCGGGCAGTTCGGGTTGCGGCGCAGGTTGACCTTGCGGAAGGTCATGTCCATCCCTTCGAAGATCAGCAGCTTGCCGATCAGCGGCTCGCCGATCCCGAGGATGTACTTGATGGTCTCGAAGGCCATCATGCTGCCGACGATCCCGGGCAGGACCCCGAACACCCCCGCCTCGGCACAGCTCGGGACCGAGCCCGGAGGCGGCGGCGTGGCGAAGAGGCAGCGGTAGCAGCCGGTGCCCTTGGCGGCGTCGAACATCGTCATCTGCCCTTCGAAGCGGTAGATCGCGCCGTGGACGAGGGGCTTGGCGAGAAAGTAAGCCGCATCGTTAGCCAGGTAGCGGGTCGGAAAGTTGTCGGTGCCGTCGACGATCAGGTCGTACGGCCGAAAGATCTCGAGCGCGTTCTCGCTGTTGATGTGTGAGCGGTGCTCGACCACCTCCACGTCGGGATTGATCCTGTGCAGTCTGTCGGCGGCGGACTCGGTCTTTGGGCGTCCGATGTCGTCGACTCCGTGCAGGATCTGGCGCTGAAGGTTGCTGGCGTCGACGGTGTCGAAGTCGAGGATTCCGAGCTTGCCGACACCGGCAGCGGCCAGATACAGAGCCGCGGGCGAGCCAAGGCCGCCGGCTCCGAGGAGCAGAACGCTGGAGTTGAGCAGCTTGCGCTGGCCGGCACCGCCGACCTCGGGCAAGATCAGGTGGCGCGCGTAGCGGGCGACCTGGTCGGGAGTGAACTGGGTAACGGGCATCTCGTCGGAATATACCCACGGGGCTCCACAGGTATTCCTGGGGCCCTCTCGAGGCGCTCCTACAATGCGGGCCGTGGAAACCGAGTACCTCGACGACGAACAGGTGATCAGCCTCTACAACAAGGTCCGCACCGGACGACGCACGTGGCCGGCTGGCATCTGGTCGTCGCCGGCGGCGCTCCAGTACGCGGTCACCATCTTCGATTACTGGATCCACAACGTGATGGGCTGGAAGAGCTGGGTTGACGCCCGCGGCCGCGTCACTCCCGCCCTGCTCGAGGAGCACCGGCTGGCCGACTTGGTCGAAAGCGTCTTCGTGCCCGAGTTCGGCGATGACTGGCTCGACTTCGAGGTGGTGCTCAACGAGTCGATGCGGCTCTCGGACGACAGCGAGTGGGCGCCCGATATAGCGGATCGCCAGGAGCGCGTCGAGGCCGCATTCGAGCACGCATTTGAGCAGCTGATCGGGTCGCCCAAGTCGCCCGACCAGCTCTCCCGCTACCACAGCTTCCGCAACCACCTGCTCCGGATGTGGGGTGCCTTCCAGGAGGCGCAGGCCGAGCACGACAAGGCCGAGCGGGAGGCAGCGGACCGCTTCTGGACAGGTCTCCGGCTGGTCCGAGCGACGAGGGGCCGCAGCGCCGAGGGCTGGTCGATCGTCAACAACGACGAGGAGCGCGTCGGCGAGGTCGCCATGCTTTGGGGCGATCCCCATCCCTACTGCTTGATCATCCTCGACGACCAGATGGCGCCCGGCGGCTGGGAGCAGGTGATTTTCCGGCTCGAGCAGGAGATCCTGGTCGAGGAGCCGGGCGTCGTCAGCTACTCGGTCTGGCACAAGGGGTTCGTAGGCGAGTTCTACCGCTGCGCCGACTGCGGCGAGCTGCACAGCCAGTTCGAGGAAGACCCCGGCGGCGGACTGGGGCTGATCGACGAGGACGACGACGAGCGCGAGGAGCGCGAGGAGCGGTAGGAGCGCTAGTCGCTAGTCGGGCGCCGCACAGGTGAGGCGGTGGTTGACTCCCTCCCAGCCGTCTTCGTAATGGGCGGTCCACTCGACCACGACTCCGGGCGGCGCGGTCTGGGTCGGCAGCTCGGCGATCCAGAGGTCGAGGCCGGTGCTCGCGAGCGGGATCTCGGCGAACGTCCTCCAGCCGTCGCCGCTCCAGCGCACAGCTCCCCGGCGCGGCAGTTGGAGCAGTACCCGGCGCCCGGCGAGGAAGGTCTTGAAGTCGTGGCCCGAATGCCACACGAAGGCCGGGTCGGGTGGCGGTGCGGCATACCGGCGCCGGGCCGGGTCGACCAGGTCGGGTTGGCTCGAACCGGCGACCGCGGCCAGCAGCTTGAGGTACTCGGCGTGGGCCCAGCCCAGCGGCGCCGCCGAGCCGGTCGCGCGACCGCGAACCAGGCCGCGCTCCGGGTCGTCCTCCGCGTCCCAAACCTGCTCCGGCAGCAGTAGCTCGGGGCCGGCAAAGGTCTCCAGCGCGGCGACCGTCTCCGCGACCGGGTCGCCTCGCCCAAGCAGCACGTGGCCGCGGGCGGCGGCGAGCAGCGGCCACGGCCGCCCGACCCCGGCGCCGGGCCGCCAGGGTGAGCCGTCGCTTTTCTCGCCGTAGGTGTCCCCGACGTAGCGGCGCCAGGCGTGGCCTCCGGGCAGCTCGGAGCGCAGCACGGCATCGGCGGTGGTGAGGCTGTGCTCGACCCGCGGGTCTTGCGCCGCCAGCAGCCCGAGCCGGACCAGCTCCACGAACTCGAGGGCGACCGCGGCGTCCGGCGGCGGTGGGTGATCCGGGTCAGCGTTCAGCCGCACAAAGTGCCGGTAGGCCCGCAGGTAGGACCAGGCCTCGAGCCGGTCGAACCAGTAGTCGGCGACCCGGCGGAAGTGGTCGGCGCCGGTGACATCGCCCGCGTCCTCCCCCCACTCGGCGCCGGCGACGAGGGCGGCGATCGCAGCCGCGAGCGACGACGGCGAGATTCCGCCCGCGTCCTCCCATCGGTCGAGCTCGGTGGCCGGCCCCGTGGTCACGATGAGGCGCAGAGCGCGGCGGACGGCCGGGTAGACGTCGGTCTCGAGCGCGTCGGCAACGCCGAGCCGCCAGGCCAGCAGCACGGGATACGCGATCTCGTCGAGCTCGCGTCCGTTCCAGTGCGGCGTCCCGTCGAGCCTGAAGTTCTGGGGCCAGCCGCCGTCGGGGCGCTGCCGGTCGAGCAGGTAGGTCAGCGCCCGCTGCGCCGGTATGACGTCGCCGGCGGCGAGGAGGCCGGTGGCGACCTGGTACAGGTCTCGGGTCCAGACCAGGTGGTAGACCTGATCGCCATCGGTGACGTGCTCGCCCCAAGGCGCCGCCGGGGCGGCGACGAAGCCGCCCTGATGGGTGTGATCCTCGAGCGACCGCAGCACCGTCAGCGACGCGCGCGCGAGGGCCCCGCCATCGCCGGCGACGCGGACCATGTTGGCCGGCAGGTCGGGCAGCTCGCGCCGGGCGCGGGCGAGGTCGACCTGCGCCCCCCGAGCGCCCCGCCGCAGCGCCTGGCGCGCGGCCTCTTCGGCCTGGTCACCGCTCTGCCCGAAGCCGACGGCGACTTGAAAGGCGCCGGTCAGGATCCCGAGGCGGCCGCCGACGGCGGCGTTGCCGGCGGTCGCCTCGTCCCAACTCTCCTGGAGCCGGCCGTCGGTGTCATGAAGCTCGACCAGCAGGTCGGAGCTCTGCAGGTAACCGGCCAGGCCACGCTCGAATGGTCCGACGACCGCGATCCAGGCGACGCCCTCGGCTTGGCGGAGGACGAGCACCGGCGGGTCGCGGTCCAGGATGTAGCCGTCGTTGGGCGGTCCCG
>DASUWN010000081.1:0-7909 GCA_036378395.1 Candidatus Dormiibacterota bacterium | reverse complement strand
CGGAGGTGGGCCCGCTCATGCGCATGCGCCCCGCCTCGAGCACGTAGCCGCGCGGGCAGAGATCGAGGGCGAGGCGCGCGTTCTGCTCGACCAGCAGCACGGCGACGCCCTGGTCCTGGTTGAGGCGCCTGATGTGGTCGGCGAGGTTCTGGACCACGAGCGGTGCGAGGCCGAGCGACAGCTCGTCGACCGCGAGCAGCTGCGGCCGTCCCATCAGCGCCCGGCCGACGGCGACCATCTGCTGCTCACCGCCGGAGAGGGTGCCGGCCAGGCGGCCGCGCATTGCCGCGAGGGGCGGGAAGAGGTCGTAGATGCGGGACGGGTCGCGATCGCGGGTCCGCCAGGCGCCGAGGCGGAGGTTGTCCTCGACGGTCATGTCGGCGAAGAGCTGGCGGCCCTCGGGCACCTGGGCGACGCGGCCGGCGAGCTGGTAGGTGCCGGAGGCGGGGCGGATCAGGCCGCAGATGGTGTTGAGGAGGGTGGTCTTGCCGGCGCCGTTGGGGCCCACCAGCGCCACCATCTCGCCCTCCCCCACCTCCAGGTTGACGCCGTCCAGCGCCGTGGCCTGGCCGTAGCGCACGACCACGTCTCGGACGTGGAGGATCACGACGCCTCGGCCTCCTGACCGAGATAGGCGGCGACGACGAGCGGGTCGCGGCGGATCTGCTCGGGCGGCCCCTCGGCGATGACGCGCCCCCGGTCGAGAACCGTGATGACTTTGGCGAGTCCGGTGACGAAGGCGACGTCGTGCTCGACCAGCAGCATCGTGAGCCCCTCCGCGCGCAGGGCGCGGAAGAGGTCGGCCAGCTGCTGCCGCTCCCCGGCGCGAAGCCCGGACGCCGGTTCATCGAGGAGCAGCAGTCGCGGGCGCGCGCAGAGCGCCCGCGCGACCTGGACCGCACGCTGCTGGCCGAGCGGCAGCGATTCCGCCGCGCGCCCGGCGTGCTCCGTCAGCCCCACCCGCGCCAGCGCCGTCTCGGCGTGCTCGCGGATCTCGACCTCCTCGCGGCGGAAGCGGCCGGCCCGCAGCATCGCCTCGGCGAAGCTGGTCCGCGTCTGGCCGTGGGCGCCCACCATCACGTTCTCGAGGACGGTCATGCCGCGGAAGAGGCGGACCGCCTGGAAGGCGATCGCGATGCCGAGCTGGGCCCGCTTGAAGGGCGGCAGCCGGGTGATCGGCTGGCCGTCGAAGAAGACCTGGCCGCTGGTCGGCCGCAGGTGGCCGGTGATCAGGTGGAAGAGGGTCGACTTCCCGGCCCCGTTGGGCCCGATGACGCCGTGGAGCTCGCCCTCCTCGACCTCGATCGACACGCCGTTGACCGCCACCACGCCGCCGAAGCGGCGGCTGACGTCCTCGGTCGACAGCAAAGGCGGGGTGGATTCTTTAGGAGTTCGTGCTCGGCCCGCTGCCCGCGTTCGCCAGCTGCGGCTGCGACTCGGGCGTGGGCACGAAGTTCTTGTTCTGGACCACCGCCATCAGGTTCGAGGAGTCGGGCATTCCGAAGTGCTTGTCCTTGCTGAAGCTGTAGTGGCCCTGCGGGGTGTCGAGGTTGATCGACTCCAGGCCCTGCTGGATCTGGGCCGGCGTGGTCCCCTTGCGCTTGATGGCGTCGAAGATGAACGTCATCGCCAGCATCGAGTCCCAGGCGAACTGGGGCGGCCAGCTGCTGTTGGCCTGCTGGAAGGGACCGGCGAAGCCGTCGATCAGCTTCTTGTACTTGTTGGAAGCCGGCATCGCCTGCCCGACCACGCCCATCGTGACCTGCACGTAGACGCCCTCGACCTCGGGCTCCGCCGGGTTGACGTAGAGGGGTGAAGCCTCGGCCGCGGTCATCATGAGCGGGATCCCGGTCTTGGCCTGGCCCCAGGACTTGGTGATGACGACCGGCGGAGCGCCGGTGGCCCAGACCAGCAGGATGTCGGGCTTGGCCTGGGTGATCTTGGCGAACTGGGGCGCGAAGTTGGTCTGCCCGGTTTCAAAGGACTCGTCGTCGATGAGCGAGATGCCGAACTGCGAGACCAGGTTCTTGGTCACGTCGTGGCCCTTGACCGCGTACGCGTTTTTGGTGTCGGTCAGCATCGCCAGCTTGGTGAACTTCTGGGCCTTCATCTGGTTGAGGCAGGCCTTGGCGACCTGGGAGGCCAAAGGCGTGGTCTGGAAGACGTAGGGCTCGATCGGGATCACCTGGTCGTCGCTGGCGCCGACCGAGACGTCGGGCACCTTCTTCTGGCCGACGATCGGCTTCAGGGCGAGCTCGGCGGTGGACTGGGGCGGGCCTTCGATGGCGACCACGCCCTCGTCGACCAGCTTGTTGTAGGCGATGATCGTCTGGGTCGGATTCGACTGGTCGTCCTCGATCAGGAGGTCGATCGGATGCCCGCCGACGCCGCCGTTCTTGTTGACCATGTCGACCATCTGCTGGGCGGCGATCTTGTCGTTGGTGCCGAGCGGCGCGTAGTTGCCGGTCAGCGAGGTCAGCAGACCGATCTTGATGTGCGAGCCCGGGCTCGACTGGGAGGTGGGCTGAGCGCCGCCGGCGCAGGCTGTGGCCAGGACCGCAAGTGCCGCCAGCAGGGTGAGCCTTCGCATCCGTTCTCCTCCTCCGTAAGTTCGGGGTCGAGTTATTTATCCGCTATTCGCTCCGCCGCGACAAGAACCTTGATATTGGCGCGTCCGCGCGTCGGGCGGAACATAGAGCGGTGCGGCTCGAGACGGCGATCGCGGCCGCGGCTGCAGCGGCGGTGGGGCTGCTGCTCCTGGTCGCGGTGTGGGACATGTTCGCGCCCCGGCTCCGCCTGCGCAGGCTCAGCATTTCCGCGCCGGCGCCCTGGCTGCGGGGGGTGCGGGCGGTGGCGTTTCCGGCGGCGCTGATCGTGGGCGCGTGGCTCGGCCGCACCTACTGGTGATGACGCCGCGGGGGCGGCTGTTGCTGGCGCCGGCGCTGGTCGCTGTGCTGCTGATCGTCCTGCTGGCCGCCGCCGCGCTTTACCTGCCGAGCTTCGACGAGGTCGCGCACTGCCCGACCCATGAGCGGCCGGCGCCCCCTTGGGGGCCCGTGACCGCGGTGGTCGGGATGGTGGCGTTCTTGCTCGGTGGGCTGCTCAGCCAGACGTATCAGCTGTTTGATTCCCCTCCGGCGCCCTCCGGGCGCCACCTCCCCGTCCTCCGAGACGGCCTGATGTGGGTGCCGGTGGCGTTCCTGGCAGTTGTCTTCCTGCTCCTCCTCTACGAGACGATCGGCCTCTACGATTCCCACCTCTTCTGGCCGATCACCTGGCACGTGCGCTGCATCGCCCGCGACCAGCCGCCCGCGACTCTGGCCGTCACCTGCCTCATGTCTCTGCTGCTCGGCCACTGGCTCTGGTTCAGGCCCTTCAGGACGGACTGATGGCACCCCCGATAGCGGCCAACGCCGTCCTGCTCCTGATCACGGCCGCGTTCCTGCTGCTGCTGGCCGGCGCCAACCTGATCGACGTGTGGCTGGCGCTCAAGGGCGAGGCGCCCTACGACGTCCGGATCATCACCTGGGTCCGCCACAACCCGGTGTTCGGCTTGGTGCTGACGCTCATCTACGGGGCGCTGCTCGGTCATTTCTTTTGGTCCTGAAAGCTGTCTCCCAGACAACTCTCAGAAACTGAACGCAGCATGGCCGTCATGAGCGTCGCTCCCGCAGCCCAACCTGGGCCCCGAATCCTGGTCGTCGACGACGAGCCGAACATCACCGAGCTGGTCGCGATGGCCCTCCGCTATGAAGGCTTCACCGTCCGCACCGCGGCCAGCGGCCGCGACGCCATCCGCACCACCACCGAGTTCAAGCCGGCCCTCGTCGTGCTCGACGTGATGCTGCCCGACATCGACGGCCTGGAGGTCCTCAAGCGGCTCACCGCCGAGGGCCGCAAGGTGCCGATCATCTTCCTAACCGCGCGGGACGCCACCGAGGACAAGGTCCACGGCCTGACCGTCGGCGGTGACGACTACGTGACCAAGCCCTTCAGCATCGAGGAGCTGGTCGCGCGCGTGCGCGTCGTTCTCCGGCGCCACGGCGAGTCCGCCGCCAGCCGTGTTCTGCGGCTGGCCGACCTCGAGCTGGACGAGGACGCGCACGAGGTGCGGCGCGCAGGCGAGACCATCGACCTGACCCCGACCGAGTTCCGGCTGCTGCGCTACCTGCTGGTCAACGCCGGCCGGGTCCTCAGCCGCAACCAGATCCTCGACCACGTCTGGGACTACGACTTCGGCGGCGACGCCAGCGTGCTGGAGACCTACATCAGCTATCTGCGGCGCAAGGTCGACCGCTTCGACCCGCCTCTGATCCAGACCGTGCGCGGCATCGGGTACGTCCTCCGACCGCCCCGAAAATGACGCTCACGCTGCGAACGCGCCTCCTGCTGGGGATGGGCGCGCTCGCGGTCATGGCCCTGCTCATCGCCGGCTCCGTGACCTACTACGCGCTGCAGGACTTCCTGCTCAAGCGCGTCGACCAGGATTTGAAGGACGCGCATCCGACGGTGATCTCGCTGCTGTCGGGCAGCGGACCGCCGCGAGGCGGCGGGCTGAGCGTCCATCTCGCCAGTGGAACCTTTGCCGAGCTGCGCGCGCCCGACGGCAAGACGCTGATCGCCAATCCGGTGCTGTTCACCAACTCCGACCGCAATGCCCCACTCCCGACGCTCCCCAGCAAGGTCAGCCCGACCGCGCCTGAGCAGCCGGTCTACTCGACGATTTCGGAGAGCGGAAGCCTGGGTCCCTATCGCGTGATGGTGATGACCGTCGACAACCCCGGGCTCAGCGGAGACATCCTGCTCATCGCCGAGCCCCTGGGCGAGGTCCAGGGGACGCTCCAGCAGCTGCTGCTGATCGAGCTCGGCGTCGGCGGCGCCGCCGTGCTGGCGACCATCCTGCTCGGCTGGTGGTTCATCCGCTCCGGCCTTTCGCCGCTGGAGCGGATGGGCGAGACCGCGGACGCGATCGCCGCCGGCGACCTCAGCCGGCGCGTGGAGCAGGCCAATCCCCGAACCGAGATCGGGCGCCTCGGCCTCGCCCTCAACCACATGCTGGCCCAGATCGAGCACGCCTTCGCCGAGCGCACCGAGTCCGAGCAGCGCCTGCGCCGCTTCATCGCCGACGCCTCTCACGAGCTGCGCACGCCGCTGACCTCGATCCGCGGCTACGCCGAGCTGATGCGCGGTGGCGCGCGGCGCTCGGCAGAGGACTCGACGCTGGCGCGGCGGCGGATCGAGGAGGAGGCGGTGCGGATGACGGTGCTGGTCGACGACCTGCTCCTGCTGGCGCGGCTCGACCAGGGCCGGCCGCTGGAGCGAAGGCCGGTCGACCTGGCCCAGATCGCGCGCGACACCGGCTCTGACGCGCGCGCGGTGGCGCCGACGCGCGAGATCAAGATCGACGTCAACGGGCCGGTGATCGTCAACGGCGACGACATGCGGCTGCGCCAGGTGGTGAGCAACCTGGTCCGCAACGCGATCGTCCACACGCCGCCGGCGGCGCCGATCGAGGTCTCGACGGCGGCGACGGAGCGGGAGGCCGTGTTGACCGTCACCGACCACGGCCCCGGCATCCCGGGTGAGCAGGTGCGGCAGATCTTCGAGCCCTTCTACCGCGCCGACCCCGGGCGGTCGCGCGACCGCGGTGGCTCCGGCTTAGGGTTGTCGATCGTCTCCGCGGTCGTCGCCGCCCACCAGGGCTCGGTGGAGGTGGTGCCGACCGACGGCGGCGGGGCCACCTTCCGAGTGCGTTTGCCACTCGCCGCAGCCTGACTCGGTAGCCTTTGGAGCCGAATGAAAGCTCCCTTCTTCGGCTACCACATGCCCAACTTCAGCTTCCGGGGGGTTCCGCCGGAGGGGCTTTTCGACCACGTCGCCGAGCTCGCTCTCGCCGCCGAGGGCGCGGGCTTCGACCTGGTCACGGTGATGGACCACTTTTACCAAATCCGCGGCGTCGGTCCCGAGACCGAGCCGATGCTCGAGGGGTATGTGGCCCTGGGGGCGCTGGCGGCGCGCACGTCGCGGATCCGGCTGGGGACGCTGGTCACGGGCGTCACCTACCGGAACCCGGCGCTGCTGGTGAAAGAGGTGACGACGCTCGACTTGGTCTCGCACGGGCGGGCGGTCTTCGGCATCGGGGCGGCGTGGAACGAGGACGAGCACGTCGGCCTCGGTTTCGAGTTCCCGCCCATCGGCCGGCGGATGGACCGGCTCGAGGAGGCGCTCGAGATCGCGCGGCTGATGTTCAACGAGGAGCGGCCCAGCTTCGAGGGACGGTTTTATCGGATCTCGCGCGCCTTGAATGTGCCGCGGCCTCTGCAGCCCGGTGGCCCGCCGATCCTGATCGGCGGGACCGGCGAGAAGCGGACGCTGCGGATGGTCGCCAAGTACGCGGCCATGTCGCACTGGTTTCCGGCGCCTCTTGAGGAGCTGAAGCGGAAGACGGGGGTTTTGGAGGGGTACTGCTCGGAGGTCGGGCGCGATCCGTCGGAGATCTTCAAGCTGCTGGGCGCGCCGGTGACGCTGGTCGACAGCGAGCGGGACGTCGAAGCGATTCGGGAGCGGGTTTCCCCGGACCGGCTGGCTTCGGCCCCGCCGATGACCCTGGAGCCGGCGGCGGAGCGGTTGCGGCCGTATTTGGAGGCGGGGTTTGGGGGCTTCACGTTCGGGAACACGGGGCTCGACACGGTTGAGAGGGTGGCGCTCGCCGGCGAGCTGAAGAAGCTGCTGAGCTAGGCTCTGTTGGTGGCGGCCGCCGGCGGATCGTTCGACCCGTTCTTGCTTACGGCGCCCGCGCTGCGGGCGCGCCGGGGCGGGAAGTGGCATCGCTATGAGCCCGATGTCCTGCCCGCGTTCGTCGCGGACATGGATTTTCGGGTCGCGCCGGCGGTGCAGGCGGTGCTGGCTTCGATGGTCGGGTCCGAGGACTACGGCTACGGGTCGATGGAGGACGGTGGGCGGCTCGCCGCGGCTTTTGCGCGGCGGATGCTGGCGCGTTACGGCTGGGAGGTGGACCCGGCGCTGGTGGTCGGTGTTGCGGACGTGATCCAGGGGATCGCCAGCTCGCTGATCGCGTTCAGCGCGCCGGATGACGGGGTCGTGGTGCAGACGCCGGTGTATCCGCCCTTCCTGCGCGGCGTGCCCATGGTGGGGCGGCGGCTGGTGGAGAACCCGGTGGTTTTAGGTGCTGGTGATGGGGGCGGGTTTGGGATCGACTTCGAGGGGCTGCGCGTCGCGGTTGGCGATGGGCGCCCGCGGATTCTTTTGCTCTGCAATCCGCACAATCCGACCGGCCGCGCTTTCACGCGGTCCGAGCTGCTGGGGCTGCTCGCGGTGGCGAAGGAGTTCGACCTGGTCGTGGTGTCGGACGAGATTCATTCCGACCTGATGTATCCGGGGTTTGCGCACATTCCTTTCGCGTCGCTGCCGGGTGCGGCTGAGCGCTGCGTGACGTTGACCTCGGCGACCAAGTCTTTCAACATTCCGGGCGCGCGCTGCGCGGTGATGCACTTCGGATCAGCCGCGCTTTTAGAGCGCTTCCGCGCGTCGTTTCCAGAGTTTGTTCTGGGCCATCCGAGCCGGTTTGGGCTGGAGGCGACGATCGCGGCCTGGGATGAGGGCCAGCCGTGGCTCGATCTCTGTCTGGCTTATTTGCAACGGAATCGTTCGCGGGTCGGCTCGTGGGTGGCGGAGGCGGCGCGGGGGATTCGGTACTTTGCGCCAGACGCGACTTACCTGGCCTGGTTCGACTGCTCGGCGTTCGGGCTGCCGGGAGAGTCGCCGTTCGAATTCTTTCTGGAGCGGGCGCGGGTCGGGCTCGGGGTTGGGTTGGATTTCGGCGAGCCGGGGCGGATGTGCGTGCGGCTCAACTTTGGGACGTCGGTGGAGATTCTGGAGGGGATCCTGG
>DASUWN010000080.1:0-21558 GCA_036378395.1 Candidatus Dormiibacterota bacterium | reverse complement strand
GTTGGAGACGGCGCTCCGCTCGAGGGCACCGAGAAGGAAGTAGGGTCCGGGGGAGGAACCTTGGTTCTTTCCCCGCTTAGAGAAGGTCGCTGAGCGAGCGGACGTGCTCGTGGTCGGTGTCGCCGCACATCCCGAAGGGATCGAGGTGCAGCGGGCGAACGCCCGCGGCGCGGGCTCCCCCGACGTCCATGCGGACGCTGTCGCCGACGTGCACCGCGCGCTCGGGCGGAACCTCGAGCTTCTCGAGCGCGAGCTTGAAGATCCGCGGATCGGGCTTCTCGAAGCCGACCACGGTCGAGTCGAGGATGGCGTCCACGCGCGTGGCCGGACCCTCGTCGCGGTGGCAGATGCGGTACTCGAGGAGGTCGTGCTCTACACGCCCGTCCGCGTTGGAGACGATCGCCAGCCGCGGCCCGCGGCGGGAGAGGCTTTCCAAGGCCGCCACCGACTCGGCGATCACCGTCGTCCAGCGGATCGCCTCCAGCTCCTCGAGCGGCGGCGCCTGGCCGTTGGCGCCGAGAGCCCGCGGAAACGTGCTCCAGTAGGCGTGCTGACGGGGCCCCGCGGCGTCGAGCGCCCTCATCGCCACGTGATGAGCGTGCCGCACCTGCTCGAAGTCGCAGTCGCCGAGCGCGGCACGGACGTCATCGAGGTTGGGAAGCAGGAAGACGCCGCCCGCGTCGAGGAGGATCGCCCCCATCTGAGATCGGGGAGTGCCCCCGGCCCCCGCCCCCGCCCCCGCCGGCGTCAAGCCGTGGCCGGCCGCCGAACCGGCCGCGCGGAGCCGGTGACGCGCGCCACCCAGGCTTCCGGCCGTTCCAGCTCACCGGGCTGGGGAAGGGCTTCGGGCGACTCCCAGGCGAGGTTGAGCACCTGCATGCCGTGGCGGTTGTAGATCGCGCGCGAGAAGGCCTCGCCACGCTCGTACTGCTGCAGTTTGAGCTCGAGGCCGGTCACCCGCCAGAACAGGACTTCGAGCGCGCTGCGCTCCCCACTGCGGCGGCGGTAGGCCTCCTCCAGTTGCTCGAACGCGGGCAGCACCTTGCGTCCGGCCAGGTTCATGACCAGGTTGCTGTAGCCCTCGATCAGCGACATGGTCGCTTGCATCCGCCGGACCAGCCGCCACTGGGCGGGCAGGCCGACCGTCAGGGCCATCACCCGCGCGGCGGGGGAGCTGCCGCCGGCGGCGAGGTCGAGCAGTTCGCGCAGCGCCTCGTTCATGTAGTCGGCCAGCCAGGGATGGGCTGCGAACTGCCAGGCGTGGGTGCTCTCGTGGAGGATCAGCCAGCGGCGCAGGTCGTCACCCGGGAGCTTGGCTTCGCGCTCCCACTTCTCGACGTTGGGCTCGACCAGGTAGAGCGCGTGCTCGCGCATCTCGACCGGCTCGTGGCCCATGAGCTGGGGGTCGAACTGGCCCAGGACGCGCTGCGCCAGGAAGGCGAGGAGGACAGCGGTGTAGCGGTCGACGCCGGCCCGGCCGAGGTCGACCAGCCGGCTGTCGGGCAGCTCGCTGGACTCCAGAATCGGCTCCAGCACGCGGCGCAGCGTTTCCAGGTTGACGTCCACCCATTCGATGCGGCCGATCGCCCCGAAGCGAGGCAGGCTGAGGTCGCGCGGGCCGCCCACCACGTCGAAAAGCGGCTCCTGCATCTCCGCCGCCAGCCGGGCGTATTCCGCTTCCAGCTTCCGGCGTCGCGGCGGCGTGAGGGTGGCACCTTCCCTTCCCAACCGCTCCGCGGCGAGGTCTCGGATGGCGTCCCAGTCGATGAGGCGGCCCTTGCCTCCGCGCGAGCGGGCGAGCTCGAACAGCGCCGCGGTGGCGATGCCGGAGGCGATGCCGACCGCGAACCCACGGGCGACCTTGCGCTTCATCGCCTTAACACTACCGAGCCGACTCCGAGCACTTTTTCCAGAAATCCGGGCTAATCAGGCCCGTCATAAGCCCGACTTTCCGGAAAAACCGGGGGAGGGAGGGGCTAGTAGTCGAACGGGGAGGCGTGGTTGCGCTTGAAGACGACCTTGCAGCGCTCGCAGCGGAAGACGATCTGCATCGCCAGCCGGCCGATCGGGCTGGCGTCCTTGCCGCAGACCGGGCAGGATGCGATCTCCTCGTGATACGCCATGGGCAGCGGCATCACCTTGATCTCGAGCCGGCGGCGCTTTTTTGACATCGCTTCCCGCTCTAGGAGGCCGTCCTCCACACCAGGTCCCGCAGCGAGCCGTCGTAGCGATGCAGCAGCTGATGGACCTCGATCACCTCATCGGCGCTGATCGGCTCCCGAGCTGAAGCCGCGGCCGGGGTTGCCACGGGCGCGGTGGGCCCGATCTCGGGGTCTAGGGTGAAGGACCAGAACAGGTGGCAGCGCACGCACTGGGCTCGTACCGTGGTGGAGTTGACCGGACCGTCGATGACCACCAGCAGGGAGGTCTCGCGAGTGCCCCCACAGAGCGGGCAGCTCAGGTTGGCGAGGAGCTCCTGAATCCGGTTGGCGTCCATCCGGGACTCGTCACCGTCGTCGTTCCGCGGACGATGCTCCAGGTACGACAATGTGCCATTAAGACTATCAGGTTTTGCCCAGTTTTACTAGTAGGGCGCGGGGCCAAGAAAAGCCCGCGCCCCGGTCCAGGGCGCGGGCTCGACCTCTCCGAATCAGACTTCGAGCAGCGAGACGTCGAGGTCGCGGAGCCCCTCCGGCGGCTCCAGGCCGGCGTTGTGAAGCTGCTTCATCAGCGCCAGGATGTAGCGCACCCCGGCCAGATTGACGCCGTGCTTGCGGGTCAGGGTCTGGATCGCCTGCAGCTTCATGAGGTCGCGCTGCGAGTAGCGGCGACGGTTGGTGACCGTCCGCTTCGGCTTGATCATGTTCAGGTGCTCGTACATCATCAGCGTCCGCGGATGCGTCTCGAGGATCTCCGAGGCGACGCTGAGCGTGTAGATCGGCCGATCTAGATGCGGTCCATCGGGCGGAGTCACCGGGGCTGCGACGTTTTCTCTGGGCTTGGTTTTCATCCGTCCTTCCTCACGCGGCCCATTTCGGTTGGCGCCCTGGCACCTAACGTGACAAGGACGGGCCTACGTTTTCAGGCCGATTGTGGGGCGGACACGCAACAGCCGCAAGCAGCACTTGTAAAGGAACGCCGATGGCAATGTCGGCGCTTCCGAACGCGGCGTCAAAGGCTCAGCTCTTCTTCGGCGCCGGGGCGCTGCCGCCGGTCGTGCCTGGCGGCATCGCCGGCGTCGGCTGGTTGGGATTGGTGCCGGGGAGGAAGTAATCGACCTTGCCGCCGACGCTGAAGTGCTGCAGCCCGGGCGGCTCGTTGAACCAGACGTTGCCCTTGCCCATGGCGTCCAGCGCCTGCTGCATGAACGCGTGCCAGCCGGGGGCGGCCACGAATACGCCGTCCGACTGGTCGGTCATCGGCTTCCACTGGTCGTGCCCGACCCAGACCGCCGCCGCCAGGTCTGGCGTGTAGCCGACCGTCCACGCGTCGCGGAAGTCGTCGGTGGTGCCCGTCTTGGCCCCGACCGTGCGGCCGGGCAGCGTCAGGTCGGTCCCTCGACCAAACACGGTGGCGCGGTTGTTGTCGTCGGACATGATGTTTTCCATGATGTAGGCGACCTTGGGGTCGAGCGCCTGCTTGGCCTGGGCGGCGGGGTCGGCTTTGAAGATCTGGGTGCCGTCAGAGGTGGCCACCGCCACGATCCCGAAGGCCGGATGGAGGACGCCCTGTGCGCCCAGCACCGACGCGCCGGTCGCCATTTGGAGCGGGGTCTCGCTGTAGCCGCCGAGCGTCAGCGCGGGCCCAAAGGTGCTCACCGGGTCGTCGCTGGTGTAGTACGTCTTGGTGCTGCCGTCGGCCTGCTTCTCGTCGTGCCGGACGAGCGGCGGAGCGCCCATGGCGCGGGCCATCTCGACGACCTTGTCAATCCCGGTCGTCAGCTCGACCTTGACCGCGTGGATGTTGAGCGAGTTGCCCATCGCCTGCTGCAGCTGGACCTGCCCAAAGAACTTGCGGCCGTAGTTGTCCGGCTGCCAGGTGCTGCCGTCGGGCTGCTTGATGGCGACGCGCGGGCTGTCGCTGACCGGCGTCACCATCGTCCACTTGCCACTCGCGATAGCCGCCGTGTAGTTGAAGATCTTGAAGCTGGACCCGGGGTTGCGCGGAACGTAGGCGGCGAAGTTGTACTCGTGGCCGGGCCCATTGGGATCGGCCGCGCCCACCATCGCCAGCACGGCGCCGGTGTGGGGGTCGATGGCGGTCATGGCGGCCTGGTCGGCGCCCCGCCAGCGCTGGTTGTTGAGGTTGCCCAGCATGGTCTGCTCTGCAATTGCCTGCAGTTTGAGATTGAGGGTGGTCGTCACCCGCAAGCCCCCGCCCTCCACGGTCTTGATGCCGTACTTGGCGACCAGCTGGTCGATCACCCACTGCGTGAAGCCCGGCGCCGCCAGGATCTGCTGTCCGGGGTAGAACATCTTGCCGCTGGCCGGCTTGAGGTCCTCGGCGTAGGCCTGGTCGGCCTGGGCGGACGTGATCCTTTGCTGGTGAACCATGGCGTCGAGAACCTCGCGCTGGCGCGCCTTGGCCTGGTTCCAGTTGTTGAGGGGGCTGTTGTAGAGCGGGCTCTGCGGGATCCCGGCCAGCATCGATGCCTGGGCGAGGTCGAGGTCCTTGGTGTTGTTGGCGTGGAAGTAGATGCGGGCTGCCGCCAGGCTGCCTTGGGAGTGGTTCCCGTAGAAGACGGTGTTGAGGTACATCTCCAGGATCTGGTCTTTGCTGTAAGTGCGATCGACCTGGACCGCCAGCACCGCCTCTTTGACCTTGCGGTCGAAGGTCGGCGCGCCGCCCACCAGGCGCAGCTTGACCAGCTGCTGGGTGATGGTGGAGGCGCCCTGCACCGTCCTGTGCTCCCGCCAGTCGATCCAGGCCGCGCGCACGATGCCCTGGGGATCGACGCCCGGCTCGTGGTAGAAGTTGGCGTCCTCGATCGCGATGGTGGCCTCCGGCAGCCACTTGCCCATACTCGAAAGAGGTTCGTAGTAGTGCTGCACGCCCGACTGGTGGACGTCAGCCAGGACCGTCGTGCCGTCGCTGGCGAAGATGAAGCTGTCTTCCGGCAGCGGCTGGGCGGCGATCTCGTGGGCGTCCGGGAGATCGGCCGCGAAGGTGATGTAGGCGCTCGAGGTTCCCAAGAAGGCTCCCGCGGCCAGCACGAACACCAGCAGCACCTTGGCCGCCCCGGGCAGCCAGCCCTCCGGACCCGACGGCAGCTTCGACGCGAAGCGGGGCCCGGTCCCATGGGCGCTCGCCCGCAGCCGGCGGCCGTTCCGGTCCCGCGGTGGCGCGAAGTGGGGGCGCGAGTCCTGGGCCATCAGGTACTGGTGGCGGATGCCGGTCCCGACTCGTGCCGCGGCCGTGCCCGCGTGCCGGGCATCCCGCGCCACCACCGGCGCCAGCCGGCGTCCGAACTCGTCCAAAGCCGCCAACCAAGTACGCAGCCGAGATGCCCGAATGCTGATCACGGCGCTATCATAATTGATGTCAGTCAACAGTCCAATAGCGAACCTGTTTCAGGTCCATCGGACCGTGGTTCCTCACTGGTTGTAACGCCCTGATCCCCCGAAAGGACCCGATCGATCGTCTCCTCCAGGGCGGTGCCGACCGGCTTCTGATCGCGACCGACTTCGACGGCACCCTGGCGGCGATCGTCCCCGAGCCGGCGGATGCCCGGCCCCTGCCGGGCGCGATCGAGGTTCTGCAGGAGCTGGTGCCGCGGGTGCTGCGAGTGGCGATCGTCAGCGGCCGCTCCACCGCCGACCTCCAGCGGCTGCTCCCGGTCGAGGGTCTGCTTCTCCTCGGCGACTACGGCCAGCCGGATTCGCGACCGTCCGACCTCGACGCGCTCGGCCGCTTCAACCTGGCGGCGGCGGAGCTTGTCGCCCGCTTTCCGGGCCTGCAGCTGGAGGAGAAGCCGGCCTCGACCTCGCTCCACTTCCGTGCACGGCCGGCCCCCGGGCCAGAGCTTCTCGACCAGGCGCAGAAGCTGGCCGAGCCGCTGGGGCTGGCGGTGCGGCGCGGCCGCCTGGTGGTGGAGGTCCTGCCGGGGGGCTGGGACAAGGCCAGGGCCCTCCGGCACCTGCTGGAGGAGCTGGCCCCGAAAGCGGCGCTGTACGGCGGCGACGACTACGGCGACCGGGGCTGCTTCGAGTACCTGGCTTCGCTCGAAATGCCTCACCTGGCGGTCGGCGTGTCCAGCCCGGAGACACCGGCCGAGGTATTTGCCGCCTGCGACCTGGTCGTCGAGGGGCCCGAGCGCTACCTCGAGCTGTTCACCCGGCTGGCTGCGGCGACGGCTGCCCTTCGTCCATGACCAGGTCCCGGAGGTCGCGCACCTGGAGGCTCAGCCAGCGGGCGAGGTCGTGGGTGCGGATCTGCTCCCGGATCGCGTTGATCGAGCGGCGGCGGGTGCTCTCCGGCAGCGTCAGCGCGTGATGTAGTGCCTCGCCGGTGGCGTCCACGTCGAAGGGATTGATGGTCTGCGCCCAGGCCCCGAGCTCCTCGTGCGCACCGGCGTTCTCGGACAGCACGAGCACGCCGTGGCGCCGGTTGAGGAGCATCCCTTCCTTGGCGACCAGGTTCATGCCGTCGTAGATCGGGTTGATGAGCAGGACGTCGAAGTCGAGATAGGCCGCGACCGCCCGGCGCAGGTTCTCGCCGAACTCGAGCCGGATCGGCTGCCATCCGCCCCCGCCGCGCTGGCCGAGGTCGCGGTTGATGCGCTCGGCGGTCGCCTTGACCGACGCGACGTAGTCTCGATAGGCGCTGATGTCCTGGCGTGATGGCTGGAGGAAGGCGTAAAAGACGACCCTCCGCCAGAGCTCGGGGTGCGCCCGCAGCATCCGCTCATAGGCCAGGAAGCCGCGAACGATGTTCTTGGCGGGGTCCGTCCGGTCGACGCGCACGATCAGCTTCTCGGGCCGCCAGGCCCGGAGGGCCTCCAGCTCAGTCCGGACCGCTGGCGACTGGGCCAGTCGCTCCATGGAGCCGACGTCGATCGAGATCGGGTAGGACCTCGCCCAGACCACGCGGCCGTTGTAGAGCACAGCGCGCTCCCGATGGTCGACGCGGAGGTCGATCAGCTCCTCGCAGCTGATCAGGAAGCGGCGCACGTCGCCGAGACTCTGGAAGCCGATCACGTCGTTGGCGAGCAGCCCGTGCATGATCGCGTCCCGCATCGGCTGCGGCAGCACGCGCCAGTACTGAGGGGTCGGCCACGGTATGTGGATGAACTGCTGGAGAGTTGCCTGCGGGAGCAGCTCCCGGATCCGCGTCGGTGCCAGGTAGAGCTGGTAGTCCTGGGTCAGGATCAGCGGCTTACGGGGCAGGGCTTGAGCGACCTCGGCCACCCGATCGCCGAAGGCGCGATTGACGGCGACATAGCCTCCGTACCAGGCGTCCCAGATCCGCTCGTCGATGACCGGCTCCCGGCGAAGGTCCCAGAGGTAGTGCTGGATGAACCAGATCAGCGGGTTGGCGATCACCGAGTAGTAGCGGCGGTAGCGCTCGGGGTCGACCTTGACGTAGTGCACGCGCATACCGTCGCCGTAGCCGGCGACCTCGACGCCGTGGCCCGCCTCCGCCAACTCGCGCTCGGCCGGAGTCCGAGCGCACGCGATCCAGTCGGCCCGGGTCGCTTCGGCGACCGTGAGCAGCGCCGTCACCAGGCCGCCCGCTCCGCGCCGCAGGCGCCCGCCCGGGCCGGGCTCGAAGGGCGCCCGGTTGCTGACGACCACGGGCGACCACGGCTCGAGGACACGCCCGGTGTACTCGCGGAGTGAGTCCATCAGCCTGGGGTCCCGGAAGTGCAGAAAACTCTTGACACTGGTGCTAACAAAATCTACATTCTCGATATCACTTAAGTCGGCACGGGCCATGGCGCCTGGTGCGGTCGTTGCGGAGGGGGCTTTGCTTAGCGAAGCAGTTGAGGAGATCCGGCGCAAGAAGGTTGAGGAGCAGGTCCGGCGCCAGCGCGTGCTCGCCCAGCGGGCGGAGCTGCGCCAGCTCGACAGCTGGCTCAACCAGGTCGAAACCATGCTCGAGGGGGATCGCCGCGTCGTCCCCGAGCCGCTGATCCGGGAGATGGCCGGCTTCTTGCGGGAGGTCGACCCCAAGCTCCACCGCGCGCTCCTGCGGAACCGGCTCCGCGACGCGTCGCGGGTGCTCGACGTCCTTTTCGACGCGCAGGAGTACCTGCTGCCGCACTTCGCGGACGCCGGCTAGGACGGGGTCTCCGGGCCCGTCACAGGAGGCTCCCGCGCGCCATCGCGATGTAGGTCACGAGCACGGCCAGCGAGTTCTGGGTGGCGTGCATGGCAAACGAGTTCAGGGTCGAGCCGGTGAAGCGGTACACCAGTGCGGCGGCGCAGCCGAACACGAAGAAGACGGGGAAGAGGGGCGGGATCAGGTGGGCGCCGGCGAAGACCGCGGCCGAGATCAGGACCGCCAGCACCAGCGGTAGCCGCGTACGGAGCCAGCCGAAGATTGCGCCCCGGAAGAGCAGCTCTTCGGCGGCGGGCGCGATCAGCGCCACGGTGGGCACCACCAGTCCGACAAAGAGCGGGTCGTGGCCGATACCGAGGACGGCGCTGGCGTTGCTCTTGGGGACGCCGAGCAGGGGCGTCAGCAGGGCGGTGATGATTCCGCCCACCGTCAGCGCCGCCAGCCACGCCAGCAGGGCCAGCAAGAGGTCGTGGTAGGACGTGAAGTGGAAGCCGAGCCGGTCCCGGATCCCGTTTAAGCCGCCAAAAACCACTCCGAGGACCGCCAGCAGCACCAGATAGGCCTCGAGCAGCGCGATCGCCCCGATGTCGGCGGCGTGGGCGCGCGCCCACATGCGCCCGGTGACCCGCAAGAGGAGAAGGGTGGCCACGACCACCAGACCGGCCGCCAGCGGCCAGAGGATGATCACGGCCAGCACCCGCCGGCCGGAGACCGCCCGGCCCGCGCTGTCCACGCACCTATATTGCGGCGGTGACGTCGCTCCTCGGCCTGCTGCTGGTCTCGGTGTCGGTCGGGATCAGCAACTTCGCGGGTTCGATCGGGATCGGCATTGCCGGCATCGATGCTCGGACCCGGCTTCGCGTCGGCATTGCCTTCGGTGTGTTCGAGGCGGGCATGCCGCTGCTGGGACTGGTGATCGGCGAGTCCCTGGCCGGGAGCATCGGCCACCTCGGCCGCTACCTGGGCGCGGTGCTCCTGGTCCTGACCGGCGCCTGGACCATCTGGAACGGACGGACCACCGAGTCGAAGGTGGAGCACCACCAGCGGCTCGACCTCCGGACGCTGCTCCTCACCGCGATCGCGCTGAGCCTGGACAACCTGGTGGTCGGCTTTGCGCTGGGTGTCTACCACGTCAACCTGCTGCTGGCCGCCCTGCTGATGGGCGTGGTCAGCGTCGGCATGTCGCTGGTCGGGCTCGAGTTGGGGAGCCGGCTCGGCGCACGGGTCGAGGCCTACGCGGAGGAGGTCGGGGGCGGGATCCTGGTGCTGGTCGGTATTGCGCTCGGGGTCGGCCTCCTGGGCTGACTGGATGGGCGCCGTTACGCTTTGAGCGTGACCGCGCCGCCCAGCCTGAAGCACGTGCGGGTCGAAATGGACGCCGGCGTCGCCAGCGTCACGCTCAACCAGCCGGAAAAGCGCAACCCGCTCTCGGCGGAGACGATTCCCGAGCTGGTCGACGCACTCGAGTGGTGCCAGGACTCCGCCGAGGCGAGGGTGGTGGTGGTGACCGGTGCCGGGGACAGAGCCTTCTGCGCGGGGGCCGACCTGGGCGGCTTCCAGGCTGCGGAGTCCGAGGTCGATCGTCACCACGAGCGGGGCCGCTTGGCGTCGCTGTTCGTGCTCATGCAGCAGCTGGGCAAGCCGATCCTGGGCCGGATCAACGGGCACGCGCTGGCGGGAGGCTTCGGCCTCGCCTGCTCCTGCGACCTGCTGGTGGCGGTCGAATCGGCCGCCTTCGGCACCCCCGAGATCAACGTCGGCGTCTGGCCGGCGATGATCCAGGCCATTCTGGCGCGCAACCTGCCGCGCAAGGTGCTGCTGGAGATGGTCCTGCTCGGCGACCGCTGGAGCGCTCAGCAGCTGCATCAGCTAGGGCTGGTCAATCGCGTGGTGGCCGATCACGCCGAATTGGATCGGGTGACCGGGGAGCTGGCCGCTCGGCTGGCCGCGAAGTCGCCGGCGATCCTGCGCCTGGGCCGAGACTCGTTCTACGGGCAGCAGGACATGGAGTTCCGCGCCGCGCTCGAGTACCTCCAGGCGCAGCTGACGCTGGTCACGCTGACCGAGGACGCGCGGGAGGGCATCCGCGCTTTCTTCGAGAAGCGGGAGCCGGAGTTCAAGGGGAGATGAGCGCGTGAGCGAGTTCGACCACGCCGAGCTCAAGCGGAAGGCGCTCGCCGGCGGCACGCGCTACCTGCCCAAGCTCCGCGAGCAGAAAAAGCTCACCGTCCGCGAGCGCCTCGATCTGCTGCTCGACGCCGGCACCTTCGTCGAGGACGGCCTTTTCGCCAACGTCCTGGCCGAGGACCTTCCCGCTGACGGAGTCGTGACCGGCATCGGCCGGATCGCCGGCCGCCCGGTGGCGGTGATGGCCAACGACCCCACGGTCAAGGCCGGCTCCTGGGGGGCGCGCACGGTCGAGAAGATCATCCGGATCCAGGAGGAGGCCGGCCGGCTGCGGGTCCCCCTCTTCTACCTGGTGGACTCGGCTGGGGCGCGGATCACGGATCAGATTGAGATGTTCCCCGGCCGCCGCCATGCCGGCCGCATCTTCTACAACGAGGTCCGGCTCTCGGGCCGCGTGCCTCAGATCTGTCTGCTCTTCGGCCCCAGCGCCGCCGGCGGTGCCTACATCCCGGCCTTCTGCGATGCCGTCTTCATGGTCGAGGGCAACGCCTCGATGTACCTCGGCTCGCCCCGCATGGTCGAGGTCGTGGTCGGCGAGAAGGTCACCCTCGAGGAGCTGGGGGGAGCCCGAATGCACTGCACCGAAAGCGGCTGCGGCGACTTCCTGGTCCCCGACGACGCGGCGGCCATCGAGCTGGCCAAGGCCTACTTCGCCTTCATGCCCCTCAACCACACCGAGCGGCCGGCGGACGTGGAAGGCCGGGATCCCAAGCCGGACGCCAAGCCGATCGCCGACGTGGTGCCGGCCGAAGCCAACCGCGGCTACGACATGCGCAAGGTGGTCGAGGCGCTGGTCGACGAGGGCAGCTGGTTCGAGGTCAAGAAGCTGTTCGCCAAGGAGCTGCTGGTCGGCTTCGCGCGGCTGGACGGCATGGCGGTGGGGATGCTCGCCAACCAGCCGATGCAGAAGGGCGGCGTCCTCTTCAGCGACAGCTCCGACAAGGCCGCCCGGTTCATCTGGCTGTGCGACGCCTTCAACATCCCACTCCTCTTTCTGGCGGACGTGCCCGGCTTCATGATCGGGACCGACGTCGAGCGGCGGGGCATCATCCGCCACGGCGCCAAGATGATCACCGCCGTCGCCGAGGCGAGCGTGCCCAAGATCTCGGTGATCGTGCGCAAGGCCTACGGCGCCGGCCTCTACGCGATGGCCGGCCCCGCCTTCGATCCCGACTGCACGATCGCGCTGCCCTCGGCTCAGATCGCCGTGATGGGCCCCGAGCCGGCCGTCAACGCGGTCTTCTACAACAAGCTGGCTGAGCTCCCAGAGGAGGCGCGGGAGGCGCGCCGAAGTGAGCTCGAAGACGAGTACCGCCAGGACGTCGACCTCTACAAGCTGGCCGCCAACCTTGTGGTGGACGACGTGGTCGAGCCGCAGCGGCTGCGGGAGCAGCTGATCCTCCGCTTCCGAGCCTACCGATCGCGCTGGGAGCCCCCGCTGGACCGCCGCCACGGCGTGCCCCCGGTATAGATAAAGGTATGGAAGACCTGGTCGGAGACAAGCCGGTCGTCGTCGGCTTTCTACGCCACTTCGGCTGACTCCACTGTCGCGAGACCGCCGCGCAGTTGCGCGACCACCTGGATGAGATCCACGCCGCCGGCGGCGAGCTGGTGCTGGTCGGCAATGGGAGCCCGGAGGCGGCAAAGGCCTTCCAGAGCCGCTTCGCCCCGGGGATCAAAGTACTAACGGATCCCGGTCGAGAGGTCTTCCGGCGGTTCGGGCTCAAGCGCGGAGTGATGGCGACCATCGGCCCTCAGACCTGGCTCGGCGCCGCGCGCGCGGTCGCCCGCGGTCACCTGCAGGCGGGCACTCAAGGCGATCCCTGGCAGCAGGGCGGGCTCTTCGTCATCGCCCCCGGGGGCGAGGTTGTGTTAGATCAGCGCTACCAGCACGCCGCCGAGCGACCCGACATCCAGGGCGCCCTGCGCGCGCTCCATCAAGCCGCCGAGAGGCGTTCGGCGAGGAAGCGGAGCGCCAGCGGGTAGCGGTACTCGATGCCGCCGTGGGTGCCCTCGAAAAGCTCGTAGTGCACGATCTGGTCGGGGACGCCGACCCTCGCCAGCTCCTCCCTGAGCGCGGCAGCGCCCAGGTCGAGAAAGAACTCGTCGCGGCGGCCGGCATCGATCCAGATCGCGCGCATCCCGCGCAGCGCGTCCCCCCGCTCGGCGGCCATGCGGACCGGGTCCCAGCGCAGCCAGCGCTCCCACACGTCGGGGCGGAGGCGCCCGGTGTCTACGTCGAAAGGTAGGGCGACCGTTCCGTCGGCCTCGGCCGAGTAGCAGGCGGCCATCGCGTAGGTCTCGAGCAGAACATGGTCGCCCGAGCGAGACAGCGCGGGCCGCGACCGGAAGTCCTCCAGGAAGCGGTCGAAGGAACTCGCGTAGCCGTCGCGGAGGAGCCGGGCCGCCTCCCGGAAGTCGGGGAGGTAGGAGACCTCGAACAGGGCGTCACCGGCGTGGGTGGCGATGCCCAGGAAGAGGTCGGGGCGCAGCATCGCCGTGACCATGGCGCCGTAGCCGCCGCTGGATTTGCCGGTCACTCCTCGGTGCGCGGCCGCGTTCAGCGTCTTGAAGTTGGCGTCCACGAAGGGGACAACCTCCGAGCACAAGTAGCTGTGGTAGCGGCCGGTGGCGGGCGAGTCGAGGAACTGGGCCCCGCCGAGCGAAGTCCAGGCGTCGACCAGCACGACGACGCACGCGGGCGGCGCGTCGGGCGCCGCGAACAGCTGGTCGATCAGCTCGGGGAAGTTCTTGCGGAACGGGTTCCGGTTGCGCCACATGTCGACCTGGCCGGTGAACCCCTGCAAGACGTAGAGGCTTGGATAGCGGCGGTCAGAGGTGGAGTCGTAGCCGGGCGGCGTGTAGACCACTAGCGGGCGGACGTGCGGATCGCGGAGGAGGTTGTCGCGCAGGACCGCGCTCTCGATCTCCAGCTGGTGCCAGCGGCCGGCCGGCTCGTACGACCAGGGCGCCGGCATTAGAGGCCTCCGCCCCTAGTCGCGAAGCGCGGCGACCAGCGCGTCCCCGACCTCGGACGTGGAGGCCTTGCCGCCCAGGTCGCCGGTCAGCACCGCGCCGCTCTCGCACACCGCGTCGATGGCGCGTTCGATCCGGCGCGCGCCGGCCTCGTCGCCGAAGTGGCGGAGCATCATGGCCCCCGACCACACCGACCCGATCGGGTTGGCGCGACCCTGGCCGGCGATGTCGGGGGCCGAGCCGTGGACCGGTTCGAACATCGAAGGGTGCTGCCGCTCGGGGTTGAGGTTGGCGCTCGCGCAGAGGCCGAGCGAGCCCTGAAGCGCGCCGCCGAGGTCGGTCAGGATGTCGCCGAAAAGGTTGGAGGCGACCACCACGTCGATGCTGTCGGGCCGCAGCACCATCCGCGCCGCCATGGCGTCGACCAGCATCTTCTCGACCTGGACGTCGGGGTAGTCGGCGGCCACGCGCGCTACGACCTGGTCCCAGAGCACGTAGGAATAGCGCGAAGCGTTCGACTTGGTGACGCTGACCAGCCGCTTCGACCGCTCCGTTGCGCGCTCGAATGCAAACCGCGCCGCCCGCTCGACGCCCATGCGCGTGAACACGGGCACCTCCACCGCCAGCTCCTGGGGATGGCCGGCGTGGACGATGCCGCCGGTCCCCGAGTACTCGCCCTCGGTGTTCTCGCGGATGAAGAGCATGTCGATGTCTTCCGGCCCGCGATTGGCCAGCGGGGAGCGGATCCCAGGCGGCAGCCGCACCGGGCGCAGGTTGACGTACTGCTCGAAGGTCTTCCGGATCGGGAGCAGACAGGTCCAGAGCGTGACGTGGTCCGGAATCGTGGGCCAGCCGATGGCGCCCAGGAAGATGGCGTCGCAGCCGGCGAGCGTCGTGAGCCCGTCCTCCGGCATCATCAGGCCGGTTCGCTGGTAGCGCTCGGAGCCCCAGTCGAGGTGGTCGAAGTCAAGCGAAGGGTCGACCGCCGACAGCACCTTGAGGCCCTCGGGAACCACCTCCTTGCCCACCCCGTCGCCGGGGATGACCGCGATCCGCTTGCCCACCGGTGGGCTCAGCCTAGCGGCTTGAGAAAGTCGACCGGCTCCTCGCGGCCGTCCCAGACCACGGTGGTTCGGGCGGGCTCGGTGCGCGCCACCACCTTGCCGTCGCGGAGAACCAGCCGGCGTGGGGCGACCAGGCGGATGGCGTCCATCTCGCTCGGAGCGTCGAAGGCGACCAGCGACGCCCGGCAGCCGGGGGCGATGCCGTAGCCGGCGACGCCCAGCGCCTGGGCGGGGTTGCGGGTGATCATCTCGACCAGCGCCTGAAGCTCGGCGTGGCCGGACATCTGACCGTAGTGGACGAGCACGAAAGCGGCCTGGAGCGGGTCGGCCTTGCCCAGCGGGTACCACGGGTCCATCACCGAGTCGTGGCCGATGCAGACGTTGATGCCGGCGGCCATCAGCTCTTTGACGCGCGTGTGGCCGCGGCGGATCGGGTAGCCGTCGAAGCGGCCCTGCAGCGTCGAGTTGTCGAGGGGGTTGGTCACCATGTGCATCTGCGCGCGCCGGAGGTTGGTGATCAGGCGGTAGGCGTAGGCGCCGTTGTAGGAGTGCATGGCGGTGGTGTGGCTGGCCGTGACGCGGCCCTCCATTCCGAGCCGGATGGTCTCGGCAGCCATCACCTCGGTGAACCGCGACTGCTCGTCGTCGGTCTCGTCGCAGTGGATGTCGACCCGCAGCCCGTGCTCGGCGGCGAGCGCAAAGGCAAATTTGACCGAGCGCTCGCCGTACTCGCGAGTGATCTCGAAGTGAGGGATGGCGCCGACGACGTCCACGCCGAGGCCGATCGCCCTCCGCATCAGCTCCTCGCCGCCGTCGAAGCTGTAGATCCCCTGCTGCGGGAAGGCGACCAGCTGCAGCTCGAGGTTGCTGGCCACCTCCTCCCGGAGCTCCGTCAGCGCCCGCACCGCGCGCAGCTCGGGATCGCAGACGTCGACATGGCTGCGGACGAACTGCACACCGTTGGCCAGCTGCCAGCGGAGCACGCGCCGGACGCGGCGTTTGACGTCCTCGACCGTGAGGTGTTTGACGCGCTCGCTCCAGATCGCGATGCCCTCGAAGAGCGAGCCGCTCAGGTTGGGCCGCGGCTCTCCCACCGTGAGCACCGCATCGAGGTGGATGTGCGGCTCGACCAGGGGTGGCGTGACCAGGGCGCCGGCCAGATCGATCGTGTCGCGCGCGTCCGGCTCGGGCTCGACGAAGACGCCGTCTCTGACGCCGAGATCACGCGGCGGCGCCTCGCCGGGCAGCCTGGCGTTTGCGATCCGGAGATCGAGCACCGCCGCAATTTATTCTTCTTGTGACTTCGGCAGCGGAGGAGCGAGAAGTACAGGGGGATTGGCGTATGGCATCGGTGGCTGACGTTGACGTCCACGTCCCGGTACGGGAGGGCGAGTACGGCGAACGAGTCGCCGCGATCGAGCCGGGCGGGGTCGAGTACATACCACTTTCGGAGCGGCATGGACGCCCGCTCGACCTGTTCTGGACCTGGATGTCGCCCAACCTCGAGTTCGCGACCGTCTACGTCGGCGTGCTCGGGATCGCGGTCTTCGGCGGCAGCTTCTTCAGCGTCGCTCTTGGCATCATCGTCGGCACTCTGGTCGGCTCCGTCACCCATGCGGTGCTTTCCTCGATGGGTCCCAAGCTGGGCGTGCCGCAGATGGTCGAGAGCCGCGCCGGGTTCGGGTTTGCCGGCAACTTCTTGCCCGCGGTGCTCAACTTCCTGACCGCCAACATCGGCTGGTTCATCGTCAACTCGGTGAGCGGCGCCTTTGCCCTCACCGCGCTCACCAACGGCGCGCTCCCGTTCGTGGTCACGTTCACGATCATCGTCATCGCCCAGGTGGCGGTCGCCTTCTTCGGCCACAACCTGGTGCACGTGTTCGAGCGCTACGCGTTCGTTCCGCTGGTGATCATCTTCGGCCTGGCGACCATCTTCACCTTCACCCACTTCAACGCGGTCGGCTTCAATGCCAAGGCCCCGCTCGCGTTCGGCGGCGACTTCGGCGCCTTCATGCTGACCGCCGGCACCGCTCTCGGCTACGCGGTGGGCTGGAACCCCTACGCGTCTGACTACACGCGCTACCAGCCGCCGACCGTGAACCGGACCATGGTCGGCTTCTGGGCCGGCTTCGGCGTCTTCCTCTCCTGCATCGTGCTCGAGCTGATGGGCGCCGCCCTGGCGACGGTGGCCGGGACCAAGTGGGGACCGAACGACATCCCCACCGCGCAGATGGTGAATGCGATGCCGAGCGCCATCTACTACGCGACTCTGGTCGCGATCGCGCTGGGGGCGGTTGCCGCCAACGTCCTCAACATCTACAGCGGCTCGATGTCGCTGCTCACCACCGCCATCAAGATTCCGTCGCACATCCGGCGCGCGGTGGTTGCCGTTGTCTCGGGCGTGCTCGGCCTGGTCATCGGGATCGCTTTCGAGGCCAACGTGGGGCCAGGCAGCAAGTACGAGGGCTTCCTGCTCGTGATCACCTATTGGATCGGCGCCTGGCTGGGCGTCGTCCTGACCGACTACTGGATGCGCCGCGGCCAGTTCGGCAACGAGGCGCTCTTCTACGACGCCGGGTACTCCAACTGGGCGGGATCGGTCGCGATGGTGATCGGCGGCGCGATCTCGATCTGGCTCTTCGCCAGCCAGTCGGTCTACGTCGGATACGTCGCGTTCCACGTGCCGCAGATCGGCGACATAACGTTCGTGGTCGGCTTCGTCCTGACCGCGGTCATCTACTACGTGCTCCGGATCTCGGTTTTCAAGCCGCAGGCGGCGGAGGCGGCGCGGGCCGCCTGATCCTGGCCTCGGGCTCGCCCCGGCGCGCTGAGCTGCTTCGGCGCGCCGGGTTCGAGTTCGAGGTGATGGTTCCAGAGCGCCCGGAGCCTCGCTACGAAGACGGCGACCCAAGCGCGTATGCGCTGGGCGTCGCCGAGTACAAGGCGGAGGAGGTCGCCGAACGGGCCGGGCCTGCAATCGTGGTCACGGCGGACACCATCGTCGTCATCGACGGCGAGGTGCTGGGCAAGCCGGGCTCTCGCTCCGATGCGGAGCGGATGCTGCGGCTGCTTTCGGGCCGAACCCACGCCGTGACCACGGCCGTCTGCGTCGTGGACGTGGCCGGCGCTCGATCGCTGTCAGCCGCCGACACCACGCGCCTCACGCTGCGCGAGCTTTCCGTGGCGGAGCTTGCGGCCTACCTCGACACGCCGGAGCCGATGGACAAGGCGGGCGCCTACGCGCTTCAGGGGGCCGCGGCCGAGTGGGTGACGCGAATCGAGGGCGATCGGGAGACGGTGATCGGGCTGCCGACAGCGGTCGTGCGGCGGCTGCTCAGCCGCCTAGGGAGCGGATGATCTCGGTCTTGGCATCGGCGTACTGGTTGGCGTCGTCGAAGCGCGGGGCCAGCGTCCGCTTCACCTCCTCATAGCGGCGCGCGGCTTCGGGATCGGCTCGCAGCCGGTCGCGGAAGGCGAGGTGCCGCCTCTCCCACACACTTCCAGCAGCGCAGACGTGGATGTGGACCAACCGGCGGCCGGTCGCGTCCTCGAGCTTGAAGAAGCGGTGCTCGGGTTCGTGGTCGGGCCGATGCTGGTAGCCCAACTGCTCGAGAGCCGGGCGGTAGGACGCCTCATCGAGCAGGTCGGCCACCGAGAGCTGGATGTCGATGACCGGCTTGGCGGCGAGGCCGGGTACCGAAGTCGATCCCACGTGCTCGATCCGGACCGCGGCCGGCCCGAGCGCGTCGCGGATCGCGGCTGCCCGCCGCTCGTACTCGGCCGGCCATCCGGCGTCGTAGTCAGAGATCAGGATCGGCATAAAAAAGCGCGCGGCCCCAGGGGGGACGCGCGCTCTGGGTTCCTACGAGTTAGGCGAGCTGGACGCGGCCGGCCCGAGGGCCCTTGGCGCTGGGCTCGATCTCGAAGGTCACTCGCTCGCCACCGCGCAGCCGATCGAAATCGGTGTCGGTGCCGCTGCGGTGGAAGAAGTACTCCTTGCCGTCCTCGGCCGCGATAAAGCCGAAGCCGCGGTCGGACACGAGCTTCTTGATGGTGCCAGTTTGCATTGGCGGTCTCCTTTCTCGAACCAAAACCTTCACCGGAAAGGCACCCGTTCGAGAAGAGGGACTACCTACGGCGCGCGCCCGCGAATGGCGCTGGAGGAACTCTACCACTGGGGACCCCCGTCCAAACCCCCGGCCGCCAGGCCACGATCGGTCGCCAGGCGATCCCGAATTTTTTTCGCTTGCGTCCGGCCCGGGCAATCCATAGAGTTGGCACCGGCCCCGAGGGAAACGCGCGAGGGAGCCGAGCGAGGCCGCAAGGCAGCGCTTGGAGCCTTCGAGGCGGTCCGTCGGGGTCATTTCCTTTTCGCGGCGAGGCGCTCAGCCGGCGGTCTTAACAAGGGTTCCCCTGCCGCCCCGGCCCGCCCAGACTCGGCGCCATGAGAGCGCTCTCGATCCGCCACCCCTTCATCGACGTGATCCTGGCCGGAACCAAGCCGGTCGAGGTTCGCGCCTACGCCACCCTCCACCGCGGCGACCTCCTCCTCCATGCGTCGGGGTCCTACAGCTACCTCGAGAAGGAGGAGCTGGCGCGCCTCCGTGCCGCCGGCCACGAGGTGCCCGACCCGACCAAGGCCACGCGCGGCGCGCTGGTCGGCGTCGCCCAGCTGACCGACTGCCACCGGATGACCGAGGCGGACTGGTCGCGCGCGCTGATCGCGCCTCGCGAGGGCACCTGGTGGGCCTGGGAGCTGGAGGCCGTCGAGGCCTTCCCCGAGCCCATCCCCTATCCCGGCCGCCTCTTCATGTTCGAGGTCGAGGACGAGGAGCTCGAGGACGCCCTGGCCGCGGCTTCCACCTAGACGGAAACACCCCTCCCCCGTTGCTCGGGCGCCGTCCACCGTGGGCGGCGTCCCCTTTTTCGGCGCCCCCAGCCTTTACACAGGATTGATCGGGCGTGGACCGGCCTTTGACACGGCGAGCCAAAGCTGGGCGGCATGAAACATTTCATCGTTCCCACCCTGGTCCGGCTGGCAGCGGGCGGGGGCGTCGCAGCAATGCTCGCTCTCGGCGCCGTCAGCACAGCTACCCCGGTCCTGGCCGCGACCACCACCGCGGCCAAGACGCCCACCGCGCACCCCTCCGCGAAGCCGGCCGACAACCGGCAGGACCGCCGGCAGGTCGCACGCGTCATCGTCGAGGCGGAGGCGGATGTCCTGGGCATCAAGCCCGAGGAGCTCCGCGCCGACCTTCGCGCCGGCAAGACGGTCAGCCAGCTGGCTGAGGCCAGGGGCCTGACCAAGGACCAGTTCGCCGACCGGCTGGCCAACCAGGCCAAGCCCGGCCTCGACAAGCTGGTCGACAGCAAGCAGATCACGGCCGACCAGGAGGCCAAGGTCCTGGCCCGGATCCGCGCCGGCCACATCCCCTTCTGGGACGGCAGGCACCACAAGCAGGCCTAAGGGCCAACCCTCGCGAAATCTCCTCCCGCGAGGCATCGGAGGCGGGCCGCCGCGGCGACCCGCCTCCTCTCTTGTCCGTGGCTAGACTCAGACCAGTCATGGCCGCTCACGCCAGCTTCTCGGCGCCGCCCGCCCACAACGAAAGCGTCCGCGGTTACGCGCCGGGGAGCGCCGAGCGGGCATCGCTTCAGAAGACGCTCGAACGGATGGCCGGCGAACGGATCGAGATCGCGTCGGTGATCGGCGGCAAACGTGTCACCACCGGCGCCACCCATCCCTCGGTGATGCCCCACGACCACGGCCACGTCCTCGCCGACATACACATGGCCGGCGCGGCGGAAGCCGACCGCGCCATCGAGGCCGCCCTCGCCGCCCGCAAGGAGTGGGCGAGCACGCCCTGGCCCGAGCGCGCCGCGATCTTCCTCCGTGCCGCCGAGCTGCTCTCCGGCCCCTGGCGCGACACCCTCAACGCGGCCACCATGCTCGGGCAGTCGAAGACGGTTCACCAGGCCGAGATCGACTCCGCCTGCGAGCTGATCGACTTCTTCCGCTTCAACGTCGAGTACATGACGCGGATCTACGCCGAGCAGCCCCTCTCCTCGCCCGGCGTCTGGAACCGGCTCGAGTACCGGCCGCTCGAGGGTTTCGTGTTCGCGGTCTCACCCTTCAACTTCACTTCGATCGCCGGCAACCTGCCGACCTCGGTCGCCCTGATGGGCAACACCGTGGTCTGGAAGGCGGCCGAAACCGCTGCCTTTTCCGCCCACCAGCTGATGCGGCTATTCGAGGCGGCCGGCCTGCCGCCCGGCGTCATCAACCTCGTGCACGGGCCCGGCAGCACGATCGGAGAGGCGGTGATCCGGCACCCTGAGCTGGCTGGAATCCACTTCACCGGCTCGACCGAGGTCTTTCGCTGGATGTTCGAGGAGGTCGGCACCAACATCTCGCGCTATCGCGGCTACCCCCGGCTGGTCGGCGAGACCGGCGGCAAGAACTTCGTGCTCGCCCATCCCAGCGCCGACGTCGACGAGTTGGTGGCCGCCGTCGTCCGCGGCGGCTTCGAATACCAGGGCCAGAAGTGCTCCGCCGTATCTCGCCTCTTCGTGCCTGACGCCATGTGGCCCGAGGTCAGCGGCAAGGTGGCGGCCGAGGTCGACAGCATCCGGATGGGGGACGTCCGCGACTTCGGCAACTTCATGGGCGCCGTGATCGACAAGGCCGCCTGGGAGCGCCACCGCGACGCCATCGAGGAGGCCCGGCGCGACCCCGAGACCGAGATCCTGGCCGGCGGGGAGGTCGACGACAGTGTCGGCTGGTTCGTCACTCCGACCGTGGTGGTCACCCGCAATCCCGACTTCCGGCTCCTCAAGGAGGAGCTGTTCGGCCCCATCGTGACCGCCTACGTCTACGAGGAGCGGCGCTGGCCGGAGATGCTCGACCTGATCGACCGCCAAACGCCCTACGCGCTGACCGGATCGATCTTCGCCCACGACCGGCGCGCGATCGAAGAGGCCGAGCAGGCGCTGGTCAACGCGGCGGGCAACTTCTACATCAACGACAAGCCGACCGGCGCGGTGGTCGGGC
>DASUWN010000079.1:0-9172 GCA_036378395.1 Candidatus Dormiibacterota bacterium | reverse complement strand
GGCCGCGACCTCGCCCGCGGCATAGAGCCCCTGCACCGAGGTGGCGCAGGTTTCGGCGACCACGTTGACCCCGCCCATGTAGTAGTGGATGGTGGGCGCGACCTCCATCGGCTCGTGGGTGATGTCGACCTTGGCCAGCTTGAGGAACTGCTCGTGCATCGAGGGCAGCTTCCGCCTGATGAACTCGGGCGACTTGTGGGAGATGTCGAGGAACGCCCCGCCGTGCGGCGAGCCGCGGCCCTCGACGACCTCCTGGTTGATCGCGCGCGCGACCACGTCGCGCGAGGACAGCTCCATGCGCTCGGAGTCGTAGCGCTCCATGAAGCGCTCGCCGTCCTTGTTGCGAAGGATGCCGCCCTCGCCGCGCACGCCCTCGGTGACCAGGATGCCGCGCACCCCGGGCGGCCACACCATGCCGGTCGGGTGGAACTGCACCATCTCGCAGTCGCGCAGGTCGGCCCCCGCCTCGTAGGCGAGGGCGGTGCCGTCGCCGGTGCACTCCCAGGAGTTGGAGGTGACGCGGTAGATGCGGCCGGCGCCGCCGGTGGCGAGGATCACGGCGCGGGCGCGGAAGACCAGCAGCGAGCCGTCGGCGCGGCGGTAGGCCAGCGCGCCCACGACCCGGCCTTCGACCAGCAGGAGCCGGGACACGGTGACCTCCATGAAGACCTCGACGCCCTCGGTGTGGACCAGCTTGTCCTGGAGGCTGCGGATCAACTCGAGGCCGGTGCGGTCGCCGATGTGCGCGAGCCGGGGATAGGTGTGGGCGCCGAATGGGCGCTGGTGGATGAGGCCGTCGTGGGTGCGGTCGAAGACCGCGCCCCAGCGCTCGAGCTCGAGCACGCGCTCGGGCGATTCTTTGGCGTGGATCTCGGCCATGCGCCAGTTGTTGATCAGCTTGCCGCCCTTCATGGTGTCGGCGAAGTGCGCCTCCCAGGAGTCGAGGTGGGCGACGTTGGAGAGCGCCGCGGCCATCCCGCCCTCGGCCATCACGGTGTGCGCCTTGCCCAGCAGCGACTTGCAGACGACGGTGACCCGCGCGCCCGCCTCGGCGGCCGCGATCGCCGCCCGCTGGCCGGCGCCGCCGGCGCCGATCACCAGGACGTCGGTGTCGTGGGTCTCGTAGGTGCGGTCGGCCACGTGCGCGCTACACCCAGCCGCCGGCCGGAATCACGCCATGGATCAGGAGCCGGATGTAGATGTCGGTGAACCAGACGCTGAACATGCTCGCCCACGCCCACCACTCGTGGTTGACGTTCAAGACGGTGACGCCCTTCCAGAGCTGGAACCTCACCGGCGCGCAGCTGAAGCAGTCGCTGGCGCCGCCGACCAGGTGGCGCAGGGCGTGGCAGCCGTAGGTGTAGCCGGATAGGAAGAAGACGTTGGCCAGCATGATCAGGTCGCCGAGCCCGAGGTGGAGGCCGCCCTGGTACGCGAAGGCGCGGACGACGTCGTAGTAGAGGATCAGCATCTGGATCACGATCGCGTAGAGGGCGAAGCGGTGGAAGTTGTTGAAGATCCAGAAGCCGCGCTCGCCGCGGTAGACGCCGCGGCCTTTGGGCTCGCCCACGGCGCAGGAGCGCGGGTGCCAGAGGAAGCTCCGGAAGTAGGCCTTGCGGTAGTAGTAGCAGGTGAGCCGGAAGGCGAGCGGCGCCCACGCCACCCAGATCGCGGGTGGGATCAGGACGCCGCCGATCCGGAGATCGATCTCGGGGGAGAAGAAGGGGCTGAGGTAGGGGCCGAAGCGCCCGCTTTTTTCGAGAAACACGACCAGCGTCGCGTAGACGACGAAGGCGGTGAAGACGAGCACGACGGTCGCCGGGTAGAGCCAGTTGGGCCGGGTGCTGTAGGGGTTCTGGACCGCGACGGGGTCGGCGTGTGCTGGAGCGCGGACGGCCACGTAACTGAAGTCTAGGGCGGCTACAAGTTCGCCGTCGCCTGCTCGAGGAGGTGCGCGAAGCGCCGGCGGGCGGCCTCGCGGCGGGTCGGGATATGGTCGGTCGGGTAGATGCCGTGGGGCGCCCTGTAATCCTTCAGGACCAGCCGCGACACCGACTGGCGGTGGACCTCATCGGCGCCGTCGTAGAGGCGCGCCGCGCGCGCGTGGCGGTACATCGCCTCCAGCGGGAGATCGGACGAATAGCCCAGCCCGCCGCAGACCTGGATCGCGCGGTCGATCACGTCGTGGAGCACGCGGGCGCCGAAGAACTTGATCAGCGAGATCTCCTTGCGAGCCGCGGCCACGCCGTAGCGGTCCATCTTCCAGGCCGCGTGGAGGGTCATCAGGCGCGCCGCCTCCATCTCCGCGGCGGAGTCGGCGATCCAGTTCTGGACCGTCTGCTTGGAGGCCAGCGGTCCGCCGAAGGCGTGCCGCTGCAGCGACCGCTCGCACAGGATGTCGAAGGCGCGCCGCGACTGGCCGAGCCAGCGCATGCAGTGGTGGATGCGCCCCGGCCCGAGGCGGGCCTGGGCGATCTTGAAGCCCTCGCCGACGCCGCCGATGATGGCGTCGCGCGGCACGCGGACGTCCTCGTAGTAGATCTCGGCGTGGCCGAACCCGAAGTGTTCGTCCCCGCCCATCGTCTCCACGTTGCGGACCCGGCGCACGCCGGGCGTGTCGACCGGGACCAGGAACATCGAGGCCCGCTCGTAGGGCCCGGCGGTGGGGTCGGTGGTGGCCATCACGATCAGGAAGCTGGCGACCATCCCGTTCGACGTGAACCACTTGTGGCCGTTGATGACCCACTCGTCGCCCTCGAGCTCGGCGCTGGTGGATAGGACCACCGGGTCCGACCCCGCGTTCTCGGGCTCGGTCATGGAGAAGGCGCTGAAGATCTTCTTGTCCAGCAGCGGCTTGAGCCATCGCTCCTTCTGATCGGGGCTGCCGAAGAGGGCCAGAACCTCGGAGTTGCCGGTGTCGGGGGCGTTGTTGCCGAACACGATCGGGCCCCAGATCGAGGTCCCCTCGATCTCGTGCATCAGCCCGAGCCTGACCTGCCCCATGCCCTGGCCGCCCAGCTCGGGGGGCAGGTGCGTGGCCCAAAGGCCACGCTTCTTGACCTCGTCCTGGAGCGAGCCGATGACGTCGAAGAAGCGATCGCGGCCGAGGTCGCCGGCCAGGACCTCGAGCGGCCAGACCTCCTCTTTCATGAACTGGCGCATCCAGGCCAGCTTCTCCTCGAACTCGGGCTCAGTCTCGAAATCCCAGGCCATGTCGATTCCCCCTCAGGAGAGGAGCCGTATCCCCTCCTCGATGCACTGGACGATGGTGTCGGTGCGCGTCTCGTAGGTCGGGTCGGGCCGCTTGCCGCGGCGGTGGAGCATCAGGTTGTAGCCGAAGATGGCGGCGTACTTGTAGAACGTCAGCGCCACGAACCAGGTGTAGTCGTTGGGGTCGGCGCCGTAGCGCTGCAAGAGCTCTTCGTCGGGGACGTCGACCCGGCCGCCGCCGGGGACGCCGGCGCCCATGCGACTGGTCTGGGCGACGACGGAGAGGCAGGCCAGGTCGAGCAGGGGCTGGCCGAGCTGGGCGATCTCCCAGTCCAGGACGGCGACGACCTCGCCGGCGTTGAAGAGCATGTTCCCGTAGTGGTAGTCGCCGTGGACGAGGACGGGGGCGACCTCGGGCGGGCGGCGCTCGGCCAAGGCTGCGGCGAGGGCCGGGGCCCGTTGTGTCAGCTCCGCTGGCGCCCGCTCCATCAGCCAGGCCCAGCGGGCCAGCTCGCCCTCGAGGGGCATCGGCTCCTCGGTGCCGATCCCGGAGGCTTCGGTTGGGACGGCGTGCAGGCGCTTGAGCACGTCGACGGCCGACTCGGCCAGGGCCGCGTCGGGCACGGTCCCCACGACGTCCTCGATGCGCACGCCCTGGATCTTCTCGACCAGCACGAAGGGCCGCCCGTCGACGGCCGGCTCGTCGCTCATGGCGATGACGCGCGGCACGGGGAGGCCGGCGCTGGCGAGGGCGGCCATGATCCGGCCCTGTCTTGGGATGTCGGCCGGGCCCGCGATCCGCGCTCCGGGCGGCGGCAGCCTGAGGACGGCGGTTTCGCCGTCGGCGAAGCGGACCCAGTAGGTGAAGCCCGAGTGGCCCTCGGGGATCGACTCGATGGACTCAACCGCGCGCCCCAGCGCGCGCTCGAGGTCGCCCTGGATCGAGGTCACCGCAGCCAGGGCATCCCCTCCAGGTGGGCGATGTCGCCCAGGGCGCCGGCCATCCGGCGTTCGCCCAGGATGCGCACCACATTGAGGCTGGTGTAGTAGGGGAGCAGGCGCAGGCGGCCGGGCTCGATGCGGAGCACGTCGCAAAGGTAGTTGAGGATCAGGACGCCGTGGGTGACGACCACCACGCGTTTCCCGGGAAAGCGGTGGACGAGCTCGTCGACGACGCTTGTGATGCGGCGGGTGGCGGCCTGTGGGTCCTCCTCGACGTGGACGTAGCCGCTGGTCGAGTCGACGGCGACCTCGACCAGGCGGTCGTCGGTGGTCACGGGCAGCCCGATCTGAGCCGCCGTCTCCTGGGCGCGGCGGAGCGGGCTGGAAACCACGGCTGCTGGGTGCAGCCGACGCAGCCGCTCGCCGAGGCGCCGGGCCTGCTCGCGGCCCGCGGCCGAGAGCGGTGGGTCGTCGAGGGTGTCGTCGAGGTCCTCGTAGCAGTCGGCGTGGCGGACGAGCACGACCTCGGTCGCCTCCTCGACGCCGATCAGGAAGGCGCGCTCGATGGAGCGCATGGCCTGGCTCACCGGCGGGCGCGTGGTCTCCGGGGTGGCCTCGGAGGTCATCGCTAACATTCGAGCACATGCCCCGTCCCGGCCCACGCCTCCTAGGCATCCTGGCCGCCTGCGCGCTGGCGGCTTGCGGGCCGGCGCCGGTGCCGCCGGCCCCCGCCCCGACCCCTCCGGTCACGCCGCCCCCGGCCACCTCGGCGCGCCTCGCCTGGTCGCAGAACCTGACGCTGAGCGGCGAGGTCAGGGGCCGGATCGTGACCATCGCGCCCAACCAGCCCGGCCAGGTCAGCGAGTGCACGGGGCGCAACTCCAAGACCGGCGGGGCCTGGGCTTCGACGATCAACGGGCTGCTCGGGCAGGACGTCTACGGGATCGTGTTCTCGGCTCAGCCCTATCGGGGGCCGGGGAGTTATAGCGAGGCGGTGGCCAAGGTGCAGGTCCACACGGTGGACAACAAGAAGGTGTGGCAGTCGCAGCCCGGCGACCCGGTGACGCTGACGGTGGCCAACGACGAGGAGTCGGGGACGGTGCAGGCGACGCTGACCAACCTCGCCGACGGGACGACCAAGCTGACGCTGAGCGGCAGCTGGAGCTGCGTCACCTAGGCTCGGAGACGATTTCCGGAAATGCGGGCCGCCCTGTATACATGCAGGCCCGTGTTTCTAGAAATCGGAGGGGGGATTACTTGGATGGAAGGGCGAAGGCCTGTCGCACCAGCGCCGCCACCGCCGGCCGGCGTGCCTCCTCGGCCGAGCGCAGCGTCACGTAGCGCGACTCCTTGCCCCGGCCGGCCAGCAGGCCCTCGGGGTCGTCCAGCTCGATCCCTCGATAGAAGAACAAAGACGCGTGGTGCCGGAAACACCCGACCCCGGCCACGTTGGTGCCGCCGGTGCGGAAGCGCACGAGCTTCCACATCATGCTCGGCGACCGCGGCTGCTTCATGTCATACGCAACCTCTTCGACACCCGGCCGCGCTTCCCGCACCACCGAGATGGCGGCCTCCACGATCGGCCGGACCTCCGCCGGCACGCTCTCAACCACGGTAGGCCCGCTCCAGCTCGGCGATGTCGAGCTTGCCCATGCCGAGCATGGCCTTCATGCAGGCCTCGCTGTCGCCGCCTTCGGCATTGCCGAGCATCTCGCCCAGCTGCCTCGGGACCACCTGCCACGAAACCCCGAACCGATCCTTCACCCAGCCGCACGGCCCCGGCCCGCCGCCCTCCCCAGCAAGCGCGTCCCAGAGCCGGTCGATCTCCTCCTGCGAGGCGCAGGTCGCGACCAGCGAGAAGGCCTCGCTGAACCGGAAGGTCTCGCCGCCGTCGAAGGCTGTATATGGGATCCCATCGAGCTCGAACGAGCAGTGCATTACCCCGCCGCCGCGCACCGGCGCCGGCGCGTCGTCGGCCCAGCGGACCATCGACAGAACCCGGGAGTTGGGGATCAGCGACACGTAGAAGTTGACCGCGTCCTCGCACCGCTCCGGAAACGTCAGGCAGGCTCGAACCGAATCCATCACGCAGCCTCCTCTTCGTCAAGCTCATTCGCCGGCGAATAAGCCGGCGCGCCCGGCCGCAGCACGCCCACGCTCAGCGCCAGAGCCGCAATTGTCAGGATCGAGCCCACCAGCCAGGCGGTGTGGATGCCCACCGCCAGCGACCCGCCGCCCGCAACGGCCGCCACCGCGGCCAGCACCGCCACTCCCAGCGCGCCGCCGACCTGACCGGTGGTGTTGAACAGCCCCGAGGCCAGCCCGGCGTCGGCCGGGTCCGCGCCGGCCATCGCGATCATCGTGAGCGACGGGAAGCAGAGCCCCCCGCCCAGCCCCAGCAGCGTCAGGGGCAGCAGCAGATGCACCGGATAGGACGCGTGCACCGGCCCCAGCGCCAGCATCAGCAGCGCCGCGGCGATCACCGCCTCGCCACAGAGCATCACGCGGAAGGCTCCGTAGCGCATTACGACCGCCGCCGAGAGCCGCGCCGAGAAGGCGCCCATGGTCACCGCCACCGGCAGGAAGGCCAGCCCGATGGCGAGTGGACCGTAGCCCAGCACCCGCTGCAGGTCGAGCGAGCCCAAGAAGAAGAAGGCCATGAAGCCGGCGGTCAGCAGGGCCTGGACGCCGTTGGCGCCCGAGGTGACGCGCGACCGGAAAACGCGCAGAGGCAGGATCGGCGTCGCGGCCCGCAGCTGGCGCACCACGAAGGCGACCAGGCCGGCCACCGCGACGACACCGGCCCAAGCCGAGGGCGCCACGATCGCATACACGCCGAGCATCAGCGCCCCGGTCACCAGCACCGCGCCCGGCACGTCCGCCCCGGCCCGCAGCCCGACACCGGGCACGGCCGGGAGCAGGCGCCACGCCGCCGCGGTGACCACAACGCCAAGCGGCACGTTGACGAAGAAGATCCAGTGCCAGCTGACCGCGGATGTGATCAGCCCGCCGGCCACCAATCCAACCGCCGCGCCCGCGGAGGCGACGACCCCGAAGAGACCGAAGGCGCGCGCCTGGTCGCCCGGGGTGGGGAAGAGGTTGACGATCATGGCCAGGATCACGCCCGAGCTGGCGGCTCCGCCCGCGCCCTGGATGAATCGGGCCGCGACCAGGGTCTCCCGCGACGGCGCCAGGCCGCACGCCGCCGAGGCCGCCACGAAGAGGACCAGCCCGGTGAGGAAGACGCGCTTGGGTCCGACCAGGTCGGCCAGCCGCCCGGAGAGCAGGAGCAGCCCCGCGAAGGCGACCAGGTAGCCGTTGATCACCCAGGCCAGGCCCCTGGCGTCAAAGCCCAGATCGCGGCCGATCGAGGGCAGGGCGACGTTGACGATCGTGATGTCGACGACGATCAGCAGGAATCCGCAGCAGAGGACCAGGAGCGATAGCCAGCGCGATTGGTTCATGCCGGATTGGACGCCCACCACCGCCCAAACTCATCGCTCGGCCCCGAAATTCCGGCCACCGATGAGCCGGGGCATGCTCGCGCGTCCATATGTAGATGGACGAGCTGGCTCTGCTCGACGCGCTGCTCCGGCTGCACCTGGAGCTCAAGCGCGAGGGTCGCAGCCTCACGGTGACCGGCGCCAGCCCTGAGCTGATCGATCTGATCGAGTTCGCCGGCTGCGCCGGCGTCCTCTCAGTCGAGCCGGCTGGGGAGCCCCCAGAGCGGGAATAGCCGCGCCGTGTCGAGGAAGAAGGTCAGCTCCTTGATCCGCCCTTGCTCGAGCTCGATGACCTGCAGCGCCCACGGTTCGTAGCCGCCGCCGGGCGCGGGCTTGTACTGGCCGAAGGCGGGCGAGCCGCTGGCGAAGCCGACGGGGATGACGCGCGAGCCCTGGCAGCCGATCCCGGGTCCCCACCACCAGGCGAAGATGTTGTCGCGCCCCGAGAGCCACATGTCGAAGGGCGGCATCGACTGCGTGGCGTCCTCGCGGATCAGCGCCGTCAGCGCTGCGGGGTCGTAGCGCTCGAAGGCCTTGACGTAGCGGTCGAGCAGCTCGCGGTCCTTTTCTGACAAAGGCGGACGGGGCGCGTCGGCGTTGGGCGCGACGCGTTCCAGCGTCGCCCGCGCCCGCTGCAGCGCGCTGTTGACCGAGGCCACCGTGGTGTCGAGAAGCTCGGCCACCTCGCTGGCCTCCCAGCGCAGCACTTCGCGCAGGATCAGCACCGCCCGCTGGCGGGCGGGCAGCTCCTGCAGCGCGGCCACCAGGGCGAGCCGGACCGAGTCGCGGGTGGCCGCGATCTCGGCCGGATCGGAGGCGGCGACCACCAGTGAGTCGGGGATCGGCTCGATCCAGCGGGTCTCGGCCGGAATGTTGAGGTACTCCTCACGCGGCGCCTGGGCCGGCCCCAGCTCCATCGGCCGGACCCGGCGGTTACGGGCGCGGATCGCGTCCAGGCAGGTGTTGGTCGCGATCCGGTACAGCCACGAGCGGAGCTGGGCGCGCCCCTCGAAGCGGTCGGCGCCCCGCCAGGCGCGGGTCAGCGTCTCCTGCACGGCGTCCTCGGCGTCGAAGGGCGAGCCGAGCATGCGGTAGCAGTAGGCGAACAGCTCGGGGCGGTGGGGCTCGAGCTCCTCGAGGGCGAAGGGGGTCGCGGTCGCCTCGGCCATGCGGGCGATTCTAGGGAGGAGGCGCGCCCGGGTACTCCCTTTCGAGTGCCCAGCCGGGTGGCCGCGGTACCCAGGTCGTAATCCCGCTCTCGGGATCCCGCACCGCAGACAGCTCCCACCCTTCACTGTGTAAGCGGTGGTGGTAGAGGCACAAAAGACGCCCGTTGGCGGTCGTGCTCTTGCCGCCCGCCCACCAGGGCTCCAGGTGGTCGGCGTGACAGAGGCGCGCCGGCCGCGTGCAGCCGGGCCAGACGCAGCCCCCGTCGCGGTGCTCGAGAGCGACCCGAGCGCCACCCCGGAAGAGGCGCCGCTCGCGACCGACATCGATCACCAGCGAGTCCTCGTCTA
>DASUWN010000078.1:0-9005 GCA_036378395.1 Candidatus Dormiibacterota bacterium | reverse complement strand
AAACCGGGCCTCAGCCTGCCGCCACCTCCCACGTTTCCCGGGAAACCGGGCCTCAGCCCGCCGCCACCTCCCACGTGTCCCGGGAAACCGGGGCTCCAGGCAGACCCCTAGAGGCGAGCTTCCTCGGCCCGGTGCAGCGCGAGCGCGGTCAGCCGGTATGCGGCGTGCGCGAATTTGCCATAGGGCGCGGTCGCGTAGAGCCCGAATAGAAACCCCAAGTGCGCGAGGAGCAGGGGTCCCATCAAAGCCGTGGCTCGAAGCACCAGCAGGGCCAGGCCGCTGGCGTTGACGAGAATCAGCATCCAGAGGAACGCGTAGTCGAGCGAGAGCAGCTCGTCCGCGGCCAGGCGCTCCGGCGCCCGCAGCTTGCCGGCGATGAGGCCGGCCGCGCCGGCGATCATGGCGAGACCGCCCAGGGTCCCCAGCACCACCGGCACGCTCAGGATCGGGTAGGGCGGCGGGATGCCAAGCAGGTCCTGCTCGATGCCGGCGGCGCTGGTCGCCACCAGGTCGGCCATAAAACCCCAGAAGACGAGCTGGTGCTGGATCCTGCGCTCCCGCGAGGGCCGTTCGGCATCGGGGTAGAAGCAGCCCGGGCCGCCCCCGCCCAGGTAGGTGAGCCTCAGGGCGTCGCGTACCGCACCCCACCAAATGCGCGGCGAGAGCGCCTCGGAGCGGCTGCCGCCGGCCTCGCGCCACATACCGGCCGCGCCCCCTGCCCAGACGCCGACCACGAACAGCCCCGCCGCCAGCGCCGGCAGCAGCATCGCCAGGTAGGGCACGACGGCGTAGAAGCTCGCCGGACCGGGATGCGCCGCCAGCAGCGCGCCCCCGTGGCCGACCGCCAGCACCATGACCACGGCGAGCACGACGCCGAGCGCGCTCAGTACCCCGGCCGACACGCCCCCGTGCAGGACCAGCGCGGCCGCGCGCCGGGGCCAGGCATAGCGGCGGTGCGCCTCGACGCGGACCTGGCTCAGAAGGCGCGGGATGTCGATGGCCAGCTCGTGGGGCGGCGCGTACATGCAGGCCTGGTAGCAGGCGCGGCAGTCGTGGCACAGGTTGGCCAGGTAGACGACGTCGCCAAGCGTGAACTCGCGCCGGAGCTCGATCGCGGGAAAGACGGCGCAGTAGCCCTCGCAGTAGCGGCAGGCGTTGCAGATCTGGAGCTGGCGGTCGGCCTCGGCCTCCAGCGCGGCGACTTCAGGCCGTTCTGGCAAAGGCCGCCGCCTCCCGGCCCGCGATGCGGCCGAAAACGGTCCCGATCGTGAGCCCGAAGCCCCCCAGATAGCCCTGGCGGAGGATGTTGCCGGCCATGATCTCGCCCGCGGCGAAGACCCCGCGCAGGGGCTGGCCACCGGCGTCGAGAACGCGGGCGGCGCGATCGACCGCGACCCCAAGGTAGGTGAAGGTGATACCGGGCCGGAGCGGATAGGCGCGGAAGGGCGGCCGGTCGATCGGCAGCGCCCAGTTGCTCTTGGGCGGCAACAGTCCGGGGGCGGTTCGCACGCCGTCCAGCCGGCCGTGATCGACCGGACGCTCCTGGACGTGGCGGTTGTACTCCGCCAGCGTCGCCTCCAGCGCCGGCGCCGGCACCGGCAGCTGCGCCGCCAGCTCAGCGAGCGAGCCGGCGACCAGCGGGGGATAGGCGACGGGAATGAACCGGCCCCACACGCGATCGTCGAAGACGGCAAATGCGGTCTGCGCCGGCTGTTCCGCGATCAGCCGCCCCCAGGCCGCGTAGCGCTTGGGCCAGATGTCTTCGCCCTCGTCATAGAAGCGGCGGCCCTCCTGGTTGACGACAATCCCAAAAGGGATCGCGTCAACCCGCGTCACGATTCCGCCCTCGAAGCGCGGCGAGCGTGCGTCGCAGGCGACCGCGTGGAAGCCCCGTGGGTTGCCGCGCTCGGCCGCACCCAGGTCGATCAGCGCCCGCAGCACCTGCCCGTCGTTCTGCTGGGCGCCGCGCACCAAGAAGTTGGCCGCCGCCTCACCCCAATAGCGGGCCAGCCACTCCAGGTTGGCTTCGAAGCCACCTGCCGCCACCACCAGCGCCCGGGCTCGAAGGCGCTCCGCGGAACCGTCCGAGAAATTGACGCGGAGCTGGACACCCTCCGCAAGCGGCTCGATGGCGGCCACCGCCGCGTCATAAACGACCTCGACGCCGAGCGCCGCCGCCCGCCGGTAATAGGTGTTGAGCAGCGCCTTGCCGCCGCCCAGGAAGAAGCGATTGGTATGGCCAAGCGCGAGCGTGCCCCGAAACGCCGGCTGCCAGCGCACGCCCTGCGCCTCCATCCACTCGGGCACCGCCCGCGACTCGCTGATCGTGAACACCGCCATCGCCTGGTCGAGCTCGTCGCCCGTGACGCGCGCCAGGTCGTCGAGCAGCTCATCCTCGGTGTAAGGCGGCGAGCCGTCGATCCCATCGTGGGCGCAGCGGATGTTGCGGGTGTACTTGGTGTTGCCGCCGCGCCAGGCTTCCGGCGCCCGCTCCAGGACCAAAACCGAAGCCCCGGCCGACCGCGCCTCGAGCGCCGCGACCAACGCGGCGTTCCCGCCGCCGGCGACCGCCACGTCCACGACTTGGTAGCGCGCGAGCCTCGGATGAAGCGACGTCATGTTGTTGGCGCCACTCAGTTTGAGTAGATTGCGCCCATGGAGAGAAAGGCCTTCGCCTACCGTCGCGCGCTCAGCAGCCTGGTCGCAGTGCTCGCCCTCGTCGTCTCGGCCTGCGGTGGTGCGACCGGCGGAGGGCCGGCCAAGACCGGCGCTGACATCATCATCGGTGAAGCCCTGGCGGCCACCGGACAGGACGCCAAGGAAGGCGGACTGACCAAGCAGGGCGTCGACCTCTGGCTGGATTGGATCAACAACAAGCAGGGCGGCATCACCGTCGCCGGCGTCAAGCACAAGGTCCAGGTCATCTACAAGGACGACCAGAGCAAGCCCGACCAGTCCGCTTCTCTCGACCAGCAGCTGATCACCGAGTCCAAGGCCCAGTTCCTGCTCGGGCCCTACGGCACCTCGGCCACCGCCACCGCCGCGGCCATTGCGGAGAAGAACCAGATCCCGATGGTGGAGGGCGAAGGTGCCGCGACCTCGATCTTCAGCCACAGCTACAAGTACGTTTTCGGCACCATCACGGCGGCGACCGAGTACCTCAAGGGCGTGGTCGACATGGCGGCGACGGTGAACCCCAAGCCGACCAAGATCGCCATCCTCTCCGCCAACGACGCGTTCTCGCTCGAGGTCACCAAGTCGCTGGCCGACTACGCCCCGACCAAGGGCTTCCAGGTTGTGTTCAACCAGCAGTACCCGAACGGCTCCACCAACCTGAGCGGCCTCGTCAGCCAGGCCAAGGCCACCTCGCCGGACATCCTCATGAACTCCGGCCACCTGGCCGAGGCGATCGCCATCTCCAAAGCGGCCAAGCAGCTGAGCCTGGACGCCAAGATGTTCGCCTACACGGTGGGGCCCTCGACTCCAGACTTCGTCACCGCGCTGGGCGCCGACTCCAACTACGTCGTCAGCCCCTCGCAGTGGACCCCGGTGGTCAAGTACAAGCCGCAGTTCTTCTACAGCAACCAGGACTACGTGGCCCAGTACCAGAAGCTCTTCAACACCCAGGAGCAGCCCGACTACCACGTGGCGGGCGGAACCTCGGCCCCGCTCGCGCTCGAGAAGGCGATCGAGAACGCCAACAGCCTCGATCCCAACAAGGTCCGCGACGCGCTGGCCAAGCTCGACATGACGGTGTTTTTCGGCGAGATCGCGTTCAACTCCGCCGGCCAGAACACCAAGAAGCCGATGGTGGTCGAGCAGATCCAGGGCGGCAAGCACGTGACCGTCTTCCCGGCCGACATCGCCAACGCCAAGCTCCAGTACCCGACCCCGGCCTGGGGATCGCGCTGATTCGAAATCACGCTGTGGGTGCGGGCCAGGCGGTCCGCGCCCACTCGTCCGCCCCCAGCTGACGTGGCAGAGCAGGTGGTGCTCGGCCTGCTGCTGGGCGGCATCTACGTAGCCCTCGGCCTCGGCTTCAGCCTGGTCTGGGGCATCCTCAACATTGTCAATCTCGCCTACGGCGCGCTGGTGATGGTGGCCGCCTACATCACGTGGCAGCTGTCAACCAGCTTCGGGCTGGATCCCTTCGTCACCATCCCGGTCAACCTGGTCGCGCTCTTCGTGATCGGCTACGCCATCCAGTACCTCGTCATCAACCGGATCATCCGGGCGCCCTTCCTCTACACCTTTCTGATCACGTTCGGGCTCGACCTGGTCGTCGTCAACGGGCTGCTGCTGCTCTTCAAGGCCGACTTCCGTTCGGTCAACACCTACTACTCCGGCTCCAGCCTGACCGCCGGACCACTGGTCATCCCCTACATCCGGCTCTGGTCGCTGCTGGTCGCGCTGGCCCTGGCCGGGATCATGTGGTGGATCCTCAACCGGACCCGCACCGGTGACGCCATCCAGGCCGTGGGCGCCGACAAAGACGCGGCGCGGCTGGTGGGCATCAATCTCGCCCACACCTACGGCCTCACCTTCGGCCTCGGCGCCGCCTGCGCCGGCGTCGCCGGGGCCCTGATCGTGACCTACCAGGCGATCACCCCCTCAGCGGGCGAGCCGTACACGCTGCAGTCTTTCGTGGTCGTGATCCTGGGCGGTCTGGGCCGCGTCTCGGCGACCGTGATCGGCGGGATGCTGTTCGGGCTGATCGAGGTGCTCGGGCAGGCGGTGCCGGGGGTCGGCGCCGGCTACGCCAACGCGATCGCCTTCGGTGTGCTGGTGCTGGTCCTGCTCCTGCGGCCGCAGGGCTTGATGGGAAGGCAGACTCTTTGACCACCGCTGAACCCGGTACCCAGGCGCCCGAGGGCTCCTTCTCGGTCGTCACCCGCGCCTCCCAGCGCCGGGAGCGGATCCTCTTCATCGCCGCCGGGGTGGCGCTGCTGATCCTGGTCCTGGTCCCGCTGACCTCGCTCGACGCGGCCCAGTCCGCCGGCCTGCCGCTGCTCGCCGATCGCTACTGGTTCCGGATCGCGACCACGATCTTGATGTTCGTGATCGTGGCCGGGGCCTGGAACATCATCGGCGGGCTCACCGGGTACCCGGCCTTCGGCAACGTCGTCTTCTTCGGCGTGGGCGCCTACACCGTGGGCACGCTGGTCACCAAGGCCAACCTGCCCTACGCGCTCGCCCTCCCCGCGGGAGTCCTGGTCGCTGCGGCAGGCGCCGCTCTGATCGGGCTGCCGCTGCTGCGCCTGCGCGGCCACTACTTCGCGGTCGCCAGCCTGGGTGTGGCGGTGGCCACCGGTGAGGTGATCAACAACCTCCAGTTCTTTGGCGGCGCTTCGGGGATCTTCATGCCGATCATCCGCTCCGACCTCCTTTTTTACTTCCTGATGCTGGGGGGCGCGGTCGGCACGGTGGCGATCACCTGGGCCGTGCTCCACAGCCGGTTCGGGTTCGGCCTGATCGCGATCCGCGAGGACGAGGCGGCGGCGGCCGTGATCGGCGTCAACACGACCCTCTACAAGGTCGCCGCCTACATGCTCTCGGCGGCGCTGACCGGCTTTGCGGGCGCCGTCTACGCGGAGTGGAACGTGTTCATCGACCAGTCGACCGCGTTCAACCTCGACATCTCGATCGACAGCATCCTGATGGCGCTGATCGGTGGCATTGGGACACTCTTCGGTCCCCTGATCGGCGCCGCCGTGCTCGAGTACCTGATCCAGAGCTTCGCCGGCGGCGGCAGCCTGGCCGCCTACACGCAGGTCGGACTGGGCGTGCTGCTGACCGTGGCCGTCATCTTTCTGCCGCGCGGGATCGTCGACTTCTTCGGGGGTCGCAGCTCGTTCAGCCTTCGCTACCTGCGGCGGACGATGCGAGAAACCGGCGTTTGACGGCATCCGCCTCGCCGCTGCTGTCGCTGCAGGGCGTGACCAAGCGCTTCGGCGGCGTCACCGCCTTCGCCGACGTGACCTTCGACGTCGACGCGGGCGACGTCCTCGGTGTGATCGGCCCCAACGGCGCGGGTAAGACGACGCTGCTCAACTGCATCAGCGGCGTCTACCGGCTGGACGGCGGCGATATCACGTTCAATGGCCAGCGGCTGAGCGGCCGCCCGCCACACGAGGTGGCCAGGCTCGGTGTCGGCCGCACCTTCCAGGTCGTCAAGCCCTTCACCTCGATGACGGTCCGCGAGAACGCCGCCGTGGGCGCCCTCTTCGGGAGCTCGGAGGCGCGGATGCCCACCGGCCGCGCCTTCGCCTACGCCGACGAGGTGCTGGAGCTGGTCGGCCTGGCACCCAAGCGGATGTCGCCGGTCGGCAGCCTGACCGTGCCGGACCGAAAGCGCCTCGAGGTCGCGCGCGCGCTCTGCACCAAGCCCCGGCTGCTGCTGCTCGACGAGGTCATGGCGGGCCTCAACGCGGTCGAAGTCGACGAGGCGCTGGAGATGGTGCGCCGCGTCCAGAAGAGCGGGGTCACCATCATGCTGATCGAGCACGTGATGCGCGTCATCGTCGGCGTCTGCACGCGCGCCCTGGTCCTCCACCTCGGGCGAGTGCTGGCGATGGGCGAGCCGCAGGAAGTGCTCCGCGACCAGCGCGTGATCGAGGCCTACTTGGGCCAGGAGTACGCGCGCCGCCAGGCCCGCCACCGCCGTGAGTGAGGCGCCGCTCCTCTCGATCCGGGGGCTGAACGCCGGCTACGGAGCCGGGCCGGTCCTCTTCGACATCGAGCTCGAGGTGCGCGGTGGCGAGCTGGCGGCGCTGATCGGCGCCAACGGCGCCGGCAAGTCGACGCTGCTGGGGGTCGTTTCCGGCCTGGTGCGGGCCAGCTCCGGCCGCGTCGAGTTCGCCGGGCGCGACATCACGGGCATGGCCGCCGAGCGCATCGTCGCCCTCGGCCTCGTTCACGTCCCCCAGGGCCGCCGGCTGTTCTCGACCCTCTCGGTGGAGAAGAACCTGCTGCTGGGCGCTTACCGCCGCGGCCGCGGCGGGGCGGGTCCGCGCGCTCAGGTCGAGCGCGTCCTGGAGTACTTCCCGGCCCTCAAGAACAAGCTCCGCCAGGAGGCGGGGACGCTTTCCGGCGGTGAGCAGCAGATGGTTGCGATCGGGCGGGGCCTGATGGCCGATCCCAGGCTGATCATGATCGACGAGCCGTCTCTGGGCCTGGCCCCGAATATCGTGGAGCGCGTGGTCGACGTTGCCCGCGAGATCCACAAGGCGGGGACCTCGGTGCTGCTTGTCGAGCAGGACGTCGTTGTCGCGCTGGAGACCGCCGAGCGTGCCTACGTGCTCGAGAACGGCCGCATCGCGCTCGCCGGTGCCGCCGGCGACTTGATCAACGACGAGCGGGTGCGGAAGGCCTACCTGGGGGTCTAGCTGTGGTCAACCCGCTGCGGCGCTTCCGGGTCGCCGGCGCGCTGCTGGCGGTGATCGTCGCCTACGGGGTGGCCGGCTACATGCTCGTCGAGCACTGGTCGCTGGGCGACGCGCTTTACATGGTGGTGATCACGATCAGCACCGTGGGCTATGGCGAGGTCCATCCCCTCAGCCCCGCCGGCCGTCTCTTCACGTCGACCTTGATCGTGGGCGGCGTGGCGACGATGCTTTACGCCTTCGGGATCTTCGCCGAGCTGGTGGGCGAGGGGCACATCGCCGAGTACAGGAGGCAGCGCCAGATGCAGCGAAGAGTGGCCGACCTCAAAGACCACTTCATCGTCTGCGGCTACGGCCGGATCGGGACCCAGATCGTCACCGAGTTCGACGCCGCCAACGCGCGCTACATCGTGATCGACAACAACCCTGAGGCGGTGGCGCGGCTGGTGCATGAGGACCGCCTCCACCTCGCCGGCGACGCGGCTTCGGAGGAGCTGCTCAAGGAAGCGAGAATCGACCGAGCGCGGGGCCTGATCTGTGCGGTCGATTCGGACGAGCGGGCGGTCTACATCGTGCTCGCCGCCCGCGCGCTCAAACCCGACCTCTACATCCTGGCTCGCGCCGGTCAGCCGCCGTCGATCCGCCGGCTGGAGCTGGCCGGGGCGGACCGGGTGGTCTCGCCCTACCGGATGGCGGGGCACCAGATGGCGGGTCTGGCGCTCCGGCCGGGCCTGGTCGAGATCATGGACACGCTCCAGCACGGGGCTTCGGCGGTGGGGGTAGAAGAGCTGCTGATTCGCGACGGCTCGCGGCTCGCAGGGAAGACGCTGGCCGAGGCCGGGCTGACCCAGGCCGCATTGGCGCGGCTGCTCGCCGTCAGGCGCCGCGACGGCACCCTGCACGTCAACCCCGACGACGAGCTGAAGCTGGCCGAGGGCGACCTGATCGTGGCGCTGGGATCAGACGAGCAGCTCGCCCACACGGCCTCGCTGCTCGGTTGATCCACGTTCTCTCCCGGCGGCCCCTGGCCGTCGCCGCCGGGTCGGTGGTGGTCGACGTGCTGATGGTCGCCGCCAAGCTGCTGATCGGGCTGCTCTCCGGCTCGCTCGGGCTGGTCGCCGACGCCGCCCATTCCGCGCTCGACCTGGTCTCCTCGCTGTTCGCGCTGCTGGCCGTCCGCGCCGCCGCCAAGCCAGCCGACACCGAGCACCCCTACGGCCACGGAAGGGCCGAGAACCTCGCCGCCTACACCGAAGGCCTTCTGCTCGGCATTGCCGCGGTCGGCATCGGCTACGAGGCCGTGCACCGGCTGCTGAGCGGTGGCCACCTGGTCAACGCGAGCCTGCTCGCGATCGGGCTGCCGGCGGCCGCCATTCTGGTCGAGTCGGTGCGGGCGATTGTGCTCCGGGCGGTGGGCCGGGCCAGCGCGAGCGCTGCGCTCGAGGCCAACGCTGTCAACCGCATGGCGGACATCGTGTCCTCGCTGGGTGTGCTGGTCGGGCTGCTCGGCGTGCGGATGGGCGTGGAATGGGCCGACTCGGCCGCCGCCCTGCTGGTCGCGGGCGTGATCGCCGCGTCGGCGTTCAACCTGCTCCGCCACGCCGGCGACATCCTGATCGACCG
>DASUWN010000077.1:0-21046 GCA_036378395.1 Candidatus Dormiibacterota bacterium | reverse complement strand
GCTCATGGCACGTACATTAGTCCCGAAATTCGTGTCCTTTCGACAGTGGAGGTGAGGCGTGGCATTCAAGGCTTTTTCTGAGGACTGGGCGCAGGCCTACAAGGAAGAGATCAACAACAGCCCGGCCTACAAGCAGGCGGCCAAGGGCTGGAAATGGACTGTCGGTTTGGTCGTCGAAGCGGAGCCGGACAAGAACTGGCCGGAGACCAAGGGCCTTTACATGGACCTCTTCGACGGCGAAGCCCGCGACGTCCGAGTGGTAAGCGCGGACGAGGCGCGCAAGTGCGACTTCTCGATCACCGCCTCCTACTCGCGCTGGAAGGAGGTCGCCACCGAAAAGCTGGACGCCACCCGCGGCATGCTCCAGGGCAAGTTGAAGCTAAAGGGCGACCTGCCGACCATCGTCCGCTACACCAAGGCCGCGCAGGAGCTGACCAAGGCCACGACCCGGGTACCGGTGGAGTGGCCGGACGAGGCCGCGTGAGCCGAGCCAGCCAATGATCGAGCGGGTCTCGCACCTGGGGATCGCGGTCACCGACCTCGAGGCGGCGATCCGCCTCTACCGCGACGTCTTCGGCCTCGAGCCCAGCCACCGCTGGGTCGCCGAGGCCGACCGCATGGAGGCCTGCTCGTTCGACATTGGCGGGGTCGAGATCGAGCTCATGCAGCCGCTCGAGGCGGACTCCCCGGTCGGCAAGTTCATCGCCAAGCGCGGGGAGGGCATCCACCACGTCGCGTTCAGGGTGGACGATGTGGCGGCAGCCCTGCGGCGCGCGCAGGAAGCCGGCCTGGAGCCGATCGACCGGGAGCCGCGCGAGGGCGGCGATGGCCGGACTCGGATCGGCTTCCTTCATCCCAAGAGCACCCAGGGCGTACTGATGGAGCTGGAGGAAGATGTCGGCGACTAAAGACCAGCAGCAGCTCCTCAACGACTCCGGGCTGCCGCTCAAGCCCTTCTACCGGCCCGAGGACGCCGGCGAGCCGGAGCCGGAGCCCGGCGAGTACCCGTACACCCGCGGCATCCGCAAGGACATGTACCGCGGCCGGCTCTGGACCATGCGCCAGTACGCCGGCTTCGGGACCGCGCGCGAGTCCAACCAGCGCTATCGCTACCTGCTCGAGCAGGGCCAGACCGGCCTCTCGGTCGCCTTCGACCTGCCGACCCAGATCGGCTACGACTCCGATCACCCGATGGCACGCGGCGAGGTGGGGAAGGTGGGGGTCGCGATCGACAGCCTGCGCGACATGGAGATCCTGCTCGACGGCCTGCCGATCGCCGAGATCTCGACCTCGATGACGATCAACGCCACCGCCGCCCTGCTGCTGCTCCTCTACCAGCTGGTTGCCGAGAAGCAGGGCACGCCGGCGGGCAAGATCACGGGCACCGTCCAGAACGACATCCTCAAGGAGTACGCGGCGCGCGGGACCTACATCTTTCCGCCCAAGCCTTCGATGCGGCTGACCACCGACCTCTTCGCGTACTGCCGCGACAACCTGCCCAACTGGAACACGATCTCGATCTCCGGCTACCACATCCGCGAGGCGGGCTCGACGGCGGCCCAGGAGATCGCGTTCACCCTTGCCGACGGGATCGCCTACGTGGAGGCCGCGATCGCGGCCGGCCTCGAGGTCGACAGCTTCGCCCCCCGGCTCTCGTTCTTCTTCAACGCCCAGCAGGACTTCTTCGAGGAGGTCGCCAAGTACCGCGCCGCGCGCCGGATGTGGGCGCGGATCATGAAGGACCGCTTCGGCGCCGGCGATGCGCGGTCGTGGACGCTGCGCTTCCACACTCAGACCGCGGGCGTCTCGCTGACCGCTCAGCAGCCCTTGAACAACGTGGTGCGAACCGCCTACGAGGCGCTCTCGGCGGTGCTCGGCGGCACCCAGTCGCTGCACACCAACGGCTACGACGAGGCGCTCGCGCTGCCGACCCAGGAGGCGGCCGAGCTGGCGCTGCGGACCCAGCAGGTGATCGCCTTCGAGACCGGCGTGCCGGCGGTCGCCGATCCGCTCGGCGGCTCCTACTACGTGGAGGCGTTGACCGACGAGGTCGAGGAGGAGGCGCTCCGGATCATGGCCGAGGTCGACGAGCGCGGCGGCGCGGTGAGCGTCATCGAGTCGGGCTGGATGCAGCGCCAGATCGCGGAGTCGGCCTACCGGATGCAGCAGCGGGTGGAAACCGGGGAGCGGGTCGTGGTCGGGGTCAACCGCTTCGCGAGTCGGGTCGGTGGCGAGGTGGAGATCCTGAAGCTCGATCCCCACGGCCAGGAGGAGCAGGTGGCGTCGCTGCGCAAGGTGCGCGCGGAGCGCGACCAGGGCGCGGTCGACGCGGCGCTCCGCAAACTGGAGGAGACCGCTCGCGGCGACGGCAACCTGATGTACCCGCTCAAGGAGGCGCTGGCCGTCTACGCCACCGTCGGCGAGTGCTGTGACGTACTGCGGGGGGTCTTCGGGGAGTACCAGCCGCCCGACACGTCGCGCTGAACCCCACGAAATCCGAGCCTTCGGCTTGATTTCGCGGGGAGCCCGATTTATCTAGAACCATGCCCGAGACCGCGGTCGACATCGCGCGCCGCCGGCTGGCGCTGATCGAACGCCTCAACCCCGCGCTGGGCGCGCTGGTCGCGGTCCAGCCCGACCTGGTCCTGGAGGACGCGGCGCGGGTGGACGCTCTGCCCGACCTGGAGCGCCGGCCGCTGGCGAGGGTGCCGGTGGCGATCAAGGACAACGTCGACGTGGCCGGCTACCCGACCCGGCACGGCTCGGCGGCGACCAGCACCGAGCCGGCGCGCCAGGACGACGAGCTGGTGCGCCGGCTGCGCGAGGCGGGCGCCTTCGTGGTCGGCAAGAGCAAGCTTCCGGAGCTCGCGATCTGGCCCTTTACCGAGCCGCAGGCCTTCGGTCCCGCGCGCAACCCCTGGGACCGCTCCCGGACTCCGGGCGGCTCGACCGGTGGGGGTGCTGCCGCGGTGGCCTCGGGCATGGCGCGCCTGGCGTTGGGATCGGACGGCGGCGGCTCGATCCGGATCCCCGCCGCCTGCTGCGGGATCTTCGGGATCAAGCCCGCACCCGGGCTGGTGCCGCTGCCGGGCGGAGTCGAGTCCCACTGGCTCGGGCTCTCAGCCCATGGCCCTCTGGCACCCTCGGTGACGGAGGCGGCGGCGATGCTCGACGTGCTGGCTGGGCGTGACCCTGAGCCCCTCGAGCGGCCCGAAGGGTCGCTTCGGGTGGCCGTCTCGCTCAAGCATCCGCTGCCCGGGGGTCGGGTCAGCGACGAGGTCCGGCGTGCGGTTCGCGACACCGTCCTGATCCTCGGGGCCGAAGGCCACCGCGTCACGGTGGCCGACCCGCCCTACCCGCCCGACATCGGACCGCGGTTCATCCGCCGCTGGCTGGCCGGCATCGCCGAAGACGCGCGCGGGCTCGACCCGTCCCGGCTCGAGACCAGGACCCGCGCCATGGCGCGCGCCGGCGCCGCTATCGCCCGTCGGGGCTGGGCGACAGCGGTCGAGCGCGACTCCTTCCAGACCGCGATGGCCGGATTCTTCGGGCGCTGGGACCTGCTGCTGATGCCGACGCTGACCAGCACCGCGGTTCCGATCGGAAAGTGGCGTGGAGGCTGGATCCGCACGTCGCTGAGCGTTGCAAACTGGATCCTGACGCCGGCCTGGAACCTGGCCGGGGTGGCGGCGGCCTCGCTTCCCGCCGGGCTGGGCGAGGATGGACTGCCGCTCGGCGTGCAGCTGGTTGCCGCGCCCGGGCGCGAACGGCTCCTGCTCGAGGTCGCGGCGCGGATCGAAGCGCGGAGGCCGTTCCCGACTCTCGCCGCCGAATAGTCTTCGAGGGATGGCCACCAAGCGCGTCGACCCGATCAACCGTCTCCGGCAGCTCAAGTACGAGGCGGGGCACGGAGACGCCGAAGGCTTCAGCCGGCAGCACGAGAAGGGCAAGCTCACCGCCCGCGAGCGGATCTTCCGGCTCGCCGACCCTCACTCCTTCGAGGAGCTCGACCTCTTCGCGCGCCATCGGAGCCGGTCCTTCGGCCTCGACTCCCGGCGGCCCTATGGCGATGGCGTGGTGACCGGCATGGCCAAGATCGGCGGGCGTCCGGTGATGCTCTTCAGCCACGACGCGACCGTGTTCGGCGGCTCGCTGGGCGAGGTCTTCGCCGAGAAGGTCTGCAAGGTCATGGACCTCGCCTACCAGAACCGCATCCCGGTGATCGGGATCAACGACTCGGGCGGCGCGCGCATCCAGGAGGGCGTGGTCTCGCTGGCCGGCTATGCCGAGATCTTCTGGCGCAACGTCGAGTCTTCGGGGGTGATCCCCCAGCTCTCGCTGATCCTCGGCCCCTGCACCGGGGGCGCGGTCTATTCGCCGGCGATGACCGACTTCACCTTCATGGTCCACGGGGTCGGCTACATGTTCATCACCGGCCCCGAGGTGATCCGCGTCACCACCGGCGAGGAGGTCACGTTCGACTCCCTGGGCGGCGCCGAGGTCCACAACGTCAAGTCCGGGGTCGCCCAGTTTCTCGCCCAGAGCGAGGACGAGTGCTTCGAGCAGGTGAGGCGGCTGATGTCGTTCCTGCCCCAGAACTGTGATCAGCAGCCGCCCCGCGCCGCCGACCGCGACGATCCCGAGCGGACCGCGCCCGAGCTGTCGCGCCTGGTCCCGGACAGCCCCAAGGAGCCCTACGACATCAAGGAGGTCATCACCCGCGTCGTCGACCACGGCGAGTTTCTCGAGGTCCAGCCCTTCTTTGCGATGAACATCGTGGTCGGCTTTGCCCGTCTGGACGGGCGGCCCGTCGGCATCGTCGCCAACCAGCCCAAGGTGATGGCGGGGGCCCTCGACATCGACGCCTCGGTCAAGGGCGCGCGCTTCGTGCGCTTCTGTGACGCGTTCAACATCCCGCTGGTCGTGTTCGAGGACGTGCCCGGGTTCTTGCCGGGCACCAAGCAGGAGTACGGCGGCATCATCCGGCACGGCGCCAAGCTGCTCTATGCGTTCTGCGAGGCGACGGTGCCCAAGCTGACCGTCGTGACGCGCAAGGCGTATGGCGGCGCCTACTGCGTCATGAACTCCAAGCACATCCGCGCCGACTTCAACGTCGCCTGGCCGACGGCGGAGGTGGCGGTGATGGGGCCAGAGGGCGCGGTCAACATCATCTTCCGGCGCGAGATCGAGTCCGCGGCTGATGCCGCGGCGCGGCGCGCGGAGCTGGTGGCGAACTACGTGGAGGAGTTCGCGAACCCCTACGTCGCCGCCGCGCGGGGATACCTCGACGACGTCATCGAGCCCGCCCGCACGCGGCCGGTGCTGATCAAGGCGCTGCGGGTGGCAGCGCGGAAGCAGCGGCGGCGGGCGCCCCGGTGGCACGGGAACATCCCGCTCTAGACCGGCGAATGCGTGCCAAGGGCGGCCTCGAGGTCGGACTTGAAGCGGTCGAGGCCGGCGGCCAGCTCGGACGAGGCGCGAAAGGCGGCCGCGTTGGCGTGGCCGCCACCTCCCAGCGCCTTGGCGATCACCGACACGTCGAGGCCGCGCCCGCGGAGTGAGACGGTCCCCCGGGCGGCGTTGACGATCGCGGTCGCGTCGACGTCAAGCCGCTCCATCAGCTCGTGGGCGAGGACCGACCAGTACTGCTCGGCGAACACGATCGCCCAGCGCCGGCCGGCGATCTGGAGCACCTCCGCCTGCTCGACCTTGCGCGCGACGTAGTCCTCGCGGCGGCGGTCCTCGTGGTCGAGGAGCAGCAGCTCGCCCTCGCTGAACTCGACGCGCGGATCGCCGACGAAGCGCGCGATGAAGGCCTCCGTGCCGAGCAGGCCGAGGAGCGCGGCCAGGCGCTCGGAGCGGGGGTCGGTGTGCTGCCAGAGGTCGTGGTCTTCGACCAGCGCGGCAAACTCGGCCAGGGCCGGCGGCTTGCCGACATGTGCCCACAAAAGCCCCGCTCCGGAGTGGGAGACATCGACATCTGCCCACGGATGCACGTTGAGGGAGAGGGCCGACCGGTGGTGGTCGAGCAGGTGGAAGCGGCCGCCGCCGGCCACGAAAGCCTCGACCTCGGGCACGAACTCCTCGGCCACGCTGTGGTCGGCGAGCACGATCTCGCGCGCGCCGCCGGCGATCGCGGCGCGGATCGCGTCCTCGACGCTGCCATTCTCGACCAGGCGGTAGTCGTCCCGACCCGTGGTGGCGGCGTAGATGACCGCGCAGGCGGTGCCGTCGAGGTCGGTGTGGGTGATGAGCATCGCGGCCAGTCTTCCAGATTGCTTAGAGTCAGACGGCGTGAAGCTGCTCGAGTACCAGGCCAAAGAGGTCCTGGCCTCGCTCGGAATCACGATCCCTCCCGGCCGCGTCGCCCGCACAACCGAGGAGGCGGCGCAGGCGGCGGCCGAGCTCGGTCCGGTGGCGGTCAAGGCCCAGGTCCCGGTTGGAGGCCGCGGCAAGGCGGGCGGCATCAAGCTCGCCAACACGCCCGAGGAGGCGCGCCAGGCCGCCGAGCAGATCATCGGCATGGACATCAAGGGCTTCAAGGTTCCGCTGGTCTACTGCGAGGGCAAGCTCGACATCGCGCGCGAGGTCTACCTCGGCTTCACCGTCGACCGCGACGCGCGGGCCAACATCCTGATGCTCTCGGCCAAGGGCGGCATGGAGATCGAGCAGGTCGCCGAGGAAGACCCGCATGCGATTGCGCGCCTCTACCCCAACCCCTGGCGCGGGCCGCTTGCCTTCGAGCTCAACCAGCTGGTCTTCGAGTCAGGCCTGGGCGAGCACGCGCGGGCGCTGGTGCCGGTGATCCAGAAGCTCTATCGCGCGATCCCGCAGTACGACGCGCTGACCGCCGAGATCAACCCGCTGGTGGTCACGCCCGAGGGCGCGATCGTGGCCGGCGACGCCAAGATCGAGTCCGACGAGAACGCCTCCTTCCGCCAGCGCGAGCTGGAGCAGCGATACGAGGGCATTCTCGAGGGCGACCCCTATGAGGTCGAAGCCAAGAAGCGAAACCTGACCTACGTCTCGCTCGACGGCTACATCGGCATCATCGGAAATGGCGCCGGGCTCTGCATGGGGACCCTCGACCTGGTCCAGCGGGCGGGCGGCAAGGCGGCCAACTTCTGCGACATCGGCGGCGGCGCCCGCGCCGAGGTGGTGCAGAACGCGATGGAAGTGATCCTGATGAACCCTCGCGTGGAGGGCATCCTGGTCAACATCTTCGGCGGCATCACCCGGGGCGACGAGGTGGCGAGGGGGCTGGTCACCGCTCGCGACCGGGTCGGACTCAAGCTGCCCCTGGTGGTGCGGCTTTCGGGGACCAATGAGGAGGAGGGCCGCGAGATCCTGCGCCAGAATGGGATCGAGCCCGGGGTAAATGCCTGGGAGGCGGCCCAGAAGATCGTCGGCATGACGGGCGGGGCGCGTCAAAGCTGATGAGCATCCTGCTCAACGAGAACTCCCGCGTCATCGTCCAGGGCATCACCGGGCGCGAGGGCTCCTTCCACTGCCAGCAGATGCAGCTGATGGGGACCAAGGTGGTGGGCGGCGTCACCCCCGGTCGCGGGGGCACCGAGCACAACGGCGTTCCGGTGTTCGATTCGGTCGCCGAGGCGGTCCGGCAGACCGGCGCCAACGCGACCGGGATCTTCGTGCCCCCGCCCTTCGCCGCCGACGCCATCATGGAGGCCGCGGCCAACGGGATCGCCCTCATCGCCTGCATCACGGAGGGCATTCCGATCCAGGACATGATCCGGGTCAAGGACTTCCTGCGCGTCTATCCCGACGCGCGGCTGCTGGGCCCCAACTGCCCCGGCTTGCTGACCCCCGGCGTGGCCAAGATCGGGATCATCCCCCAGCGCTTCTCGATGCCGGGTCCGGTGGGCATCGTCGCTCGCTCGGGCACCCTCACCTACGAGACGATGGCCGCGCTCACCAGCGCCGGCCTCGGCCAGTCAACGATCGTCGGAATCGGCGGCGACCCCGTCAACGGCATGTCGTTTGTGGACGTGATCCAGATGTTCGAGCAGGACCCGGGCACGACCCACCTGGCGATCATCGGCGAGATCGGCGGCAGCGACGAGGAGCGCGGCGCCGAGCTGCTGGCGCGCGGGTCGCGCCTCAAGTCGGTGGCCTTCATCTCCGGGCGCACCGCGCCGGAGGGGAAGCGGATGGGCCACGCGGGCGCGATCGTGTCCGGCAACCGGGGCACCGCGCGATCCAAAGAAGAGGCCTTTCGCCAGGCCGGGGTGGCGGTCGCCGAGACGACCGACCAGATCGTGGAGCTTCTTACAAAAGCCTGACCGTTCTCTGGAAGCCCTCCCCGGAAGCGCCGGTATATATGAGCTAGATGCTCGACGACGTGGCGGACTACCTGGTCCTGGGGCCGATCGCCGTGGTCGTCGTTCTCGTCCTGATCGGGCTCGCGTGGTCGCTGCGCGGCCGCCTGGCCGCGGTCTGGGTGAGACCGCGGCGCGGTCCACGGGTTTCTCGCTAGCGACCTACACTTCGTGCCCTGATGGGCTCGCTGTCGGTCGTCCCCGCCGGTCGCCAGGACCAGGTGCGCATGCTGGCGGCCCTCGGTGGGCTGGTTCTGTGGCTGGGCTACACGCGGGTCTTCTGGACGCTCCACGCCGTCCACGCCACGCTGCCGCCCTGTCCCTTCCTCTTCCTGACCGGGCAGCCCTGCCCGCTCTGTGGTGGGACTCGCGCCTACGCGGCGATGTGGCAGGGCGACGTGGCGGCCGCAGTCCGCTACCACCCGCTGGGCCCGGCGCTGTTCGTGGGTAGCCTGGTCGCGATCGCGGCGCTGGCCGGGCTGCTCGCCACCCGGCGCGCGCTGCGCTGGTCGGCGGGGCGGCTCGAGGAGCGGCGGGCTTTGCTGGCGCTGGCGGCGGTCTTCCTCGCGGCCTGGGTGGTGCGCCTTCTCCTGCTGCCGCTGCCCCGCTGATGAACTTCGAGCTCAGCGATGAGCAGCGGGCCGTCCGCGAGCTGTGCCGGGACTTTGCCAGCGAGGTGGTGGCGCCGGCGGCCGAGGGGCTCGACCGTGAGCACCGCTTTCCCTACGACATCGTCCGCCAGATGGGGCGGATGGGACTCTTCGGGCTGCCCTTTCCCGAGGAGCACGGAGGCGCCGGCGGCGACTTCCTGTCCTACTGCATCGCGGTCGAGGAGATCGGGCGCGCCGATTCGGGGGTCGGGATCACGCTGGAGGCCGCGGTCTCGCTGGGCGCGAGCCCGATCCACGACTTCGGGACCGAGGAGCAGAAGCGCGAACTGTTGCCCGACCTGCTCGCCGGCCACAAGCTCTGGGCCTTCGGCCTGACCGAGCCCGAGGCGGGCTCCGACGCCGGCGCGACCCAGACCCGCGCCGAGCTCCGCGACGGCGAGTGGGTGGTCAACGGCGCCAAGCAGTTCATCACCAACTCGGGGACCGATATCACGGCGGGCGTGACGATCACGGCCGTGACCGGGAAGAGCGGGAGTGGAGAGGGAGCGCGGCGGGGCGAGATCTCGGCGCTCCTGGTGCCCAGCCGGGCGCCCGGCTATCACGTGCTCGAGGCCTATCGGAAGCTGGGCTGGCACTCTTCCGACACCCATCCGCTGGCCTTCGACGACTGCCGGATACCTGAGGAGAACCTGCTCGGGAAGCGGGGCGGAGGGTACGGGCAGTTCCTGCACACGCTGACCGGCGGGCGGATCGCGATCGCCGCTCTATCGGTCGGGCTGGCGCAGGCGTGCCTCGACGCCGCCCTCAGCTATGCCAACGAGCGCCGCGCTTTCGGGCGCACGATCGCGCAGTTCCAGGCCATCCAGTTCAAGCTCGCCGACATGGCGACCGAGGTCGAGCTGGCGCGCCTGATCACGTACCGGGCGGCGAGCGCCTACATGGCGGCCTCGCGCAGCACGGGCGAAGTCCGGAAGCTGGCGGCGATGGCCAAGCTCTACGCCTCCGAGACTTCGAAGCGCGCGGCCGACCAGGCGGTGCAGATCCACGGCGGCTACGGGTTCATCGAGGACTACCCGGTCGCTCGCTACTGGCGGGACGTCAAGATCAACGAGATCGGGGAGGGGACGAGCGAAGTCCAGCGGATGCTGATCGCTCGGGAGATCGGGGCGGGCTGAGCCCAGCCCGGGAGTTTTTCTAGAAATCCGGCGTAATCGGGTCCCGGATTAGCCCGAGTTTCCGGAAAAAGCCCTATTCGTCGGGGACGTCTTCGAGCTTCGGCGTCAGCTCGCAGACCCAGCGCCCGTCGTCGAGGCGGCGGATGAACCGCGAGTAGCCGGCGTTGCGAGCGACGTTGAGGAACTGCTCCTGGGTGACCAGGTTCCGCAGCCGCGCCAGGTCGGCGTAGTTGGCGTCCTGCATGATGCCCCCGACCACGCCCGCCAGCTCGCGCCACTGACCCTCGGACAGCGGCTCGCCATAGCCGGCAATGGTCACCAGCAGTGCGGCGGTGGCGCCCGTGATGGTCTCGGGAAGGATGCGCTCGGCCTTGGCTCGGGTGATGATCTCGCGCCCCTGCTCGATGATCGCCGCGATCCGGTCGCGCCTGACTCCGATGATGTCGCGCCCACTGCCGACCGTCGTCCCCTCGAGGTAGCGCGGCCCAGCTTGCATTACTTGCGGGATCTATTCTAAGTCGGCCTTGTGGCACGTCCTCTCGCCCGACCATGCCGCTCTGCGCGACGCGGTCCGCGAGTTTGCCGAGGCCGTCGTCAAGCCGCTGGCGCCCGAGGTCGACCGCGATCACCGATTCCCGACCGAGGCCATCCAGGGCGCTCGCGAGCTCGACCTGCTCGGAATCCTGGTTCCGCCCGAATACGGCGGCGCGGGGCTCGACCACGTCGCGTTCACGGTCTGCATCGAGGAGCTGGCGGTGGCCTGCGCCAGCACGGCCGTGATCGTGGACGTCCACACCTCGGTGGCGTGCGAGCCGATCCTTCTCTTCGGTACCGACGAGCAGAAGCGCCGCTGGCTGCCGCCGATGGCGGCGGGCGAGATCCTGGGCGCTTTCGCGCTCACCGAGCCGGGCTCGGGCTCCGACGCGGCCGCGCTCAAGACCAGCGCCCGCCGCTACGGCGACGAATACGTCCTGAGCGGCGCCAAGACCTTCATCACCAACGTCGGCACCGCCGGCATGTACATCGTGTTCGCCCGCACCGGCGGCGACGGCGCGGCGGGCGTCAGCGCTTTCATCGTCCCCGGCGACAGCGATGGCCTGCGCGTCGGCCAGGTCTTCAAAAAGATGGGCCTCAACGGCTCGCCCACCGGGGAGCTGGTGCTGGAGGAGGTGCGGGTGCCGGCGGCCAACCTGCTCCACCAGGAGGGCAGGGGCTTCACGATCGCCATGCGAGCGCTCGACTCGGGGCGGATCGGCATCTCGGGGCAGGCGCTGGGCGTCGCCGAGGCCGCCTTCAGCGAGAGCCTCGCCTACACCAAGGAGCGCAACCAGTTCGGCCAGCCCGTGGCCGAGTTCGAGGGCATTCAGTTCACGCTCGCCGACATGGCCACGCGCCTGGCCGCCGCCCGCCAGATGGCCTACCACGCCGCCGCCCTCTGCTCGGCGGGCAAGCCGTTCACCCGTGAGGCCTCGATGGCCAAGCTGTTCTGCACCGACACCGCGATGGAGCTGGCGATCGAAGGCGTCCAGCTCGCCGGCGGCTACGGCTACGTCAGCGATTACCCGTTCGAGCGCCACTTCCGCGACGCCAAGGCGCTGCAGATCTACGAAGGCAGCAACCAGATCCAGCGGGTCGTGATCGCCAGGGACCTGCTGCGCTGACCCCGGTTCGGGCCCAGCGCGGCGCGACGGTCCTCATGGCGCTGGCCCTGGCGCTGGCGCCGGCCTACGTGGTTCGCTTCCATTTCGGGGCGCTGCCGACCACCCTGCTCGAGATCGTCCTGGTGGGGGCGATCGCGGCCGGGCTCTTCGCCTTCTGGCGCGACCTGGCCTGGCGCAACCCCTACACCTGGCCCGCCCTCCTGCTGCTGCTGGCGGCCACGATCGACACCTTCGTGGCTCCGGATCGCCGGGCGGCGGCGGGCATCTGGAAGGCCTACTTCGTCGAGCCGGTCGCCGCCGCCCTGGTGATCGAGGCGATCGCCCGCGACCGCGCGCGCGCCCGTCTGCTCCTGGCCGGCGTCGCGGTGGCGGTGATCGTGTCCAGCGTCCTCAACACCGCCGTCGACGGCGTGGCGCTGGCGACGCGGACCTTCAACGAGGTCACGCCGCAGGTCGCGATCTACAACAGCGCCAACGCGACCTCGCTCTTCCTGGAGCCACCGGCGGCCTTCGCCCTGGCGATCGCCCTGCACGGAGACGACCGGCGGGAGCGCCTGGTCGCGGCCGGGCTCTACGTGCTGGCTGCCATCGCGATCGTCCTCAGCTTCTCGCGGCTGGGCTGGATCGCACTGCTCGAGCTCACCCTCTGCGTGGCCGCTTTCTCGCGCTGGCGGGCCTGGGTGCTGGGCGGGGCGGCGGCCGCCGCCGCCCTGGCGATGGCGGTGTCCAGGAGCGTGCGGCACCGGGTGCTGGTCGAGTTCGACCCCAACGCGCCCGACAACACGCTCTCTCTGCGGCTGCGGCTCTGGCGGTCGGCGCTCAGCATGCTCATCCACCATCCGGTGTTTGGAGGGGGCCTGAGCGGTTTCCGAGCCGCGATCGAGCAGTATCGCGATCCCGCCTACCACGAGGACCTGATCTATCCCCACAACCTCTTCCTCGATTTCTGGTCGGAGACCGGCATCCTGGGGCTGGTCGCGTTCGTCTGGATCCTGGTCCAGGTCTTCCGGGTCGGGCGCCGTGGCCTGAGCGCGGGACCGTGGCCGCGGACGCTCGCGATCGGCCTCCTCGCCATGCTGCTGGCCGTGCTGGTGCACGGGCTGGGCGACGTGCCCTACTTCAAGAACGATCAGTCCCTGATCTTTTGGGCCCTGCTGGCCATCCCGCTCGGCGCCGCGGCGCCGATAATCCGAGCCAGCCGATGAACTTCGGGTTCAACGAGGAGCAGCTCGCGATCCGGGACACGATCCGGGAGCTGGTCCAGGACAAGGTGGCGCCGCGGGCGGCCGAGATCGACGCCAAGGCCGAGTACCCGGAGGACATCGAGGCGCTGTTTGCTGAGCACGGCATCCTGGCCATCCCCTTCCCGGAGGAGTACGGCGGTATCTCGGGGTTGAGCGTGACCATCTGCATGGGCATCGAGGAGATCGCCAAGGTCGACACCACCTCCTCGCTGATCCTCGCCGTCCAGGCGCTCGGCTCCTACCCCATCCTGCTCGCCGGCAGCGAGGAGCAGAAGCAGCGGCTGTGCCCGCCGCTGGCCGCCGGCCAGCTCGCCGCCTACGCGCTCTCGGAGCCGGGTTCGGGCTCCGACGCCGCCGCCATGAAGACGACCGCCAAGCGCTACGGCGACGAGTACGTCATCAACGGCAGCAAGATCTTCATCACGCAGGGCTCGGTCGCCGACACCTTGGTGGTCTTCGCACGAACCGACCCCGACGGCGGCGCCCGCGGCATCAGCGCTTTCGTGCTGGAGCGAGAGAAGAGCCCCTGGACGACGGTCAAGCTCGAGCACAAGCTGGGCATCCGGGGCTCGCCCACCGCCATGCTGGCGTTCGACGAGGTTCGGGTGCCCGCGGCCAACCGTCTGGGGGAGGAAGGGCAGGGGTTCAAGCTGGCGCTGGCCGTGCTCGACCGCTCCCGGCCGGGCATCGGCGCCCAGGCGCTGGGGATTGCCGAGGGCGCCTTCGATTACGCGCTCGGCTACGCCAAGGAGCGCCACCAGTTCGGGCAGCCGATCGCCAGCTTCCAGGGCCTGCAGTTCATGCTCGCCGACATGGCAACCCAGATCGAGGCCGCCCGCCACCTGGTTTTCCTGGCCGCGGCCAAGGTCGACCACAAGGCTCCCGACCTGACCAAGGTGGCCGCGATGGCCAAGATGTTCGCCTCCGACATGGCGATGAAGGTCACCACCGACGCGGTCCAGATTCTGGGCGGCTACGGGTACATCCAGGACTACCCGGTGGAGCGAATGATGCGCGACGCCAAGATCACCCAGATCTACGAGGGGACCAACCAGATCCAGCGGGTGGTCATCGGCCGGGCTTTGCTGCGCGAATAAACAGCCTTAGACTTCGCGCGACTTATGGACGACCTCGTAGAAGCGATCAAGTGGCCGACCTATGACCCGGAGTGGGTCAAGAAGATCATCCTCATGAGCCTGATCACGATCATTCCGATCGTTGGCGCCCTGGTTCTCCTGGGCTGGATGCTGACCTGCCTCGACTACATCCGGGCCGGTCGCAACGAGATGCCGCCGGCCGGTTTCGGCTACATCGGCCGCGGGCTGCCGCTGTTCGTCGTCGGCCTGGTCTATGGGCTGGCGCTGGGCGTGGTCTGGCTGGCGCTCTTCATCATCGGCACCGTGATCGCCGCCGCCGGCGGCTCGAACAACAGCGGGCTGGGCGCGATCGGCGGCCTGTTCTTCCTGCTCGCCACCGCCTGGCTCATCGTCGGTCTCCTGGCGGCCGCGCTGGCGGCGCCGGCCATCATCCTCTCCACCGAGAGGAGCGGCATCCCAGGCGGGCTCAACGTGCCCGGCATCATCGCGCTGATCCGCCAGAACATTGCCGCGGCCGTGCTCGCGGCGGTCTCGTTCATCGTCGCTTCCGTGATCGGCTCGATCGGAGGCGTTGTATGCGCGCTCGGGGTCTACCTGACCATCGCCTACGGCTACGCGATGATGGCCAGGATCATTCGCGGCTACGAGATTCAGCTCGGCCAAGCCGCGGCACCAGCGGTACAAGGAGGATCGGTATGAGCGAACAGCCACCCCCGCCGCCCGGGGGGTCGGGGGGGGCTCCCCCACCTCCAGGAGGCGGTTGGCAGCCCCCGGGCGGATCGCCCCCGCCCCCGCCAGGTGGTTCGCCGCCGCCGCCCCCACCAGGTGGTGGATACGTGCCGCCGCCCCCTCCACCCGGCGGTGGTTACCAGCCGCTGGCGCCTCCGCCAGCCGGCGGCTACCAGCCGGCAGCGCCCGGCAACGGCGCCGTGGCCGCCGCGCCCAACGACAGTCAGGCCACGCTCGCGCTGGTGCTCGGCATCATCAGCGTCGTCTGCTGCTCGATCCTGGGCCCGGTCGCCTTCTTTATCGGCAACGCCTCGCTGCAGCGCATCCGCGCCAGCGGCGGCACGCTGGGCGGCGCCGGACTGGCGCAGGCCGGCCGCATCCTGGGCATCATCGGGACCGTCTTCCTGGCCCTCGGGATCCTCTACGCGATCGTGGTCATCATCGGCGCCATCAGCAGCAGCCATAGCAGCGCCTGACCCCATAGTTTTGCAAATGGAGCCGCGCGCGCTAAATTAGCCCCGCGCGGCTCCAGCCGCCACCTCTGCATCCCGCCCACGTTCCCGCCCTGAGGTAGCAATCGATATGGAGTCGTCCTTCGAGACTCAACCGCGCATGCGCGCGCGGAGGTCCCTTTACCGCGACCAGCCCCGCCGCCGATCGCGCCTGCGCTCTCTGCTCGGGGGCTTGCTGCTCTTGATGCTGCTGGCCGGCACCGTCGCCGGCGTCCGGCTGGCCGGCTTCCTGGGCTCGGTCGTCAACCTCCAGGACCCGCTGGCCGCGGTCCAGAAGCAGGTCGAGCCGCCGGCCGGAAGCATCCTCTACAAGCTCAGTCACGGGCAGCGCGTCAACCTGCTGCTGCTCGGCTACGGCGGTGATGAGAACGACGCGCCCTACCTCACCGACAGCATGATGGTGGTCGCCATCGATCCCTCCAGCCACCGTGCGATGGAGGTTTCGGTGCCGCGCGACCTGGTGGTCTCGATCGACGCCTTCCGCTCCCATCCACCCGCGCTGGAGAAGATCAACGCCGCTTACGAGATCGGGATGGACGACGCCTCGTGGCCGGCCAAGCGCCCCGAATACGAAGGCCGCAAGGCCGGCGGCCGGCTGGCGATGGACACCGTGGGCCGGGTCACCGGGCTCCAGTTCGACGGCTTCCTGGCCATGGACTTCAAAGGCTTCCGCGACCTGGTGAGTGCGCTGGGCGGGGTCCAGGTCTGTCTCGACCAGCGCCTCGACGACAACCTCTACCCCGACTACCACGACGGCTACATCAAGGGCGGCATCCACTTCCCGGCCGGCTGCCAGACTGTCGACGGCGAACAGGCGCTCCAGCTCGCCCGCTCGCGGCACGCCATCCAGCCCGAGCAAGCTTCGGACTACGGCCGGGCGCGGCGGCAGCAGCTGCTGCTGAGCGCGATCCGGAGCAAGGCCTCCTCGCTGGACGCCGTCTCGCGTGCTCCTCAACTGCTCGACGCCCTCCAGAAGAACTTCGTGACCAGCCTCGACCTCCCCGACATGCAGGCGCTCTACCGCTGGGGAGCTCACCTGAGCGACGGCTCGATCGGCCACTTCGGCATCAGCGAGGCCGACCTGCTCGACGCCTTCCAGTTCCGCAAGGGCACCTGCGGCGACCCCGGGGTCTGGGTGCTCTGCCCGATCGATCCCAGCTTCGGCGCCGTGAAGGCGTTCTTCGCCGCCCTCTTCGTCGATCCCAAGGTGCTGGCCGAGGCGGCGCCGGTCGAGGTCGCCAACGCGAGCGCCACCCTCGACGATCTCGGTTCGCGGGTCACCAACGTGCTCCGGCCGCTGGGCTTTCAGGTCGCGGACCCCATCCGCAGGCGGACCCAGGAGCGTTCGACCGTGTACGACTTCTCGGGCGGGCGCTACCCGGAGACGGCGCGCTGGATGGCCGCCTACTTCGGCGCCAACGTGGTGACCGTCACCCCCGCCACACCCGCCCCGGCGGGCGCTCCGCCGGGGACCGGCGGCGTGGTCGTGCTGCTCGGGCGGGACTACGCCCTGCACTGGATCGGGCAAGCGTAAGAACGCTGTAAAGGCTTAACTCGAGGCAGGGGGCCGGGTCCCGCGGACGGTTAGAATCCGGCCCGGATGTCGCGCCCCCGCCCGCGGGCCCGGCGTTCGCGCTACCGCTTCAGCTCCCGCCTCTCGGGGTCGATGCCCGCGGTGCTCCTCGTGGTCTTCACGCTGGGGGTCTTGTTTGGCGCGAGTGCTGTGGTCGTGCGGACCTTCAGCTTCCTGCACACCGTCACCGGCGCCAAGCCGGACCAGGTCGTGAACCTGGTCCAGAACGCCGTGCAGCCGCAGCCGGGAACGCTGGCCTACAAGCTGGCCCACGGCCAGCAGGTCAACCTCCTGGTCCTGGGTGAGGGCGGCCAGGAGAACGACGCGCCCACCCTGACCGACACCATGATGGTGATCACCATCGACCCCCAGACCAAGAGGGTGGTCGAGACCTCGGTGCCCCGCGATCTCTGGGTCACGGTCGACGCCTGGACCGACGGCCGCACCTACTCCCAGAAGATCAACGTCGCCAACGAGATCGGCAGCGACGACTCCTACTCGATCTTTCCCTGCTGCAAGAAGCCGCAGTTCACGGGCCGGGACGGGGGCGGGCACCTCGCTGAGAGCGTGGTCCAGGAGGTCACCGGCATCCACTTCGACGGCTACGTGACGGTCGACTTCGTGGCCTTCCGCGACATCGTGGACGCGCTGGGCGGCATCCAGATCCACATGGACACGCCCCTCGACGACTGCCATTACCCCGACTACCACGACGGCTACATCAACCACGGCGTCCCCCCGGGGTACGCCTGCCCGCCCGGCGCCGGGATCCACTTCCCGGCCGGCGACTACAGCGTCAACGGCGAGCAGGCGCTCGAGATCGCACGCTCGCGCGATGCCTCGGAGGTGGAGCAGGCCACCGACTTCGGCCGGGCCAAGCGGCAGCAGATGATCATCCAGGCGATTCGCAAGAAGGCGCTCAGTGTCAACGCCATCGCCAAGCTGCCCGACCTGATGACCGCGATCGAAAAGAACGTGCGCACCGACGTCGACATCAGCGACATCCGCGCGCTCTACGACTGGAGCTCGAAGCTGAACGACAGCTCTTTCGTCAAGATCGCGCTCACCAACACCGACCTGCTCGAGGAGTTCTACAACGAGACCGGCTCCTGCGGCGATTACGACCTCTACCGGCTCTGCGCGATCGATCCCAGCTACCGCTACATCTCGTCCTACGTGGCCGCCGACCTGGTCGATCCCGCCGTGCTCGCGGAGCAGGCCCGCATCCAGATCGCGAACGCCAGCATCTCGAGCGCCGACATCGACGCGCGGGTCACCAACTCGCTGCGGCCGTTCGGGTTCAAGCTTGCCGACCCGGCGCCGCGGCAGAAGCCGCTGGACCAGACGGTGATCCTGGACTACAGCGGCGGGCGCTACCCCAAAACCGCGGCCTGGCTCGCGGCTTACTTCAAGGCTTCGGTCCAGCCGGCGCCGACGCCGAGCGCGACGCCCACCGGCCCTGCGGCCGCCGACGGCTTCCTGGTCGCGCTCGGGCACGACTTCGCGTCTCGCTTCTATGGTCTGAGCTAGCTTCTGAACATGTCGCAGCGGGACATCGCCGCGGAGATTCGCGCCGGGAACGTGCGCGGGCTGGCGCGCGCGATCAGCCTCGTCGAGCAGCGCGATCCCAGCGTCCGGCATCTGCTCGAAGCGCTCCAGGACCGGCTCCACCGCCCGCGCGTGCTCGGATTCACCGGCGCCCCGGGCACCGGCAAGTCGACGCTGGTCGACGCGCTGGTCAAGCGGCTCCGGGAGCGCGATCAGAAGGTTGGAGTGATCGCCGTCGACCCCAACTCGCCCTATTCCGGCGGCGCCATCCTCGGCGACCGGATCCGCATGCAGCGGCACGCGCTCGACGCCGGGGTCTACATCCGCTCGATGGGCGCCCGGGGCCACCTGGGCGGCCTCTCGGTGGCCAGCCGGGAGGCGATCCGGCTGCTCGGCGCCTTCGGCTTCGACTACGTGCTGCTGGAAACGGTCGGGGTCGGCCAGTCCGAGCTCGAAGTGGCCGCGGTCGCCGACAGCACGGTGGTCGTGATGACGCCGGGCCTCGGCGACGGCGTGCAGATGATCAAGGCCGGGATCATGGAGATCGCCGACGTCTTCTGCGTCAACAAGGCGGATCTGCCGGGGGCGCAGAAGATCGTCCAGGAGATCCGCTCCATGCTCAACATGGGTCCCAAGCTGGCCTGGAAGCCGCCGATCGTGATGACGGTGGCGGCGCGCGGCGAGGGCCTCGACGAGCTGCTGTCTGCGGTGGACGACCATCGGCGGCACCTCGAGGCGACGGGAGAGGCGGCCGAGCGGACCCAGGCCCGTCTCAAAGACGAGGCGGCCGACCTGGTCGGCGAGTGGGCGCGCCAGCAGGCGCGCCGGATCCTGGACGAGCATGACGAGCTCGCCGAGCGCCTGCTCCGCGACCGCACTCCCTACGCCGCCGCTGAGGAGATCCTCACCGAGGAGGGCTCCGCGCTGGTGCCGAAGGCGGCTCGCAGTGAACGGGCGGACCGATAATGAGTTCGAAGATGAGTGTCAAATACGCGGCCGACGAGGAGCTCTGGCGCAAGCAGTACGAGGCGGCGCCTAAGCGGGCGGACGGCATCGAGACGTCGACCATGTCCGGGGTCGAGATCGACCCGCTCTACACCCGGCGGGCGCTCGACGACATTCCCGAGGAGCTCCCCGGCCAGTATCCGTACACCCGCGGGATCCATCCCACCGGCTATCGGGGCCGGCTCTGGACGATGCGTCAGTTCTCCGGCTTCGCCACCGCGGCCGAGACCAACCGGCGCTACCACTACCTGCTCAAGAACGGCCAGACCGGGCTTTCGGTCGCGTTCGACATGCCGACCCTGATGGGCCAGGACTCGGACGCGCCCACCTCGCGGGGCGAGATCGGTCACTGCGGCGTCGCCATCGATTCCCTGGCCGACATGGAGACGCTCTTCGAGGGCATCCCGCTCGACCGGGTCACAACCTCGATGACGATCAACTCCCCGGCCGTGGTGCTGCTGGCGATGTACCTCGTCGTCGCCGAAAAGCAGGGCGTGAGCTGGGACAAGGTGGGCGGGACGCTCCAGAACGACATCCTCAAGGAGTACATCGCCCAGAAGGAGTACATCTTCCCGCCCGAGCCCTCGATGCGCCTGGTGGTCGACTCGATCGAGTTCTGCACCCGCGAGGTGCCGCGCTGGAACACGATCTCGATCTCCGGCTACCACATCCGGGAGGCGGGCTCGACGGCCGCTCAGGAACTGGCCTTCACGCTGGCCGACGGGTTCGCCTATGTCGACGCCGCCATCGAACGCGGGCTCAAGGTCGATGAGTTCGCTCCCCGGCTGTCGTTCTTCTTCGACGCTCACATCGACTTCTTCGAGGAGATCGCCAAGTTCCGGGCCGCGCGCCGGATCTGGGCGCGCCACATGCGCGAGCGCTACGGCGCCCAGGACGAGCGCTCGTGGAAGCTGCGCTTCCACACCCAGACCGCCGGGGTGTCGCTGACCGCGCAGCAGCCCGAGCTCAACATCGCCCGCACCGCGCTCGAAGCGCTGGCGGCGGTGCTGGGCGGAACCCAATCGCTGCACACAAACGCGATGGACGAGGTGCTGGCCCTGCCCACCGACAAGAACGCGCGGCTCGCGCTGCGGACGCAGCAGGTCGTCGCCTATGAGACCGGTGTCGCCAGCACCATCGACCCGCTCGGCGGCTCCTACTTCGTCGAGTCGCTGACCAAGAAGCTGGAGGAGGAGGCCGAGGCCTACTTCGAGCGGATCGACCAGTACGGAGGCGTGATTCCCGCCATCGAAGCCAGCTTCTTCCAGAAGGAGATCGCGGACGCGTCGTTCCGGTACCAGACCGAGCTCGAGCAGAAGCGGCGGATCATGGTCGGCGTCAACGAGTTCATCTCCGACGAGGAGGACGAGCTCGAGATCCTGCGCATCTCACCTCAGTTGGAGGCGGAGCAGGTGGAGCGGGTGCGCGAGGTGCGGCGGAAGCGCGACCAGGCGCGCTGCGCGCGGGCTCTCAACGAGTTGCGGCGCGCCGCGCAGTCGCCGCGCGAGAACCTGATGCCGCTGATCGTTGAGGCGGTCCGCTCGTACGCCAC
>DASUWN010000076.1:0-15959 GCA_036378395.1 Candidatus Dormiibacterota bacterium | reverse complement strand
CGCGCCAGGACCGCGGCCGACCGGCTGCCCTCCTCGGCCAGGTGGCGGATGCGCAGGCGCCCGATCGACGTGAGCGCGGTCTCGGTGCCCGAGGCCATGCCCGAGAGGATGGTGCAGACGACCAGGAGGATCCACTCGGCTGCCATGCTGACCTACCTAAGCGCTACCGAAATAGCTCGCTGACGCTGCGGTTCTCGTGGACCCGGATGATGGCCTCAGCCAGCAGCGGCGCCACGCTGAGCACGGTTAACGGCGGATGCCGATCGGCCTCCGGCACCGGAATCGAGTTGGTCACAACCACCTCGTCGATCGGAGCCGCCTGCAGCCGCGTGACGGCGCCGTTGGTGAGCACTGGGTGGGTGGCGGCGACCGTGACCGAGCGCGCACCCTGGGCGCGCAGCGCCTTGGCCACCCCGACCATGGTGCCGCCCGTCGAAATGATGTCCTCGACCACCACGCAGTCCTTGCCCTTGACGTCGCCGGCGATCTCCAGGACCTCGGCCTCCTCGTCGCTGATCCGGCGCTTGTACATGAAGACGACCGGACCGCCGAGCAGCGTCGCCATCGCCTCCGCCCGCTTGGCGCCCCCCGCGTCGGGCGCCACCACCGCCACGTCGCGGAGGTTCTTGGAGCGGATGTGATCGCCGAGGATCTTCTTGGCTGTGAGGTGGTCGGTGGGCACGTCGAAGAAACCCTCGATCGCGTCCGCGTGGAGGTCGAGCAGGAGCAGCCGGTCGGCGCCGGCCAACGTGATGAAGTTGGCCAAGAGCTTGGCCGTGATCGGCTCCCGCGGCGACGACTTGCGCTCCTTGCGGGCGTATCCGTAGTAGGGGACGACCGCAGTCACCCGCCCCGCCGACGCGCGCCGGAGCGCGTCGAGGAGGATGAAGAGCTCCATCAGGTTCTCGTTAACCGGATGGCAGGTGGGCTGGATCACGAACACGTCGTGGCCCCGCATCGAGTCGTGCACCCGGACGTGCAGCTCGCCGTCGGGGAAGCGGTGGACACCGGCGTCGGTCAGAGGGATGCCGAGCTCGACCGAGATCAGGTGGGCGAGCTCAGGGTTCGCCGTCCCCGAGATCAGCTTGAGCTCGCCCCAGGGCGAGCTCTCCTCGCTCGCGTACTCGACGGCAGTTTGCAGCCGCCCGATCACGACGCCCGCTCCTCAGTTTTGCGGCGGAGAGCGCGCGCCGGAACCCCGACCGCCAGCGAGTCTTCCGGGATGTCCTTGTTGACGACGGCGCCGGCTCCGGTTTTCGAGCGCCGCCCCATCTTGCGTGGCGCGATGAACATGGTGTCGACCCCGACGAAGGCATCGTCGCCGATCTCCGTGGAGTGCTTGCGCTCCCCATCGTAGTTGGCGGTGATGGTTCCAGCGCCGATGTTGACCCGCTCGCCGACCGTGGCGTCGCCCAGGTAGGACATGTGGGGCACCGCGGTGCCGGCGCCGATCTTGGAGCGGACGATCTCGGCGAAGCTCCCGACGTGGACGCGAATCCCGATCTCGGTTCCTGGGCGCAGGCGGGCGAACGGGCCGCAGTCGGAGCCCTCCGCCATGCGGGCTCGGTCGAGCCAGGAGCGATCGACGCGACAGCCATCGCCAAGGTGCGAGTCGCGGATGTCGGCAAAGGGCCCGATGTGGCAGTCCTCGCCGACCACGGTCTCGCCGCGGAGGAAGCTGAAGGGCTCGATCACGGTGTCGCGGCCGACCCGGACCCCGGCGTCGACGAAGGTGGACCCGGGGTCGACGACCGTGACCCCCGACCGCATCAGGTCCTCGAGGATGCGCCGCCGCATCGCCTTCTCGGCTCGGGCGAGCTGGATCCGATCGTTGACGCCCAACCCCTCATCGGGATCGTCGATCTCGACCACCTCGACCGGGCGCAGCGTCTTGAAGACGTCGGTCAGATAGAACTCGCCGGCCGCGTTGGCCGGCTCGAGCATGGCCAGGGCCTGGAGCAGGTCGCTGCCCCCGCGGAAGACGTAGACGCCGACGTTGACCTCGCCACCGCGCCGCTGGGCCGCAGTCGCGTCCTTGTACTCGACGATTCGCTCGAAGGCGCCGTCAGCACCGCGCAGAATCCGGCCGTCGCGCCGCTCGGGGTCCTGGACCGCGGCGATGGTGGCGGCTGCCTTGGAACGCCGGTGGCGGTCGACCAGGCGCTCGATCGTCTCCGGCCGCAGCAGCGGCGCGTCGGCGTTGACGACCAGCACCGCGGCGGCCGCCAGCACCTCGGGCGGGGCCTGCCGCAGCGCGTCGCCACTGCCGCCGGGAGTGTCCTGGTAGGCGACTTCGGCGCGGCCCCCGATCTTGGCCGCGACGTCGGGTTGGCTCGGGCTGACGACGGCCGCGATCCGCTTCACGCCCGCCGCCTCACAGGCCGCAAGGACATGATCGATCATGGGTCGCCCCGCGATCGGGTGGAGCACCTTGGGCGTCCGGGATCGCATGCGGGTCCCCTGACCGGCGGCTAGGATGACGGCCGCTAGTGGTTGTTCTTTCAACAGGACGCCGGGCCTTGGGGTCCGAATTATAGGGGTCACCATTCGGATTCTCGGGGCGGCCGCGCTGGTGGCGACGCTGCCCCTCGCCGCCTGCAGCGCGGGCAAGCAGGACCACTCGGCAAGCGGGGCGACCATCATCGTCAAGACGCCGGTCCCGACGCCGTCAGCCTCGGGATCGGGCTCGGTCTGGGTGCTGGCGCCGGTCGGCCTCAACCTCCGCGCGCAGCCCTCCGCCACCTCGGCCCGGGTGGCGACCGCCGCGCGCGGCATCCAGCTCGACGTGCTCGGCTCGCAGAGCAGCGGCGGCCAGAACTGGCTCCGCATCCGCGCCCACGACGCGGGCACCGAGGGCTGGGTCCTCGACCAGCCCGACCTGGTCATCCACCGCGCGGTGAGCGCCCACTTCGACAGCGGCGGCGGCTGGTCGATCCTGTTTCCGGCCGACTGGACGCTGAACGCCGGCACCCCGACCACCTTCGTCGGCAGCGGGCAGACGCTGCTGGTCCAGGCCGCACCCCAGGCGTCCGCCCTGCCCACCTCGCCGGGCGCGGCCGGCAAGGACCTCCGCGACGAGGGGCCGGTCGACGTCTACGGCGCGACCACCTTTCTGACGGTCTACCAGCTCAACGCCGGCGGTTTCGAGTACGACGACGTCGCCAAGTTCGGCGATCCCGCCAATCCCAGCAGCCAGCGAGCGATCCTTTTCCGCTTCCACGACAGCGCTTCCGCGCCCGACACCGCCCTCTTTAAGCAGCTGTTGGCCAGCGTGGCCGTCGTTTAGGGTGGCGGATATGGAGGCGATCCCATCCACCCTTCCCGTCCTCCCGCTCAAGAACACCGTCGTCTTCCCCGGCATGCTGGTCCCGCTCGCGGTCGGCCGGCCGCGGTCCCTGCAGCTGATCGAAGACCTCCCAGTGGTCGACCGCGTGATCGCCACCGCCACCCAGCTCGACGAGGACACCGAGGAGGCGCGGTGGCCGGACATCCATCGGGTCGGGACGGTCGTCCGCATCCAGCACCTGCTCAAACTGCCCGACGGCAGCGCCCAGCTGGCGGTGCAGGGCATTCGCCGGATCCGGCTGGCCGAGCTGGTAGACGACGAGCCCTTTACGGTCGCCACGGTCGAGGCTTACGAGGAAGAGCCGGGGCCGCCACCGGGCGACCTGGCGCGCGAGGCGCTGATCCGGACCGCGATGACATCCTTCCAGCAGCTGGTCGCGATCGCGCCCTACCTGCCCGGCGAGCTGCTGGCGGCCGCTCACCAGCAAGACGATCCGGTCCAGCTCGCCTACTTCATCGGCCACCACATCCGGCTCTCGACCGACGCCCGCCAGCAGCTGCTGGAGGCGCAGGGCCCGCGCGACAAGCTGACTCACCTGATCGGCCTGATGGCGCACGAGCTGGAGGTGCTCGAGCTCGGGCGCCGGATCCAGAGCGAGGCCGAAGAGCAGATGGGCCGGGCTCAACGCGAGTACTTCCTGCGCGAGCAGCTGAAAGCGATCCAGCGCGAGCTGGGCGAGCTCGACGCCGACACCGCCGAGACGACCGAGCTTCGGGAGCGGATCGATAAGTGCGGGATGCCTCCCGAGGCCCGGCGTGAGGCCGACCGCGAGCTGGCCCGGCTGGAGCGGATCCCGACCGCCTCGCCTGAGCACTCGGTGATCCGGACCTACCTCGACCTCCTCGTATCGCTCCCCTGGAGCGTGACCACGGAGGGCGAGCTCGACGTCGGCCGCGCCCGCCAAGTGCTCGACGGCGACCACTACGACCTGGAGAAGGTCAAGCAGCGGATCGTCGAGCACCTCGCCGTGCGCCGGCTCAAGCAGGAGCGCGGATCGACCGAAAAGGGCCGCGAACCGATCCTCTGCTTCGTCGGCCCGCCGGGCGTGGGCAAGACCTCGCTCGGGCACTCGATCGCGCGCGCCATGGGCCGCAAGTTCGTGCGCGCCTCGCTGGGCGGCGTCCACGACGAGGCCGAGATCCGGGGCCACCGGCGCACCTACATCGGCGCCATGCCCGGCCGGATCATCCAGGCCATCCGGCGCGCCGAGTCGAGCGACCCCGTCTTCATGCTCGACGAGGTCGACAAGATCGGCTCCGACTGGCGGGGCGACCCTTCCTCGGCGCTGCTCGAGGTCCTCGACCCAGAGCAGAACCGCGACTTCCGCGACAACTACCTGGACGTGCCCTTCGACCTCTCGAAGGTCATGTTCATCACCACCGCCAACACGCTGGACACCATCCCGCCCGCGCTGCGCGACCGCATGGAGGTGCTCCAGCTGTCGGGCTACACTGAGGAGGAGAAGGTCCAGATCGCCCAGCGCTTCCTGGTCCCCAAGCAGCTCGAAGCGCATGGCCTGACGCCGGGCGAGGTGACCTTCGACGATGCCGTGATCCGGACCGTCATCCGGCAGTACACGCGTGAGGCGGGTGTCCGCAACCTCGAGCGCGAGATCGCGGGCGTGCTCCGGCGCGCGGCCGCCGACCTGGCCGAGGCCAAGGTCTCGGGAACGGTGGCGGTGGAAGAGGGGCGGGTCCGCGAGGCGCTGGGCAAGCGCCGCTTCTACGACGAGTCGGCGGAGCGGATCGACCGCGCCGGCGTCGCCACCGGCCTGACCTGGACCCCGACCGGCGGCGAGATCATCTTCGTCGAGGCCGCGCTGGTGCCGGGCAAGGGCAAGCTGCAGCTGACCGGCCAGCTGGGCGAGGTCATGAAGGAATCCGCCGCGGCGGCGCTGTCCTACTTGAAGGCGCGGGCCGACGAGTTCGGAATTGAGCGCGCCAAGTTCGACGCCATGGACGTGCACGTGCACGTGCCGGCCGGCGCCCAGCCCAAGGAGGGACCTTCGGCCGGAGTGACGGTGCTGACGGCGATCGCCTCCATCCTGACCGGGCGGGTGGTGACCGAGGACCTGGCCATGACCGGCGAAATCACGCTCCGCGGCAAGGTGCTGCCGATCGGTGGGCTCAAGGAGAAGGTGCTGGCAGCCCACCGCGCCGGCATCCGGCGGGTGCTGATGCCGGCCCGCAACGAGGCCGACCTGGACGATATTCCGGCCGAGCTGCGCGAGGAGATGGCGCTGGTGCTGATCGAGTCGATCGATGACGTTCTGCGGGAAGCGCTCCCCGGGTTAGCGGCTCCGCCTCTAACGCCTCGCAGCCAGCTCCCGATCGAGAACCCGCCGGTGGGCGTCAAGCTCTAGTCGGTCGTCGAGCGGCTCCAGGTCGCTGATGCCACGGCGCCGGAGCGCCGTACCGATGATCAGGTCGGCCAGCTGTGGGTTCTTGGGCAGCAGCGAGCCGTGCAGATAGGTGCCGAATACGGTCTGCTCGACGACCCCTTCGGTGCCGTCCTGGCCATTGTTTCCGGCGCCGACCCGCACCCGCCCCAGCGGCTTGAGACCGTCGCTCAAATAGGTGCGGCCGCTGTGGTTCTCGAAGCCCACGAGCGTCGGCGGATTCAGGCCGAGGCTGGTGTCGACCACCACGTTGCCGATGTGTCGGGTGGGACCGGCCTCGGTGTGCAGGTCGAGCAGGCCGATGCCGGGAAAGCGGTCGCCCTCGGCGGTCTGGTAGTAGTGCCCGAGCAGCTGGTAGCCGCCGCAGACCGCGAGCATGGCCGCGCCCTCGGCGACCGCGCGGCCGAGTGGCAGGGCCTTGAACTCCAGCAGGTCGTCGTAGACCAGCGCCTGCTCGCGGTCCTGGCCGCCGCCGAAGAAGAAGACGTCGACGTCGTCCATCCCCTCCACCGTCCCCTTGGGCAGCTCGAGGACCCGCGCGCGGAAGCCGCGCCATTCGGCTCGCCGGAGCAGCGTGAGTATGTTGCCCCGGTCGCCGTAGATGTTCATCAGGTCGGGGTAGAGCCAGCCGACGGTGAAGCCGCGGCGGGTCGTCACGTAACCCAGTATGGGCGGACCCATCCGCGCCGCACGAGCAGCGCGCGGAGGTCGAGCATCGCGGTGTATGTGCACAACAGGTAGGCGTCGCCGCCCTGTGGGGTCGCTTCAAGGAGCTGGTCGAGGGCGCGCTCAAGAGCGGGCTCCGGCGCCTCCGCCGGGACCTCGCCGTACTTGAGCCGGACCGCCATGTCATAGGCGCGGACCCCGGTCGGCACCACCGTCATGTCGGAGCCGGCTTGCCCGAGCACCTCGAAGTCGACGTCCCAGATCCAGGAGACGTCGGTGCCGTCGGCGATGCGGTCGTTGAGGGCGACCAGGAAGTGCTGGGCTCTGGCGAGGCGGATCGCGTCCTGGAGGACGGCGTTGAAGCCGGCCGGATTCTTGGCCAGGAGGATCGTGCAGCGGCGGCCGCGGGCGTCGAAGCGCTCCTGGCGCCCGAAGGCGGCCTGGACAGTGGCCAGCCGCTGCGCGATGTAGGCGGGCTTGAGGCCGAGGGCCCGCCCTGCCGCGAAGGCGGCGGTGACGTTGTAGGCGTTGTAGACCCCGCCCAGCTGAACCTCGACCCGCTGGCCCTCCAGGGTGACGCTTAGGCGATCGAGTCCCTCGAGGTCGATGGCTGTCGCCGCCACCTCGAGAGCCGGCCGCTGGAAGTCGCCGTTGGGGCAGCGGTAGTAGCCGTCGTGGCCCACGTAGACGGCGGCGAACTCGAGCTCGCTGGCGCAGCGGGGGCAGGTCCGCATGTCGGCGGCGTGGGGGAGTCCCGGAAGCGAGATCCGGGGATCGTCGAGCCCGTACCAGAGCGGCTTGCGCTGGAGGCCGAGACCGATCTCGCCCACCCGAGGGTCGTCGGCGTTCAGCACCGCCACGCCGTCCTTCGGGAGTTCCTCAAGAGCACGCTGGATGGTCCGGGCCGTGGTCTCCAGCTCCCCGTAGCGGTCGAGCTGGTCGCGGAACAGGTTGCCGACCACCACCGCCCGCGGCCGGATCTCGTCGACCGCGGCCGGCAGCGTCGCCTCGTCGATCTCGAAGACGCCCCAATCCGCGCGCAGCCGCCCGTCCAGGCCCGCCGCGGCGACCGCGGCCGCGGTCGCGCCGAAGATCAGGTTGGCGCCCGCGCGGTTTGCGACCACGGTTGCGGGCAGGCCTTCGAGCAGGGCGCTGATCAGGCGGGAGGTGGTGGTCTTGCCGTTGGTGCCGGTCACCACCACGGTGCCCTGGAGATTGGCCGCCAGGTTGCGGAGCACGTCGGGGTCGATGGCCCGCGCCACGTCGCCGGGAAAGGTGGTGCCGCCCCCGCGGCGGGTCAGCCGGCTCAGCGCTCCGGTCGCCTTGCCAGCGGCAACTGCGAGAGCCGTCCTCATGGGCACCAGCCTCCGATGCCACGGGCCACCGCCGTCCAGCAGTCCAGATGCGCGACCGCCGCCTCGGCTCCCCGCCGATCCAGGTGGCGGCTGAAAAAGGCGGATCCGCTGCCAGTCATCCGCCACCGCTCCCCCAGCCGCGCCTGGAAGTCCTTGAGGCGCGGCTCGACATCGAGTGCCGCCGGCGTCAGGTCCGGGCCCCCGACCCGATCCCAGGCGGCATAGACGGCCGCCGTGCTCACTCCGTATCCCGGCCAGGCGACGGCGAACCACTCGCTCACCGCCGGCCTCGGCTGCAGCTCGTCGCCCGCCCCGGTCGCCTCCGCCCCACCGCCACAGAGGAAGAACGGAACGTCGGACCCGAGGCGTTTCGCCGCCGGCAGCAGGTCAAGTTCCAGGCCGTGCAGCCGGCTCAGTCCGCGCAGCGTGGCCGCCGCGTCCGAGCTGCCTCCGCCCAGGCCGGCGCCGGCGGGGATGCGCTTGTGCAGCCGGATGCTTGCCGGCAGCGGACGGCCGGCCGCGGCTTCCAGTTCGCGGGCGGCCCGCAGAACCAGGTTGTCCTCGCCAGCAGGCGCCTCACCCTCGACTTCGAGCGTGGTCTCGGCGGCCGCCTCCAGCTCGAGCAGGTCGTGCAGCGAGATGGCCTGGAACCGAGTCCGGATGTCGTGGCGGCCGTCCGGCCGGACCCGCTCCACGATCAGCTCGAGGTTGAGCTTGGCGTGCGCGGGCAGCGCCAATTCGCGGTCAGTCCGGTGCGCGGAGCTGCTCCCGATAGAGGCGCCCGTTCTCCTGATAGTGCTTGGCGGGGCGGTCGATCCAGTGCGCCGACGAGCCCGACAGCTCTTTCTTGACCTCGGCCGGGACGCCGGCGGCGAGGTGGCCGGCGGGCACCTCTTTGCCCTCGCCGAGGACCGAACCGGCGGCGAGCATGGCGCCCGCTCCAAGCCGGCTGCGCTGAAGCATGATGGCGCCGGTCCCGACCAGCGCCCCGTCCTCGACGGTGCAGCCCTCGAGGCAGGCGAGGTGCCCGACGGTGACGTTGCGACCGAGGACGGTGGGCAGGTTGTGCGAGCAGTGGATCATGGAGTTGTCCTGGACGTTGCTGCCCTCGCCGACGACGATCTGGGACTCGTCGCCGCGCAGGACGACGCCGAACCAGATGCTGGCATTGGCCTGCACCTCGACGTCACCGATCAGTGTGGCGGTGGGCGCGATGTAGGCGTCGGGATGGACGCGGGGGCGCCGGCCGCCGAGTTCGAACTCTGGCATCGACCGCTATAATCCTAGGTCCGTGCCTGTGCCCAAGCCGGAGATGACGCATGGCTAACATCGCCTCCTCGAAGAAGGACGCACGCCGCTCGGCGGTCCGTGCGGTGGCCAACCGCGCCGTCCGCTCCTCGGTCAAGACCAAGGTCGCCAAGTTCCGCCGCGGCACCAGCGAGGGCGGAGAGGAGCTGGTCGAGCTCGCGGAGCGCGCCATCTCGGGGCTGGATCGGGCGGCCGCCAAGGGCGTCCTTCACCGCAACAACGCCGCTCGCCGCAAGTCGCGGCTGATGAAGCGGCTGAACGCGCTCAGCGCGCCGGCGACCGAGGCTGCGGAGAAGCCGGCTGCAAAGCAGACGGCCAAAGGCAGGGCCAAGAAGACCGCCCCGGCCAAAGCAGCCGCCGCCAAGACTCAGGCCAAGGCCAGGTCGGCCGCCAAGCCCGCCTCCCGCGCGGCCGCCTCGAAGCGCAAGTCTTAGCGATCTTTTAGAGGCGCGCGAGCGCCACACGCAGGCCAAGCTCGGCGTCGATCTGCCCCGACTTGACCTCCCACTCGTAGTCGAGCAGCACCCGCAAGCCCCGCTCCAGCCGATTGGCGTCGCTGCCGCGCGCGGCGTCGTAGGCCTTCTGGACCACGAACGAGTGCTCCCGCATCGAGGCCTGCAGCTGGGAGAGCGATTCTCCGCGCTCCTGGCGCGTCCGCACCTCCAGCACCAGGGCCAGGTGGCGGGCCAGGCGGTAGGCGATCGTGGTCGGGTTTTCGCGTTCGAGGAGCTCGTCGAGCACCCGAAACGCGTCCGGCCCGGGCTGCGGCAGCAGGTGGTCGGTGAGCCGGTAGACCTCTTCCTGGCGGCCTCCCGCCAGCAGGTCGCGGAGCGTTCCCGGGTCGAGATCGCCCCCGCCTTCGGCAAAAGCGGCGAGCTTGTGCAGCTCGCTGGCGAGGACGCCGAGGTCGGGCGGCGTCGCCCGCACCACCTGCGCCGCCACCGCCGGCGGCAGCCCGAGCTGCCGAGCCCGCTGCTGGACCCAGTCGCCGACTGCCCTTCCGCGCAGCGGTGCCAGATCCCGAGCCTGTCCGCCGGGGAGGGCGCCGGCCGCTTTGAGGAGCTTGCTGCTGGCCGGTAGCCGGCCGTTGACGGTCAGGAGGACGCGGGTCGATTCCGGGACCTCCGCCAGCGCCGGCGCCAGCGTGTCGGCCCGCCGCGCTGCGATCCCCATGGCGACCACCACGCGGTGCGGGTCGAGGAAGGGCGCCTGAAGCACCGCATCCCGCAGCCGCTCCATCGTGAGCGCCGAGCCGTCCACCGTCTCGAGGCCGAAGTCGGAGACGAGGTCCTTCGTCCATTCCTTCTGCTGAGCGCGCGCCTGCTCGGCGATCAGGAACGACTCTTCACCGTGGAGCAGGAGCACGCGCGCGGGACCGGGCACCGGAATCTCCTATGTCAAGCCGCTGCCGCGGCCGGGCTTGCGGAGGTGGCCAAATGGTCTTGCCAGAGACGGCGGTAGACCTCGTCTGAGATCCGACGCCTGAGGGTGCGAATGGCTTCAGTCTTGGTGTTGCCGGCAGCCATCCGCTGCTCCAGGTAGGCGCGGCCGCGGCCGTTCAGCCGAATTTGGGTCGCCGCGATCCGATGCATGGCGGCGTTGAGCTGCCGGTTACCGCCGCGGTTGAGCCGGTAGCGAGTGCGGTTGCCGGACCAGACCGGGATGGGTGCAGTTCCGTTGTTCATGGCGTAGGCGCCGCGCGAGCCGAAACGGCTGACGTCCTCGGTCTCGCCAACGATCTTGGCCGCGGTCAGACCGGTGTGAGTCTTTTTGTGGCTGTCGCTCCCGAGTGTCACCATGAACCTGTCTCCTCGCAAGGGGATTAGGGTCCGGTCGGTGGACACGCCTGAGTGGGGGCGATGCCACGCTCCTATCAAGTCACGCCGGCCGGCCCTTTGCGTCCGGCGGGCGGCGATTCCGATGCAGGCCACGCAACGACCGCGGGCACCGAGGCTATGAGCCAACCCGCCGGACGCTACTGATCCTGACACTCAGCCGATGCTAAAGCTCCACCACGATGGTCCCCTCCTGGTCGGTCCGCCGGATCGTCGCCGGGAGGCCCCGCGCCAGCCGGGTGTTGCCCGAGGTGCTGACGATCACGTCCTGCCGGGTCGCGCCGAGCAGGCCCGGCGCCGGCTGGCTGCGTCCCCCGCCCGGCAGCAGCAGGTAGTCGCAGCCGCCGCGCAGCCGCTGAGCGACCTGCTCCTGCGCCTGCTGATCGAGTGCTCCCAGCAGGCAGATCGAGCGACCGCCGGGCCGGCTGGCGCGGATGGCCAGCGGGAGGGCGGCGTCGTCGCCGGCACTTGCGCCGGCCTCGGGCGCCAGGACGTCGAAGCCGAGTCCCGCGAGCGCGAACGACTGTCCCGCGTGAAAGCGCTCGATGCGCGCGCCCCGAGCCACCTGTGCTCCAGCCACGGTCCTCCACGCGGTGCCCGGCAAAGGCGCTTCGGGCAGCACCACGCGCTCGGCTGAGTAGTCGATTCCGGCCAGGCCGCCGACCTCGCCCAGCCCGCCGTCGGGAATCACGAGCCCGCTGAGGGAGCGCTGCCAGGGCGGCAGCCGGGCGCCGAGCTCAGCCGACAGCCGGCCTGGGCTGGTGCCGCCGCCGACCAGCACGCGGCCGGAGGGCCCCGTCAGCAGAACGGCTTCGCCGTCGCCGATATTGAGGATCGCGGCCGACGCCGGCGGGGCCAGCCAGGCCGCTGTTTCGGCGCCGGTGATCAGCACCGGGATCGCGCCGGCGAGCACCCAGGCGTAGCGGCGGGCGCGACCGCGTCGCCGAGCTCCGGCCAGGATCCCGCCCACTGCGATGTAGTAGGCGGCGCCGGCCCAGGTCGGGAAGCTGGGAATCGCGATCGCGGCACCGGGGACGCGGGCCAGCAGCTCGGCCACCTGCTCGATGTAGGCAAGCGCGGCCGTGAGCGGCAGGACCAGCACTGCACCGAGGTCGGGGACCGCCGCCAGCGGAGCCAGCACGAGTCCGGCCGCGACCACCGCCGGCAGCAGCGGCAGGGTCAGCGCGTTGGCGAGCGGCGCCACCGGCGAGAGCACGTGGAATCCCTGCGCCATGACCGGCAGCGTGCCGACCTGGGCGGCGCAGGTGACCGCGAACGGTTCGCGCAGCCGGTGCGGAACCCAGCGCAGACGGCGCTCGATGGGCGGCGTCAGGATGACGATTGCCGCGGTGCCGGCGAACGAGAGCTGGAAGCCGACGTCCCAAGCCAGCTCGGGATGCCAGGCCAGCATGGCGGCGCCGGTCCACGCCAGGGAGGTCCAGACGTGCGAGGGCCGGCCGAGCCAGCCGGCCAGGATGGCGACGCCGCCCATCGCCGCGGCGCGAACCGCCGCCGGGGTTGCGCCGCCGGCGACCGCGTAGAGTCCGATCAGCCCCATCACGGGAAGCGGCGCCGCCCGGCCCAGCAGCGGCGCCAGCACCGAGGTGGTGAGGCGCGCGAAGACGGCGACCTTGAGCCCGCTCAGGACCAGCAGGTGGACCAGCCCGGTGGCGATCAGGGCCTGGTTGAGCCCAGCCGGGATTCCAGCCCGGACGCCGAGGACGACGCCCACAAGCACCGCCGAGTGAGGGGGCGGAAGGATGGTCTCGATCGCCGCTCGATAGTGGTCGCGGATCCAGCCGGGCACCGTCCGGAGCCCGCCCGCGTGGTTGACGACCAGCAGCTGGTTGGTGGCCAGCTCGAGGAAGGCGTGCCGTTGGGCCAGGTAGGCGCGGCGGTCGAAATCCGGCACCTCGCGCGGCAGCACCAGCCTTCCCGAAGCCTGGACGATGTCGCCGATTGCAACCTGGTCGGCGCTGCGGACGCGCAGGAGGACATTGCCGATCTCAAGCGGAGGCGCCGGTTCGACGAGGACCTCGAAGCCGCCGCCCAGCGGCCGTGCGTCGTCCGCCACCGTGGCGGTCAGCGTGACGGCGCGGCCGGCGACCGCGGCCGCCCGGGCCGCGTCGCCGGGGTCAGCTCCGGGCAGCTCGGCGCGCGCCATGCCGAAAAGACCCATCGCCAGCGCCAGCAGAACCCACGCCTTCCGCAGCGCTAAAGCCAGCGGCAGCATGGCGATGCCCGCGACCAGGGCCCCCGCGCCGAGTAGGGGGAGCTGGGGCGCCGCCACCACCGCCGCCGCCAGCCCGCCGCACCAGGCACCGGCGCAGATCGCCGACGTTGGCAGCTCGGAGTGCCGGATCACACGCGCAGATACCGCTTCGCCTGGGCGTACTCGGCGACGCCCATGCCGAGGATCGTCACCAGCTCCCGCGAGGACTGAAACCCGCCGTAGTGGCTGCGGTAATCGACCGCCGCCTGCGCCAGCGCCGTCGAGAAGCCCGGCACCGCGGCCAGTTCCTCGACGGTGGCGCTGTTCAGGTTCACGGCCGTGGAGCGGACGGACGAGGAGCCGCCTTTGATCGAGGGAACGCGGACCTGCTCCCCGTCCTTCAGCCGCCCGGCCAGGTTGGGCAGCCGCTGACGGTCAGCGTCGGCGCTCAGGCCGCCGGCGGCGGCGATCGCGTCCGCGACCCGCAGCCCCCGCGCGACTCGATAGATGCCTGGCTGGGCGACGGCGCCGGTGACATGGACAAGCAGGCCGGTCTCCGGCGGCGGGGCAAGCGTATCGGCCGCCGGCACCTCGACCGGTGCCGCCGCCGGAGCGGGGCGCTGGAAAACGAACACCGCCGTCAGCACGGCAAAGGCGACCACGGGAGGCGCGACCAGCGCGAGCACCCAGCCGCCGCCGGGAAGAAGCCTTGGCATCGCCCGGAATCTATGGGCGGAGCACCGAACCTCCAACGGTGCCCGTTAAGGCCGCAGGTCAGCGACCAATAGACTGGCGCCGTTGGGGAGTGGCCAAGTCTGGTAAGGCGCCTGACTTTGGATCAGGAGATCGCTGGTTCGAATCCAGCCTCCCCAGCCAGTCCCGCTGACAGTGGTTATGCTCGTTCCCGGTTGTTTGCCGGAGCCGGTTAGGAACCCTGCCGGAAGGCAGGCGGAACCGCCCCGGAAAGTGCCCGGAAAGATCACGGTCAGGGGATTTGAACGCTTGCTACGGCTCTCCTGACACGGAGGATTGCCGTGTGACGAGTGTGAGGTTCTTGCAATGCCCGAAGACCGTGTCCTCCACCTCCCCACCGGCTCTGGACCGAGCCAGCTCCGCGACGCTTACGAGCTGTTCCGGCTGGAGAAACAGGGCTCGTCGCTGTCCCACTGGACGCTCGACTACTACGAGCTGCACCTGGGCCGGTTCTTCGGCTGGCTCGAGGCGCGCGAGCCGGCCGTGAGGCGTTTCGCCGACCTGGATGCCGACACCTTGCGCCGCTTCCGGGCCGAGCTGGCCGTCACTCCTCACCGCTTCGGCGGTCAGCTGCAGCCGTCGACACTGCCTTGCTCTCACCGAGCCATCCGGGCGTTCCTGTCCGTCTACCACGTCGCCCAGCTCCGGAAGATGCTGAGCGCCTGCAGTTCGCCAGTCGAAGAGACGGCGCTCCGCATCTTGATCGGGTCAGGAGTGCGGCTCTCGGAGCTCTTCGGCCTGGCGGTCAAAGGCCCTGACGGCCTTCTGGACCTGATGATCGACTCCCTGGACCGCGGCCACGCCGAGCTGCGGGTGCGTTGGGACGCCGGCGCCAAGGGCAAGAAGGCCCGGCGGGTGCCAGTCACGCCTAGCCTCGCGGCTCACATCAAGCGCTACTCGGCCCGTCAGCGCCCGGTGACCGCTTCGACCGCTCTGTTGATCAACCGCTACGGCCGGCCGTTCAAGAAGGGCGGGATCGACGCCATGACGGACCGCCTCAAGCGCTGAAAGCGTGCAAAGGGGGCCAAAGTGGTCCCTACTGGGGACCGGTGTGGTCCCCCACCCCAGCGGCCTTCCGATTGCTCCGGCTTCGTGCCTGAGAGGCTGGTCGGACCGCTTTCCTCTTGACCGTCGGCGCCCTGGTCTTCATGGGCCTAGTGCTTCCGAGAAGCTGGGCGACCCGCTGGTGGCTAATGCCGAGGATCTCACCCGCATCTCGGGTGCTGAGTCGCATGCGACGTTGCAACTCGTCAAGAGCCTTCTCGAGTAGCTGGCGGCTGCGGTCGACAGCCCGCTGTAGGTCGCGGCGTGCGGACTCCAGGTCCCCGATGGCCTTCCTTGCTGGCCCGGCCAACTCGTACTCCTCGGCCACCTCTACCTGCTGCGGATCCAGATTGAAGAGCTCCAGCACCTCCGGAATCCGACGGCGGGCGGTTCGCAGGGTGCGCCCATAGGTGTGGGCTCCCGGGATGGATGGGAAGCTGACAAGCCAGGCACCAGACGGATCGCGGCTGAAGCGGGCCGTGACCGTGGTCCTGGCTATCGCCTTCTTAGCCATCCCTTTCCCAGGCACGGCTCCAGGTCGCGTTCGATCGCCCGGAGCGTCCCGATCGGCAGGTCCTGGCCCCGGTGGACCGGTACCGTCGTTCGGCATCTCCCGCACTCGACTCGGAGGTGGCTACCAACCTGTCTGACTACTCCCGGTGAACAGCCGGCTCGCCTGATCAGTCGGAGGACTTGGGCGCCGGTCACACTAACTGTCTAATAAATTAGACAGTTTTCCTGAGCGGCGGGCTCCCGGAGTCAGGAGACCGGACAGAACAAGGTGTCAGGAGACTTTGACGCGCCGCGCCATCCGTGCTTGTATTGGAGCCGTATTCGAGCGGCGGCAAGTAGGTTCTTTGGATCAGGAAACCGCAGGTTCGAATCCTGCCTCCCCAGCCACTGTTCTGTCTCAGGACATCCCGGACTGGTGTTTCAAGACATCATGGACCGGCCAGCGCCCGCCGAGGCCGTAGTAGAGGCGTTCTGGTTGCAGGGTCAGTTGGCGCAGCAGCTCGCCGTCGGTGGTGACGACGGTGACCTC
>DASUWN010000075.1:0-6166 GCA_036378395.1 Candidatus Dormiibacterota bacterium | reverse complement strand
GTGCACCTGAGCCAGCTCCTGGACGGGATCTGGATCTTGGAGGGCGTGCTGGACGCCGAGGGCGGCGCGGTGCTGGCCACGGCGCTGGACGCGATCGCGGGTCCTCGCCAGGCGGGCGACGAGCGCTCGCCGGGCCAGCGGCGGGCCGACGCTCTGGTCGACCTGGCGCGCAAGAAGCTGGGCGGCCAGCCGCGGCTGGCGGTCACCGTCGCCCACTCTGCCCTCTGTGGCGAAGAGGGCGGCATCGGGCCCGAGCTGAGCTGGGCCAAGCTGCCGCTGCCGGTCGAGACCGGCCGGCGCTTGGCCGCTGGTCCACCGCGACCGCGGCTGCCGCTTCCCGGGCTGCCACGCTCCGGCCGAGTGGGCGGACGCCCACCACCTCAGGCACTGGCTCAAGGGCGGGGAGACTGAGCTCTACAACCTGGTCCTTTTGTGTGTCGAAGACATCACCGGCTTGTCCACGAGGAGGGCTGGGAGCTTCTTTGGGACGGCGACTACGACGGCACCAACGCCCTGATCGCCGTGCCTCCATGGAACTGGGGCAGCGCGCGGCTTAGACAGCCGCTACCTGTCTTCTTTCAGCAACCCCTCGAGGTCGAGCCGCCGGTTGGCCCAGGTCAGGTGGCCGTCGCCGTCGCGCCCGTGCCACTCCTCCGGCGGACGGTCCCAGCACAGCTCGAGCCCGTTCTCTTCGGGATCGCGCAGGTACAGCGCCTCGTGGGTGCCGTGGTCGTTGAAGCCGTCGAGCGGGTACTCCGCCGCGACCAGGCGCCGGAAGGCGTCGCCCAGGGCGGCGCGGATCGGGTAGCGGATGGCGATGTGGTAGAGGCCGGTGCTGCCGGGCGGCGGCGGGCTGCCGCCGGCGGACTCCCAGGTGTTGAAGGCGAGGTGGTGGTGATAGCCGCCGGCGGAAAGGAAGAGCGCGCTCGGCATCTCCACGATGACGTCGAAGCCGAGGATGTCGACGTAGAAGGCGCGGATCTTGGCCAGGTCGCCCGCCTTCATGTGCACGTGGCCGATGTCGACGCCGGCGGGGATTGGGCGAGCCGCCTGCGCGACCGGGCGGAGGCCGGTTTCGTAGCCAGGGTTGGCGCTCATGGCGCAAAGTTACGCTGGAAAGCGCATGGGCATGGACGTTGACGGCTACGGATTTCCGAGCGGCGAGCGCACCATCGGCCGGCTGATCTCGGACATTCGCACGCTCTCCCAGCTCGGCGTGGAGCGGGTGGCTGAGGGCTGGGACCGCCATGGACCGGTCTCGGGCCGGTGGCACGAGGCCGAGCAGGCCGCGCTGCACGCCATCGAGGAGGGACGCCGGGGAGAGATGTGGGACGAGGTCCGGCGCCAGCTTTTCGGGCTCACCGAGTCGGGGCAGGCGCTCATCGTCTGGCAGTCCGAGCATGGCGAGGTCGGCCACAAGGCGGAGCGGGCGGCGTACGGAGCGGCGCTGGCGCTGCTGGCGGGCGACCTCCTCGACCGGGAGACCGCCGCCGTGCTGACCCGGCCGATGGGCGAGGCGCTGCCCTGGCTCAACCTGGAGAGCGGCTAGGCGCGAATCTCCTTGAGGCGGATCTCGATCAGCTTCTTGACCAGCGACTCGGGGAGCGGCTGGTCGATCGGGAAGTGAAGCGAGCTCTTGGTTCCACCCGGGTACTTGCTTAGGTCCTCGCCCAGCTGCTCGAGCACCGAGCCGCTGAAGGGCAGGTAGCTGAGGTGGTTCTTGAAGGCGGCGAAGCCGGCGACGATTTTGCCTTCCACCTGGAAGGCCGGCAGCTGATAGGAGATCACCTCCTCCGCTTCGGGAACCACGCTCCGGATCGTCGCCCGCAGCTGCTCCAGCGTTGAGCGCTTGGGCTCGTCGAGCTCTGCCAGGTAGGCGTCGATTTGCTGCTTCGACATCGGATGAAGCTTAGGCGTGGCGCAGCAGCAGGCGGGCGCCGGCCACCGCGGGCGGCGCGCCCGGCGGGAGCGAGTCGATCAGCTCCATGAGCCGCGTCCCCAGGTCCAGTCGGCCGCAGCGATACGCGGACCAGCCGTCGACGCGCGTTGGGCTGGCCATGAACATGAGCTCGAGGCCCTTGCCCCTGCGGCCGGTGCCCCGGTAGGCGAGGCGGTTGAAGTCGGCGCTCGGTACCACCCACGCCGACTCGATGCTGGCGGCGGCGATATAGATGACCGCGTATACGTAGGCCGGGTGCTCGCGCGGCCGGCTGTCGGGGTAGCTCATGCGGGCGACCGCAAGGCCCTGGGCGGTGAGCGAGAGAGCGGTCTTGACCTGGATCGCCAGCGCCGGCACCGCGCCCCGGCGGCCGGCGGTGACGTCGGTGTGGTCGTCGTCGGTCAGCGGCTTGAAAAGCTCGAGCTCGCCAGCCGACGAGAGCGTGACGCAGGCGGCGAAAAGCTCCTCACCGGCGGTGCCGCGCTGAGTCGCGGTCAGCATCGGGAGTGGACGGGGACTGGGGGCGGCATCTGGGCCGTACAGCGTAGACGCCGCCCCGCTGTATCAGGTCTAGGGCAGGCTCGAGACCGGCAACGTCCAGATGCCGCGCCCGTGGGTCGCGGCCATGAGCTGGCCGCCGTAGACGCCGAGCTGATCGACCACCGCGTTGGGCAGGTTGCCGCCCAGACGGGACCAGGTCCCGCTGCCGAGCTTGGAGACGTAGACCCCGAAGTCGTTGCCGACCACCAGGTCGCCGTTGACGACGATCACGTCATTGGCGGGCGCGTCGGTCAGGTTGCCGCTTACGTCCGTGCCCGTGATGACAGAGCCGCCCGAGGTCAGCTGATAGACGTGGCCGACGCCGGGATCTTCAGGCCCGACGACCCAATGCCGGGAGTAGCCCGAGAAGGTGATGTACGCCTGCTGCGGGTTGTTGGTGTCGACGTAAACGCCCGTGATGTAGCGCCGCGGCAGACCGCTCGTGCCACCTGTGACCACGCTGCTCACAAGGTGGTAGGCGCCGCCCGAGTTGGAGAGCTCGACCACGCCGCTGCGGAAGCCGCCGCCGGTGGCGAAGCTCGGGTTGCAGGGACCGCACCAGGCGACCCAGGTCGTGGTCACGCCGCCCGCGGTGGCGGTCCCGATGGCGGTCGCGACGCGGCTGGGATAGGTGCCGCCCTGGGTCAGGTCGTAGATGTTCTGCCAGTCGCCGCTGTTGGTGTTGAAGCCCTTGGTCGAATCCCAGACGTGCGCGCCGCCGGCCAGGACGTGGCCGCTGCCGGAGCCGTCGACGGGCAGCGTGTGGTCGAGGACGATGGGCGCGATGAAGCGCGCGCTGGTATCCGGGGGTGCGTTGCCGACCCAGGTCTGGCCGCCGTCGTTGGAGCGCGCCGAGGTCAGGTCGACGTACTCGGTGATCACGTTGTTGACGTTGTTGGGGTCGACCAGCGTGTAGCCGCCGTCGCCCCCGAAGACCTGCACGCTGCGAGCGGCGACCGGCGTCCCGGTGTCACCGACGACCGTGGTCTGGGACGGAAAGTTGCGAGCGGTGCCGTTGTCCTGCAGCCCGCCGTAGAAGTTGCCGTCGTTGGTGCCCGCCGCGGCATAGAACTGCAGCGTGTTGAGGTTCAGGTTGAGGCTCTTCCAGTGCCCGGTGGCGGGGTCGCTGAGCGAGCGCGACCAGATGCCGCCGTCGTTGCCGACGTAGAGCAGGCCGCGCGCGCTGTCGATGAAGGCGGCGTGCTGGTCCGGGTGGGTCTGGTTGTGGTCGCAGGTGCCCTCGAACGGCTGGTACGAGAAGCACTGCAGGGTCAGGTTCCAGTAGGGCCCGACCGCGTTCCAATCGGTGCCGGCGTTGGCGGTCTCGTAGACCTCCTCGAGGCCGGCGTAGACGTGGTCGGCGTTGTTCGGATCGACGACCAGGAACTGGTTGTACCAGGCCTGGACGCCGGGCTTGTAGCCGCGCATCGCGGCCCGCGCCTCGGCCGAGCCGCTCGAGGCCAGCTTGTCCGGCGACGCGATCTGGTTCCAGGCGCCGTTCGGGTTGCCTGACGCGGACTCGTAGATGCCGGCCAGGATGGTGCCGGACGCATCAGGGTGCACGAAGGCGTTCGCGTTCTGGACGATCGAGTAGATCCGGTCGCCGGCAGCCGAGGTGGCGAGTGTGATCCGGCCCTGCTGCTGGGCCGGCACGAAGCCCTGGGGATTGGCCAGGAAGGTGAAGGTGTTGCCACCGTCGGTGGTCTCGTAGAGGCCGTTGGTCGGCTCGCCCGCGCGCCAACCGGCGGCGGCGAGGAGGTGGCCCGCGCCAGGCAGCGCGACCACGTCGGTGATCATGTCCCAGACCCGCAGGTTCGGCGCCAGCGTGGTGCCGTTGGCGTACTGGGAGTCGAAGGCGAGGACGCGGGTCCACTGCCCGTCAACGCCAGGGACGATCCGGTAGAGGCCGTGCGAAGTCGCGGCGTAGAGGTAGCCGCCGTTGAGGAGCAGCCGGAAGACGTTGGCTCCGTTGAGGTTGACGGTGGCGCTGCCGGCAGTGTCCACCGCGCTGCTCGGCAGCAGCGTCCAGCTCTTGCCGCCGTTGGAGGACTCGTAGACGCCGAGCCCCGCGTAGGAGTCGCTGTTGGTGTTGGACTCGCCGGTGCCGGCGTAGACGGTGTAGCCCTTGTCGGTGTTGTCGATCAGGAGGGCGCCGATCGACAGGGTGCCCAGGTTGTCGCCGACCGGCGTCCAGGAGGCGCCCTGGTCGGTCGACTTCCAGAGGCCGCCGTCGGCGCCGCCGGCGAAGAGGTCGCCGCCGGCCGCGGCCGCGACCGCGGTCATCCGGCCGCCGACGTAACGCTCGCCGGAGCCAGAGTTCTGGAAGCAGTTGGCGCCGCAGCTGGCTCCGACCGGCGCGTAGGTCGGGCTGTCGGTGAAGTAGTAGCCGCGGGTCCGCTCGGTCCAGCTGCCGCTGGTGGCCGGCAGCGCGGTGGAGGCCGCCGCCGCATAGGCGTCGCCGCTGGTCGCGTCATTGGGAGCCGCGCGCTGGCCGAGGAACCACTGCATGGCGGTGTCGGTCTGAGTCGCCTCGTCACCGCTGGTCGGGGTGCTGCTGGCCGCGCTCGCCGGCTGCGCCATCGACAGTCCCCAGAGCGTCATTGCCGCGATCGCTGCCGCGCCGAATCGCCTCACTTCCAAACCCCCTCGCGAACCCTCTGCCCGAATTCGAAACTTGCAGGGATTCTTGGCGATGGCTCGCCGGAATGTCAACCTCCCGTCAGGTCCCCGCCGCGGTTAGGTTTAGAGGCATGGCAGAACCGGTGACCGACCGCTTTTTGCGCTCCCAGGGCTGGCTGGAGCCGGTCGCCGACCTGATCCAGCGGCTGGTGGGTGGCTTCTACGGCGCGCTGGGCGGCGTCGGGACCGCGCTCAAGGACCTGCTTCACGGGACCAAGCTGCTCGGCCATCCGCTGCATCCAGCGCTGACCGACATGCCGCTCGGCCTCTGGACCTTCGGCGTCATCGCCGACCTGGTCGCGCTCAACTCGCACCTGGTGCCGACCGCGGCCGGCGACCTGGCCCTGCTCTTCGGCGCCGTGGCTGGGTTGGGCGCGGGAGCGGCCGGCTACACCGACTTCCACGAGACCTTCGGCATGGAGCGCCGCACGGCGGTCTTCCACGGCCTGCTGATGACGCTGGTCCTGCTCCTCGACCTGGTCTCGCTGCTGCTGCGCTGGCTGGGCGGGTCGGCCGCGAATCCCCTGGCGGTCGTGATCGCGGTGGCCGCGCTGGTCGTGGCAGCGGTCGGCATGTTCTTCGGCGGCCACATCGTCTACTCGTTCGGGACCATGGTCGACCACCTGGCTTTCATGACCGGGCCCGACGAAGCGACCGAGGTCGGCGTTCCGGGCGACTTTCCGGAGAACTCGCTGAAGCGGGTTCAGGCAGGCGACATGCCGGTGCTGATGGTCCGGCTCGAGGGAAGGCTGTGGGCGATCCCGGCGACCTGCACCCACGCCGGCGGCCCGCTGGACGAGGGTGAGCTCTCAGGCGCCATCGTCACGTGCCCCTGGCACGGCTCTGAGTTCGACGTTCGCAGCGGCTCGGTGCGGCACGGACCGGCGACGTTTCCCGAGCCGGCGCTGGTGGTCGAAGAGGCGGGCGGGAAGGTTCGCGTCAGGCTCGCCCAGCCCCTCCACTAGTTGCCCGTAACGGTTGGATGGGCTGCAGGCCGCAGGCGCGGCA
>DASUWN010000074.1:0-2298 GCA_036378395.1 Candidatus Dormiibacterota bacterium | reverse complement strand
GACCGGCTTCCCCTCGCCGCGCGTCGGTCGGAGTTGCTTTTCGAGGCGCGCCTCATCGTCGACGATAAGTCGCTGCGCGGCTCTCAGGATCGGGCCCCGACTTCGATAGTTGTCCTCGAGGCGAATGGTCACGGCCTCGGGATAGACTTCGCGGAAGCGGCGGAGGTTGAGGACGGAGGCGCCGCGGAACTTATAGATACTCTGGTCGTCGTCGCCGACGACGCAGAGGTTTCGGTGTGACTCGCTGAGGAGTTCGAGCAGGCGGCTCTGGGCGTAGTTGGTGTCCTGGAACTCGTCGACCATGATCTGTTCGAAGCGGCCCGCCTGTCGGGCTCTGACACTGGGCTCGGTCATCAGCAGCCGGGCGCTGTAAAAAATCGTGTCGTCGAAGTCGAGCCGGTTCTCGGCCAGCATCCGCAGCTGGTAGTCGGTGTAGACGGATGCCGCCTGGACCTGGGCCTCCACTGCCGGGTCTTCGTTCCCCGCCGCCGACCTGGCCCAGATTGAAAACTCCTCCGCCGAGATGAGTTCCTGCTTGGCCCGCTCCAGCAGCTTCAGCAGGTCTCCGATCCGCTCGTAGGGACGCTGGGCGTGAAAGAGACGGGGCGGCCTGAGCGTGAGCAGCACATCGCGCATCAATTCCCATTTCCTGACCTCGGAGATCATCCGGAAACCGCGGGGGACGCCGCAGAGCCAGCCCTCCTCCTGGAGGAAACGCTGGGCATAGGCGTGGTAGGTGAGGATGTAGCGCTCGCCCGCCGGCAGGTAGTCCTCCCGTTCGACCCGGTCGAGAACCTCTCCCGCCGCTTTCTCGGTGAAGGTCAGCAGCAGGATCCGTTCCGCTGGTACACCCTCCTGGCGAAGCCGCCGGTATCGCTCCACCAGCACCCTTGTCTTGCCGGTACCGGCGCCGGCAACGATCAGCAGCGGACCCTGGTTGTGGGCGACAGCCGTCCGCTGCGCCTGGTTGAGGCCGGGGCCGGTGCCGATCATCGGTTCGACCCCTGCCGGATGCGGATCTCGCGAACGACTTCGGCCCCGATCAGGTGGTTCAGCCGTTCGATCAGCAGGCCGCGCTCGAGGTGCAGCTGGTGGGCGAGGGCGCTGCTGCTGGCATTGACCAGCAGGCTGCCCCCGGTAAGCCGGATGGCGGCCGTTTCGCCGGCCAGCTGGGGCCCGACCACGGACGGCCAGAGATACACAGCCTGGGCCTGACGCGTGCGCCGTGAGATGCCCAGGGACTTGAGGGCGGAGGGGAGCGCGGCGCCGACGCTACGCATGGATAGTGCCCTTCTCCACCCGGAAGACCGCGGCGCGCTCCAGGATGCTGCGCGGAAGGTCGTTCAGGTCGGCGGCGGTGATCAGTGCCTGGGGGCCGGGTTGAAGTGCCGCCAGCAGCCGCTCCCGACGGGTGGGATCGAGCTCGGACATGACGTCATCGAGAAGCAGCACCGGCTGCTCCCCGGTAACCTCGGCCAGGTAGTGCAGCTCGGCCAGCTTCAGGCTGAGGACGGCGGTCCGCTGCTGGCCCTGGCTGGCGTAGAGCCTTGCCTCGTGATCGTCCAACCACACCTCGACATCATCACGCTGCGGTCCGACAGCTGTCTGTCCACGCGCGATTTCCTCGTCGCGGGCTTCCTCCATCGCCAGCCTGAGCTGTTCTGCCACCAGTTCGACCGGTGCCTCTCCGATCCGGACGCCGGCGGGCCGGTAGCGGAGGTCGAGGCGCTCGCGGTCATCGGTGAGCTCGCGGTGGAAGGCGGCGGCAACCGGCTGCAGTTCGAGCAGGCGTCGCTGGCGGTCGACCATGATCGCTGCGCCAGACTCGGCCAGGCTCCGGGTCCAGTAATCGAGATCCGGGGCTGACTGGCGACCATCTCGTACCGCTCGAAGCAGGGCATTCCGCTGGTCGAGCAGGTGGCCGTAACGGGTCAGCTCCCTGGCGTGGGACTGGTCGATCTGCGAGAGCAGGGTGTTGAGGAAGCGGCGGCGTCCTTCGCCCGGCCCCTTTACCAGCTGAAGATCGTCCGGCCAGAAAAGCACCACCCTCAGGGAGCCGGTCATCTCGCTCGACTGGCGGCTGCGCCCGTTGATGGAAAACCGCTTGAGCGCCCGACTGCCCGCCAGTGTCGGCGTGACCGTGATCCTCGTTTCGAGCTCCTCCCGGCCGCGGTCGGTTTGGACCGCGCAGGTGACCCGCGCCGCCGCCTGGCCGAAGCGCACCAGCTCACCGGCCTGCCCGGTGCGCGGCGAGCGCGCCAGCGCCGTCAGGGCGACGGCTTCGAGGAGGTTGGTTTT
>DASUWN010000073.1:0-4357 GCA_036378395.1 Candidatus Dormiibacterota bacterium | reverse complement strand
CCAGGTTGTCGAGCAGCGCGTTGATGGCGGTCTGCTGGCCCTGGACGCCGCCCCCGGCCTGCTGGACGATCTTCTGCAGCTGCTCGCGCGTCTGGGGGTCGAGCGTGGAGAGGAACTGGTCGAAATCGACCGGTGAGAAGCTCGAGGTGGACGGGATCCGGGCGCCGCTCGGCATCGGGTCGCTGCCCGCCGCCGGCGAGAGCTCGATGTACTTCTGAGCCAGCAGCGTGGAGTAGCGGATGCGCGCGATGGTCCCCCTGTGCAGGGGTGAGTAGCGGCGGTCGATGCGCATGGTGGCAACCGCCCGCGTCCCTTCGGCCTGCACGTTGGTGACCTGGCCGACCTCGGCCCCGGCGATCACCACGTCGGCGCCCTTGGCGAGCCCGTTGGCGTCGGTGAAGACCGCGCTCACCGTGTAGTCGAACCCGGGCGGCCAGCCCAGGTTGAAGCTGGCGGGCAGCCCGAAGTTGAGGTTGATCGAGATCGCGGTCAGCACGATGACCAGCGCCCCGGCCAGGAGGCCGGCGCCCGCGATCACCGGGTTGCCCTGTACAAGCCTCACGGCGCCGAGGCTCCCGAGCAGGAGGCGAGCGGGTGCTGCGCGCCCACCGACTGGCTGCCGAGCGGGGAGTCGACCCGCAGCTCGTTGCCCTTGTTGTCGGTGGCGCCCGCCGAGCTCTGGTACTTGGTGGCGTCCTGCATCTCGGCGAGCGTGGTCATGATGTCGCCGACGCAGGGATAGAGGATCCCGAGCGAGGTCGTGGAGTCGGTCTGGAACTTCTTGAGGTCGTCGAGCAGGCTCGGGAACTGCTTGAGGATCGTGTTCAGGTCCTGCTCGTGGCCGCTGAGGGCGGCGTTGAGCTTGGCCAGCGCCTGGTTGGCGTAGATCAGCTCGTCCTGGAGCTTCTGCTCGTGGGCGGCCAGCACGTCGAGCAGGGAGGCGCCGCTGGCGAGGTCGCGCTTGAGCGCGTCCGCCTCGGCCGCGATCATCGAGGCGACCCGGTCGAACTCCACCTGCAGCTGGTCCAGCGCCTGGTCCCGGGTGGCCAGGGCGGCGGAGATGTCCTGAGCGTCCTTGGCCAGCGCCGGCAGCTGCGTGAGCAGCGTGTTGACGTCCCGCCCGCGGCCCTGGAAGGTGGCGCCCCCCTCCATCGTCAGCACGTGGAGGCGCTCGCGGGTGGCGGGGTCGAAGAGGTCGTTCACCTCGTCCAGCGTCACCGGCGCCGCGGTGTCGTGAAGCGGGATGCTGCCGTCGCGCGGGATCGGCCTGCCGTTGCCGGGCTGGAGCTCGACGTACATCGTGCCCAGCAGCCCCTTGGGCCGGATCGTCGCGCGGGTCCCCTGCCGGAGAGGCGTGAAGCGCGGGTCGATCTTGAGCTTGACCGTGACTCCGGCGGCCGAATCCTCGGGTGCCACCGTGACCGTGTCGACGGTGCCGGCGGGGACGCCGTTCATGACCACGTCGTTGCCCGGGACCAGCTGATCGGCGTCCATGAAGTAGGCGGTGACCTCGTAGGGCCGCGTCTGGTCCCAGACGTTGATGCCCGCGGTCAGGAGTCCGGCGAGGGCGGCGAAGAGGGCGATCAGCTTCATGGGTTTTGGAGGAGGAATGAGATCGGCGAGGGGGTTGGCACGATGGCAGGCGGCGACGAGCCGGGGGCGGTCGAGGACTGCGACGGCGGCTGGTTCCCCGTGAGCGGCGCGGGCGGGGCGGGCGCTGACGGTGGCGTGGGCGTCTCGTTGATGTTGGTGAAGCGGAAGGAGTTACCCACCGCGTCCCGCTGCGCGAACGCCGACTCCCACTCGTAGGCCAGCGCCAGCGCCTCCGGGCTGGTCACGTTGAGCTGGTTGCTCGGGTAGTTGACCTGCGCCAGCAGCAGCTCGGGCAGCAGGCGGTCGACCTCGGGGTTGGTCAGACTGAGCATGTTCCGGGCCGACTGGATGGTGGCCGGCGACTTCTCGAGCGACGCGCGGTCGGCCGGCGTCAGGTCGGCGAAGGCGAGGTCGAGGGAGGCGAACAGGAGGTCGAGCTGGTGCACCGTGCCGGCCAGCTCCTGGTCGCGCTTGGCTATGGCGCCGAAGGCGGTGTTGCCGCTGTCGACGATCTGCCCGATCGCGTCCGACTCGTCGGCCAGGGCGGCCATGATCGTGTTCAGGTCGGTCAGGATGTGGTCGATGTTCTGCTGCCGCGCGGCGGCGGTCTGGGCCAGCGGCCGGAAGTTGGCGGCGGTGTCGGCCAGCGGCGGGATCGACTGGTTGACGTCGCTGCCGCGGCCGTCGACGCCCGCGCCCAGCTCGCGCAGCGTCTCGGTGAACGCCTGCCGGGCCTGGGGATCCATGTTGTTGAGAATGTCGTCGATCTCCACCGCCGACCCGGTCTGCGCGCGCGGGATCATGTAGCCGTCGGGAGCCGGCGGCGCGGAGCTGTTGCGCTGGCGGACGAGCAGCACGTACTTCTCGCCGATCTGGCTCTTGGGGCGGACCACCGCCCGCACGTCGCGGCGCAGCTTGACGTCGCTGTTGATCCGCATCTCGACGACGGTTCCGCCGTCGGCGGAGGGCCGGATGGCGACCACGCGGCCGACCTTGACGCCGGCGACGGCGACGTCGGCTTGGCCGACCAGGCCCTCGGCGGCGGCGAAGTCGGCCTCCAGCCGGTAGCCGCCCTTGCCGGGTACCTCGAGGCCAAGGCTGACCGCGAGGAAGACGATGCCGGCCAGGCAGACGCCCGCGAAGGCGGCGACCATGACCAGGTTGCTGATGGTTCGTGGCCTCATATCGGGGCCCCCGAAAAATCGGAGATTTTTTGGGGTGATCTCATGGCTTCGGGCTCGGGGATGGCGGACCCGACAGGGGCTGGTTGTGCAGCAGCCCGCAGGAAGGCCCGATGTAGGGGTCGCAGGGGAGTCCGGCCGAGTTCTGGTTCTCGACCGCGTACACGCGCCACATGTGCCGCCCGGTCTTGGGGTCGATGCCGCTCATGACCGAGGCCAGCTCGTAGAAGAGGGAGGCGATGCTGGACGAGTTGTCGGCCAGCTGCGGGTAGACGACGTTGGCGTCGTCCAGGTAGTGGTTGGTGCTGTTGAGGGTGCTCGGCAGCTGGGCGATGGTGCCGTGCAGGCTGGTCGCGCCGTTGCCGGCCAGCGCCTGCTCAAAGATCGCCATGACGCGGCTCTGCTCCTGGAAGGTGCCCTGCAGCGCCTGCTCGCGCTCGGCGAGCGCCTTCATCAGCCGGTCCCAGTCGGTGATCATGGCCCGGAACTCGGCGTGCCACGCGGCCAGGGTCTCCATGATCTTGCGCAGGCTGGAGATCAGGACGTCGAGGTCGCTGGCCTGGGAAGTGACCGCGGCCGCGATCCGCGACAGCGCCTGCGCCAGGACCTTGAGGTCGCCCGAGGAGGCGTTCATATTGGCGCCGTTGCCGGCGGTGGCCTCGCCCAGGTTGTTGATCAGAAGGACGAGGCGGTCGCGGGTGTCCTGGTCGAGGACCTGGAGGATCTTGTCGATCTCGACCGGCGTCAGCGTGTTGTCGCGGTTGATGGCGCCCCCGTTCGGGATCGGCCCGGCCGCCCCGGTGCCCCGGCCGAGCTCGACGTAGGTCTCGCCGAGCAGGTTCTTCGACTTCACGACCGCGTGCGCGTCCTTATAGAGAGGCGCGTACTGGCTGTGGATCAGCATCCCCACCTCGGCGCCGCCGCTGGCGCCGGGCGCGATCCAGTCGACCTTGCCCACGCGCAGCCCGGCGATCGTGACGTCGTCGTCCTTGACCAGCTGGGCGCCGCTCTCGAACTCGGCCTTGACGCGATAGCCCGGGTCGAAGAAGAACTCGCCGCCCATCTGGGTCGCCAGATAGCCGAGCGTGACCAGGCTGATCAGCGAGTAGGCGAGGAAGATCGGAAGGTTCTTCTTGGACCTCATGGGTTGCTGCCTCCCTGCGGCGGCGGGGTGGCGAGGATGAAGCCGATCACGTTGCCCAGCTCGCTCTCGCTGACGCCGGGGATGTAGGGCAGCTGCGGCGAGGCGGGCAGGCCCGGGTTGGCGTTGCCGTTGAGCGGCGCGTTGACCCCCGGGACCGGCGGCGCGCCCGGCGGCGGCGAGGGCGGCAGGCCGACCGTCCCGGCGCCGGCCACGATGTTGACGCGGGTTGCGGAGCCGACGCCGTCGTTGCCGCCGAACACGTAGGGCCCCTCCTTGACGCCGGCGATGAACTGGTCCAGGTGGGGCAGCAGCGTGTCCATGCCCAGGCCGAGGTCGTTGGTCAGGCCGCCGGCCACGGTGACCGTGGTCAGCAGCGACTGGTTGATGTTGTTGAGGTTGCCGCCCGTGCCCTCGAGCGCGGTGTCGGTCCGGGAGAGCG
>DASUWN010000072.1:0-8493 GCA_036378395.1 Candidatus Dormiibacterota bacterium | reverse complement strand
GTTGGCGACGTACCAGGTGCAGTAGCCGTAGCTGAAGTGGTTGCCGACGCTGCCGCTCATGCTCGAGGCGCTGCCGACCACGGTCGACCTGGCCTGGACCTCGAGAGCGGCCGCCTGCCGGCGCACCTCCTCCGCCTTGGCGGCGTCGAGGGTGGCCTGCGCCTGGGCGACCACGGTCTCGGCCTGCTTCTGAGCCTGCTGAATCGACTTCAGCTCGGCCGCGATCTGGTCGCGCGCCTGCTGGTCGCGCGCGCGCACCCTCTGCTGCTTGGCCAGCAGCGCCTGCTGGCGCGAGCCGACGATCCGAGCCTGAGTGATCTCAGCCAGCGCCGCCGAGAAGCTGCCGGCCCGGAAAAGCCGGATCGGGAGCGCCGGCTCCGTGTACTGATAGCGCGCGAGCGCCGCCAGCTCGGTGTCCAGCCGGCTCTCGACCACCTGGTCTTCGGCGAGCGTCCGGGCCGCCAGGTCGAGCTGGCCCTGGGCGTGCTCGACCTGGTCGTTGAGCTGGCCGAGGCGCGCCTGCGCCTGGTTCAGCTGCTGCTGTGCCTGCCCGACCGAGATGTCGACGGCGGAAGCCGGCGACGGCGTGGCGATGACGATTCCGAGGACCCCGAGAAGTAGAACGTATGCGCGAACGCTGCCCAAACTGGCATTACCCCCTGCAAGCCGTGGATTGGCCCGGGGAGAGTAACCGATCCGGTGGTTCCCATGCTCCCCGGAACTTCTTCACAGGTGTTAACCGCTCCTTGAGCGGAAAGAAGCTGAAGGGACCGTTAGGTTCATTGACGTGGGAGGAATGGAGGGCGAAGGCCCGGGATCGGGCCAGCTTGAGGGCGTCCTCGCAGCGGCCGGGGTGGCGCTGGCGAGGATCGACCTCGACGGTCGCATCGTGGAGGCGAACACCGCTTTCGGACGCCTGCTGGAGATCGAACCCGAGGCGGCCGCCGGCCGTGAGCTGTTCGAGTTCATCGACCCTGAGGACGAGGACGCGCTCCGCCACGGACGCCTGACCTCCCTCAGGGGCGGCACTGTCCGCGCCGACCTGCGCTGCACCCGCGAGGGTAGGCCCGGCCTGTGGACGCGGGTCTCGATCAGCCTGGTGCGCGGCGCCGACGGCGCCCCCGACTGCCTGATCGCGAGCTTCGAGGACATCAGCGACCTCAAGTACGAGGAGGACAAGCTCGCCCGCGAGCTGCTCTACGACCCAGAGACGGACATGGCCGGCCACCGGCTCTTCGAAGACCGTCTGGCGGTCGCCGTCCGCGCCGCCGAGCGCACCGAAGCGGCGGTCCTGATCGGGGTGGTGCGGATCCACGCGGACGCGGACGTCGTGGTCGCCGCCGAGCGGCTGGCGGGCGCCGTCCGCGTCTCCGACAGCGTCGCCCGGCTGGGCCGCCTCGAGTTCGGGGTGCTGATGCCGGGCGCCACCGCCAGCGTTTTCGAGCGGGCGCTACCGCCCGAGGTCGCAGCGGCCGGGGTCGCCTTCTTCCCGGACGACGGCGTCGAGTCCCGCACTCTGCTGGCCGTCGCGCACGCCGCCGTGACCCGGCAGGAGCTGGAGCGCGCCGCGGCTGCCGAGATCGCCGAGGACCCCGACGCAGCCGTCCGGCTGCGCGCTCTGGAACCGGTCGCCATCTTCCTCCCGATCCCCGACCAGGTGCTGCGCCGGATCGCCCGCTACACGAGCCGCCACACCACCGCCGCCGGCGAGGAGCTGGTGCTGGAGCCCGGCGAGGCGTCGCTGCGGATCATCGAAGACGGCCTCTTCGAGGTCATCCCCGAGGGCCAGGAGACGGGGGTCATGACCCTGGCCGCGAGCGACTACATCGGCACCGCGCGCCACCACGAGGACGGCCCCCTGACGGTCCGGCTCCGAGCCCTGACCGACAGCCGGGTCCTGGTGCTCGAGGACGAGGCCCTGGAGCACGTGGCGCCCCCCGGCTCGCCGCTCCGCACCAGCATCAAGGAGGCCGTCCGCAATCGCCACGACCAGCTCCAGCGGCTGGCCGAGCGGACTCCCACCGACAGCGCGGCGGCCACCAACGTCGCCATCTACTCGACCAAGGGCGGCGCCGGCCGGACCACGATCGCGGTCAACCTCGCCTCCGAGCTGGCGGCCCAGCGGCCGGGCGAAGTGCTGCTGATCGACCTCGCTCTGCCCTACAACCACGCCGCCCTGCTGGCCAACGTGGTCCCCACGACGTGCCTGGCCCGACTCCAGGGACTGGACAGCTGGGCGGTGCCGGGCGCGCTTCGGAGCGCGATGGTGGGCCACCCGGACGGGTTCCTGATCCTACCCGGCGCGCTGCGCCCCGAGGAGTCGGAGCTGATCACGGCCGACCTGGTGGCGACGGCCATCCAGACCCTCGCACCCCAGTTCACGCACCTCGTCTTCGACCTCGGCATCGGGCTCACCGACGCCACGATCGCGGTGCTCGAGCGCGCGCACCGCCTGCTGGTGGTGACGACCCCGGAGCTCGCCACCATGCACGACACGCGGACCTTCATGGAGCTGGTGACGGGCGTCCTGCAGCTTCCCTCGTCGGCGATCGACGTCGTCCTCAACCACCGCTCGCCGCACTCGGTGATGGAGGCCAAGGCGGTGGAGAAAGTGCTCGAGCGCCCGCTGCTGGCCGAGTTCCGCTACCTGGGCGCGCGGCCCGAGAGCGCCGGGCTGGCCGGCTCCCTGATCGTCCGCCAGACGCCGCCCTCGCCGTTTGCCAAGGGCATCCAGCAAATCGCCGAACGCGTCGAGCGAAGCCGCGTCCTGGCTCACGCCTAAGCCCCTAACGCGTTAGCGTTCGCGCCGCGATGGCGGACGCGGTCGGCCCGATCAAGGTGGCGGCTCCGGTCGAGTTCACCAACCTGCGCCACGCCGCTCTGGCCAGCCTCTACCTCGGCCTTTCCTTCACCTGGCTTCCGTACCCGGTGATCGTGCTGCCGAGCGAGGTCCGCGAGTTCTTTCCCTCCGGCCAGGTCAACTCCTACATCGGGTACGCGACCGCGATCGGGGCCGTCTTCGCGGTGGTGATTCCTCCGCTGGTGGGAGCCTGGTCCGACCGCCTCACCAGCAGCTTCGGCCGGCGCCGGCCGTTCATGGTCGCGGGCGTGCTGGCGGGCGTCGTGGGACTGCTGGTGATGATGACCGCCGGCTCCTATACGCAGCTCCTGATCGGCCACGTGATCGCCCAGATCTTTCTCAACGGAGCGGCCGCCGCCTACTACGCGATCATCCCCGACATCGTCCCCGACGCCGAGTTCGGGAAGGCGAGCGGCTTCCTGGCCGGGATGCAGCAGGGCGGAGGACTGCTCGGGTTCGTGCTCACCGCCGGGTTCGGATCGCTCCACCAGGTGCGGCTCAGCTTCCTGGTCATGGCGGTGGTGCTGGTGCTCTCGCTGGTGCCGGTCCTGTGGGCTTCGCGGGGCGAGGGAGCGCGGCCGGTTCCGCCTCGGGCCGGCGATCCCACGCCGCTCCCGGTCGCGGTGCGCGAGTTCCTGCGCCCGCTCTGGAGCGGCGACTTCGGCTGGGTCGTCTTCACCCGGACGATGGTCACCGCCGGCGTGGCCGCCGTCTTCTACTTCCTCTCCTCGTTCTTCAAGGACGTCGTCCACGTCGCCAACACCGACCAGTTCACCTCGATCTGGCTGGTGGTGGCCTTCCTGGCCATGATCGGGCCGGGGGTCTGGGGCGGCGGAGCCTCCGACCGCTACGGACGCAAGCGCTTCGTGTACGCGGCGGGGACGCTGCAGGTGGTCGTGGCCGCTTACTTCATCGCCTTCTATCCGAACCAGCAGGCGATCGTGATCGCGCTGGGCGCGATCTACGGCATCGGCTATGGGCTCTACCTGGCGGTCGACTGGGCGCTCGCCTGCGACACCATCCCCGACCGCGCCCATGCCGCCAAGGACATGGGGCTATTCCACGTCGCCCAGACGCTGCCCAACAGCATCATTCCCGCCATCGAGGGGCCGCTGATCGACCACTTCAACACCAGCGTCGCGCCCAACTCGGGCTACCGGGTGGCGTTCGGGAGCGTGATCCTCTTCTTCACGCTGGGCACCGTCTTCGTCTCGCGGATCCGGTCGGTGCGCTGAGGCTGGCGGCCCGGAGGCCGCCAGCCCGACGGGTCAGCTCATGAGCAGCTGAAGGTGTAGTTCTGGTACTGGATCTGGTTGTTGTTGGTGATGTGAAGGTCGAAGGAGTACGTGCAGGTCGTGCCGCCGTACGTAGAGCTCCCGGTCTCGTGCTCGCCGGCCTCTTGAAGGACCGTGAAGTTGTCCTTGTAGAGGATGTGGACGTGAAAGTTCGCGGTGCTTGAATAAATCGCCGTTCCGTTGTAGCTGAACGTCGAGGTCTCGGTCCCATTGGCCTGGCCGCTCCAGTTCCCGGTCGGCGTCTGAGTGATGGTCTCCTCGCCCGTGGCGGAGAAGCAGTAGCTGTAGGGCCCCGAGTTGAAGCACTGATCCTGGCTCGCCAGGTTGATGTGCTGCACCGTCGCCCCGTTGTCGGCCGAGACGCCGGTCGCCATTCCGACCGTCATCGCAACCGCCGACCCGACCGCCAGAAGAATTCGTCGCATACGCTGTCTCTCCCTATGCCAGGGCGGGCTCGAGCCCGCGGGGCGAGCACGATATTCAGCGCACCTTCAGGTTTCCTCTCCCCGACCTCTCGTCCGGCTCTATAGTTTCTAGGCTCCCCGCAAGCCAGCCTGGGGTAGGAGGGACGAGGGTGATCGCGAGCCTTTTTGGGCCGCTCAAGGTTGAGGTCGACGGTGTCTGCCTGGGCCCCGACGACTTCCATGGCGCCAAGCCGCGGCAGCTCCTCGAGATCCTGCTCGTCCAGCGGGGAAGGGCCCTCACCAAGGACCGCCTCTGCGAGCTGCTCTGGGAGGAAAGCCTGCCGAACAACCCCAAGGCCACGCTCGAGAACTATGTGTCGATCCTTCGCCGCCAGCTCGACCCCGGAATCATTGCCACGGTCTCCGGTGGCTACCGAATCGTCAGCGACCGCGTCGACCTCGACCTCGATCACTTCGACGGACTCTTCGCCCGCGGCAGCGTCGACGGCTACCGCGGTGCGCTGCGCCTGGTCCGCGGTGATGTCCTCGAGGGCGAGCCGGCCGGCTGGGCGCGCCGGATTCGCGAGCGCTACCGGCAGCGCCACCTCGACGCGCTGCTCGAACTGGCCTGGGCCGCGCTCCAGGAAAGCGACGCCGACACGGCCGAGGTGCTCGCCGAAGAGGCCCTTCAGCTTGACCTCGCCGCCGAGCGCGCGTACGCGGTGTTGATGCTGGCGGCCTATGCGCGGGACCGGTATTCGAAGGCGCTGCGCCTCGCCAACGCCTGCCGCGAAGCGATGGCGCTCGAGTTCGGCGCCGACCCCTCGCCCTGGTTCGAGCAGCTGCACCGAAGCCTGCTCGAGGGCGTGGATTCGGCCGCGGTGCTGGCCGCCGCCACCGGCTAGCCCGAAGGGCGCCGCCGCTTCGCCACCGGCCCGCCCAACTTTCGCCACAAACCCCGGCCACACTCGAGCCAATCGATGAGGGCACTCCTCCGCCCGGTGGCGGATCCCAGTTCCTACCTGGCACTGATCTACTCGGTCGCGCGCCTGCCTCTGGCGCTCTTCTACCTGGTCGTGCTCGGCCTTGCCTTCTCCCTCGTCTTCACCTTCGTCGGCCTGCCTCTCTTCATCCTCTTTCTGTTCGTGATCTGGTGGGCGGTGATCTTCGAGCGCGAGCTCGGCGCGTGGTGGTTCGGGTTCGAGCTGCGCCCGATGAGCGTCGCGGCCAGTGCCGGCCGGCCCTGGCTGGAACGGCTGGTCGCCTTCCTCACCAACCCGGTTGCATGGAAGAGCCTCGGTTTTGCGCTGCTCGAGATTCCCGCCGGCCTGATGATCGGGATCGGCTTCCTGGCCGGCCTCTCGCTGGCCGTGGGGCTCGGCGCCGCGCCCTTCCTCTATACAGCCGGGGCGCTCACAGCGCAGCCGGGCGATCCGCCCTTCAACGCATTCGGACTCTCCGACACCCCGTTCACGCTCCCGCTGCTCATCCTCGCCGCCGCCATCGGATTGGCCGTCGGCGTCGGCCTTCTGCACGCCGCCCGGGCGGTGGTGCTGATGCACAGCGTGCTGACCCGTGCGATGCTCGGCGTGAGTGAGGCCCAGCTCAACCTGAAAGCGGCCCAGCAGGAGGCGGCGGTGGAGCACCACCGCGCGGAACGGTCCGAACAGGAGCGGCGGCAGCTGATCGTCAACATGGGCCACGAGATCCGCACCCCGATCGCCTCCATCCGGGGCCACGCCGAATCGCTGCTGGCGGCCGAGGGCGAACCCACCGCCGAGGAGGTCCGGCGCTACCTGGACGTCATCCATCGCGAGTCAGAGCGCCTGGGTGCGCTCGTCGACGACCTGCTGGTGGTGGCACGCGGCGAGGCCGGCGAGCTGCGGCTCGACCTGCGCGCGGTCGAGGTCGGCCCGATCATCCAGGACGTGGTCGCTGCGCTCGGACCGATCGCCCAGCGCGACCGCGAGATCAAGCTGGTCGCGCAACTGCCGGAGACCGCATTGCCCCAGGCGTGGGCCGACCGCGACCGCCTGACCCAGGTGCTGATGAACCTGGTCCGCAACGGCATCACCTACACGCCGAGGGGCGGCATCGTCTCGGTCAGCGCGGCGGCGGCCGAGGATCACGTCGAGATCGCGGTCGCGGACACCGGAGTCGGTATCGCGCCCGAGGACATGGCGCGGATCTTCGACCGCTTCTACCGCACAGACGAATCGCGCTCCCGTGCCACCGGCGGCTTCGGCCTCGGGCTCGGCATCAGCCGCGACCTGGTCGAGGCGATGTCGGGGGAGATCCGCGTCGAATCCGAGGTTGGACTCGGGAGCCGCTTCACGGTCCGCCTCCGGCGGATGCCGGCGGAGGGGCGCGCCTGATGGCCCTCGTGCTGGTGGTCGAAGACGAGGTCGACCTCAACAACCTGGTTCGCGACCAGCTGGTCGCCGCCGGCTACTCGGTTGAGCAGGCCTTCGATGGCAAGGCCGGGGTGGCGGCGGTGGAGCGAGCCGTCCCCGACCTGATCCTGCTCGACTGGATGCTGCCCGACCTGGACGGGCTCGCTGTCTGCCGGCAGATCCGGGAGCGGCACGTGGTGCCGATCATCATGCTCACCGCCCGCACCGAGGAGATCGACCGGGTGCTGGGCCTCGAGGTCGGAGCCGACGACTACGTGACCAAGCCGTTCTCGGTCCGCGAGCTGATGGCGCGCGTGCGCGCCAACCTCCGCCGCGTCGAGCTCGACGCGCGCACCTCTGCACCGGGGCCGGAGACCGGCGCGGCGGAGCGGATCGAGGTGGGCGGGCTGGTCGTCGACGGGGCGGCCCGCACGGCGACGCTCCAGGGCCGGCTCCTCTCGCTGACCCCCAAGGAGTTCGAGCTGCTCCAACTATTCGTCAGCAATCCCGGGCGCGCCTACAGCCGCGAGTTCCTGATCGAACGGGTCTGGGACGGTGACTTCGAGGGCTACGACCGCGCCGTCGATACCCACATCACGCGGCTCCGCCGCAAGCTCGGACCGCTCGGCGCGCAGATCGAGACGGTCTGGGGTGTCGGCTACCGGTTCCGGAGGCCAGCATGACGACCATCTCAGCCAGCCAACCGCCGGCACGGCAGCATCCGCCGGCCTGGGCCGTCCTGTTCGCGATGCCGCTCGTCCTCTTCTCGGTGTTGACGATGCTCGCCGCCTCGCTGGCGGGGATGGGCCTGATCATCAGCGTTTCCGCGACGCGCGACCAGGTGCACAGGGCCGCGCTTCCGCCCGGCGGGTCCGTGGCGGTGGCGGCCACCGACGCCGGGGTCAAGATCGAGGCCGGTCCCGCCGGCCAGGTCTCGGTCGAGGACTGGGTACAGGTCCGAAGCCTGACCCGCGCGCTGGCGCGCCAGGCGCTGTCCGTTTACTCCGAATCGACCATCACGCCTACTGATGGCGGCGTCCGCATCGAGGTCCGCGGCCAGCGCGCGCCTGACCCGTTCGAGACCAAGGTCGACCACCAGGTCACGATCCGGATGCCGGCGGCTTCCGGACTCAAGCTGAGCGGCGGCGCCGGAGCGGCCGACATCCACGACCTGACCGGTCCGATCGACGTCGAGCTCGGCGCCGGGGCGGTGCGGCTGCTCAACGTAACCGTGACCAGCGTCGACCGTGTCTTCGCCTCGGCGGGCGCGGTCGACGTCGAGAACGCCGCCATCGAGGCGGGGACGCTGGACATCAGCACCGGATCGGGCGCGATCCGGGTCAAGCTGCCGCGCGGCACCAACGCGACCTACGACGTGTCGAGCGCCAACGGCGCCATCTTCGTCAAGCCCGAAACCGGCTCGCCGATCGCGCTCAGTGGCAGCGATCGCTCGACGCGAGGCATCCTCGGCGCCGGCGGCACATCGGTGGTGCGCCTGCGCGCCTCCTCCGGGGCCATCGATCTCGAGGTCGGCTAGCCTA
>DASUWN010000071.1:0-10348 GCA_036378395.1 Candidatus Dormiibacterota bacterium | reverse complement strand
TTGGTTTTCTCAAGCAGGGCCGGGGCGCGGTCGCGGCCGGAACCGGCCTGGGCGAGTCGGTGCGGCTGCGCGAGTGCGCGAGCTGCGGCCAGCCGACGACGAGCGAGGTCTGCGCCTACTGCCGGATGTCCGATCGCGGGCGCGTCAAGGCGGCGGCCAAAGCCGAGAGATACGCGGGCTCCAGGTGACGTACTTCGAGCGGCTGCGCGCGGCGGCGCGCGCCCGCCGGTCGCAGCTCTGCGTCGGGCTGGATCCTGACCCGGACCGGATCGACGGCAACGCTCTCGACGCGCTGCGCTTCTGTCAGCGAGTCATCGAGCAGACCAGCGACCACGTCTGCTGCTACAAGCCCAACGCGGCCTACTGGGCGCAGTACGGCGTCGACGGTTTTCGGGCGCTGACCGAGATCCGGCTCTCGATTCCAGAGGACATTCCGCTCCTGCTCGACTTCAAGGTGGCCGACATCGGCAACACCATGAAGGCCTACGCCCGCGCCGCGTTCGAGGCGCTGGACGCCGACGCCGTGACCGTGCACGCGTACCACGGCGCGGACTCGCTCGAGGAGTACACGGCCGCCTACCCTGACCGGGGGGTCTACATCGTCTGCCGGACCTCGAACCCGGGGGGCGCCGACCTCCAGGACCTCGATGCCGGGGGCCGGCCGTTGTACCTGGCGGTGGCCGAGCTTGCCGAGCGGGTCAATCAACAGGGCAATGTGGGTCTGGTGGTCGGGGCGACGGCGCCCACCGAGGTCGCCGAGGTGCGGGCGGCGAGTGACCTACCCTTCCTGCTTCCCGGCGTCGGCCCCCAGGGGGGCGACCTGGAGGGCGCGGTGCGCGCCGCCTGGACGGGCGACGAGGCTTCCTGCCTGGTCTCTGTTTCTCGCGCCGTGCTCTATGCCGAGGACCCCGATGCCGAGGCCCACAAGCTGAAGCAGGCGATCAACTCCGTTCTGGCGGCGGTGTGACCGAGCAGACGCGCCACGCCGCCCATCTGGTCTTGGAGGGCCACATCATCGACTCGATGATGCTGCCCCAGGTCATGGACCTGGTCATGGACCTGGGCGGCAACTTCACGGTCGAGGAGCTGCGGGTCGGCCAGCACAAGACCGACACCTCCTTGTGCCGCCTGGAGGTGGTCGCTCCCAGCGCGGGGACGCTCGACGAGATCGTCCGCCGCGCCCGGGACCTGGGCGCGATCGCGGCTGCCGAAGAGCCGGTCAACCTGGTTCCGGTCGAGAAGCCGGGCGTCTACCCGGAGGGCTTCTACTCGACCACCAACCTGCCGACGTACGTGCTTCTCAAGGGCAGCTGGATCCCCGTCCAGCGGATCGAGATGGACTGCGCGATCGCGGTCGACGAGAAGACAGGGACGGCGCGCTGCATCCCCTTCTATGAAGCCGAACCGGGCGTCAAGGTCGTGGTCGGCCACGGCGGCGTGCGGGTGGTCCCGCTCGAGCGCTCGCGGCACACCGAGATCTTCAGCTTCATGGCCTCGGAGGTCTCAGCCGAAAAGCCGAAAAAGCTGCTGATCCAGGGCATCGCCGACGAAATGCGCCAAATCCGCTCCGAGGGCGGCCGGATCCTCGTCGTCTCAGGGCCGGCCGTAGTCCACACTGGAGCCGGCCGCAACCTGTCGCGGCTGATCGAGCTCGGCTACGTGCAGGTGCTCTTCGCCGGCAACGCGCTCGCCGTGCACGACGTCGAGGCCGCCCTCGTCGGAACGGCCCTCGGAGTCAACCTCGAGAGCGGCGCGCCGATCGAGCACGGGCACGAGCACCACATGCGCGCGATCAATCGGGTGCGGGCCGCCGGCTCGCTGCGGGCGATGGTTGAAACCGGCCAGCTGACCTCGGGCGTCATGAAGACGGCCATCGAGCACGGCGTCGACATCGTGCTGGCGGGCAGCATCCGCGACGACGGGCCGCTGCCGGACGTGATCAGCGACATGGGCATCGCCCAAAAACGCATGCGGGAGGCGATCGTCAAGGAGCCGCCGATCCGGATGGCGCTGATGCTGTCGACCATGCTGCACTCGATCGCCACCGGCAACATGCTGCCCGCCAACGTCCGCACCGTCTGTGTGGACATGAACCCGGCGGTGGTGACCAAGCTCGCCGACCGCGGCTCATGGCAGTCGATCGGGCTGGTGACCGACGTCGAGTCCTTTCTGCGCGAGCTGGCCTCGACGATCGAGGAGACCCGATAGCGATCCTGGCCGCCATCGGCTTCATCGGCGGCATCCTGGGCGGGCTGCTCGGTGTCGGCGGGGGCTTCATCCTGGTTCCGCTTCAGGTGATGTGGGCGAGGGTGGGCCAGCGCGAGGCCCAGGCGAACTCGCTGGCGGCCATCGTCCCGATCTCGGTGGTGGGCGTGCTGGTGTACCACTTCGGAGCGCGGCCGGCGCTCGTCGATTGGCGCTTCGCGCTGCTGCTTGCGGCCGGAGGTGCGCTCGGAGCCTACCTCGGCGGCCGCGTGATGGTCCATCTGCCGGAAAGGAGGCTGCGGCAGGTTTTCGCCATCCTTCTCCTGTTGCTCGGGGTCAAGGAGCTGATCGCGCCCTGATACGCGACGCCCTGGCTATCCTCAGCGGCCTTTTTGTCGGCATCGCGTCCGGCATCCTGGGTGTCGGTGGTGGCATCTTTTTGGTGCCGATCATGACGCTCGGATTCGGTTTCTCCCAGCACGTCGCGCAGGGCACCTCGCTGGCGGCGATCCTGCCCACCTCGGTGGTTGGCGCGGCCACGCACTACCGCCGCCGAAACCTACTGGTCCGGGCGGCGCTGGTCATGGGCGCGGCGGGTGCCGCCGGCGCCATGTTGGGAGCGGTGGCCGCGCTGGCGCTGCCCCGCGACGCGCTGGCGCGCATCTTCGGCCTGGTCCTGATCTTCGCCGCCTACCGGATGTGGCCGTGGGCCAAGGAGACCACGCCCGAATGAGCGAGACCCTGCTCGACGCGCTTCGGGGTGAGGCAGGCGCACCCGCCCTGATGATTCCCGGTGGACCCGAATTCACCTACGACGAGCTGCGCTCGGTGGTCGCGGACGCCGCGGGCCGGTTGGCGGGCCTCGGCGTGCGCCCCGGTGATCGGGTGGCGATGGCATTCCCCAACGGACCCGAGGCGATCGTGATGTTCCTCGCCGCCTCGCTGGCGGGAACGGCGTGCCCGCTCAACCCCGCCTACAAGGAGGACGAGTTCGCGTTCTACCTGGAGGACACCGATACCCAGACACTCCTGCTGCCGCGCGGCGAGGGCGCGGCGGCGCGCCAGGCCTTGCAATCGGTGTTCGGTGAGCGCGGCCGGGTGGTCGAGGTCGGCTTCGACAGCGCCGGCCGCCTCGAGCTCGACGGCGCGAACCGAGATCCGGAGCTACCGGACAGCGACGAGGTGGCGCTGGTGCTGCACACCTCGGGAACCACCAGCCGGCCGAAGCGGGTCCCGCTCCGCCACCGCAACCTCCTGGCCTCGGTTGCCAACATCCAGGCCACCTACAGGCTTGGTCCGGAGGACGTCTCGCTTTGCATCATGCCGCTCTTCCACGTCCACGGCCTGATGGCCTCGACCCTGGCGACGCTGTACTCGGGCGGCACCGTGGTCGCCCCCGCTCGTTTCAATCCGCTCGGCTTCTGGCCCGTCGCGCGCGCCCACCGGCCGACCTGGTACAGCGCCTCACCGACCTTCCACCACCTGATCCTGCTGCGCTCCGAGGACGGGCGGCCGGCGGGAAGCGAGCGGCTGCGCTTCGTCCGCTCCTGCTCCTCGACCCTGGCGCCCGCGTTCATGGCCGAGATGGAGGAGCGGCTGGGCGCGCCTGTCCTCGACGCCTACGGAATGACCGAGGCCAGCCACCAGATGGCCTCCAACCCCCTGCCGCCGGAGCCGCGCAAGCCGGGGTCGGTGGGGAGGGGGACCGGGGTCGAGATCGGGATCATGGACGACGGTGGCCGGCTCCTCGCCCCCGGCGAGCCGGGCGAGGTGGTGATCCGCGGCGCCAACGTCATCGATGGCTACGAGGGCAACCCGGAGGCCAACGCCACCTCCTTCACGGAGGGCTGGTTCCGCACCGGCGACCGCGGCTCGCTGGACGGCGCCGGCTACCTGACGCTGATCGGCCGCATCAAGGAGCTGATCAACCGCGGCGGCGAGAAGATCGCGCCCGTCGAGATCGACGAGGTCCTCGAAGCCCATCCGAAGGTCAAAGAAGCCGTGGCCTTCGCCCAGCCCCACCCGGCCTGGGGTGAGGAGGTGGCGGTGGCGGTCGTCCTGAAGGAGCCGGTCAGCGAGAAGGAGCTGACGGCCTGGTGCCGGGAGCGCCTGGCCGAGTTCAAGGTGCCGCGCAAGATCCACCTGGTGGACGAGATTCCGCGCACCGCGACCGGCAAGGTCCAGCGCCGGAACGTGGCGGCCGCCTTCAACGGGGAATGACGCCGCGATGAGGATCGCGATCGTGGGCGCCGGGGCCACCGGCGGCTACCTGGGCGCGCGGCTGGCGCAGGCCGGCGCCGACGTGGTCCTGGTGGCGCGCGGTCCCCACCTGGAAGCGATGCGCGAGCGCGGTCTCACCGTCCGCGAGCCGGACGGCTCTTCGTTCAGCGCCCAACCGGCGTGCACCAACGACCTGGCGGCGGCAGTGGGGGGCGCGGACACCGTGTTCGTGACCCTCAAGGCTCACTCACTGCCGGGGGTGGCTTCCGAGCTGGCCGGGGCGCTGAGGCCGGGAGCCACGCTGGTCACCGCCCAGAACGGCATCCCGTGGTGGTACCTGCACGCCGGCTACCAGGGCCCGCTGGCCGGCACCATCCTCGAGAGCGTCGACCCCGGCGGCCGGCTCTCGCGGACGATCCCGATCGAGTCGGTGCTGCACTGCATCGTCTATCCGGCGACCGCCCTGGCCGAACCGGGCGTGGTCGAGCACCTGGAGGGCACCCGCTTCACCCTCGGCGAACCCGACGGGTCGCGCAGCGAGCGCGCGGTCGCGATCTCCAAAGTCCTGGCCGGCGCGGGCCTCAAGGCGCCGGTCCAGACCCGCATCCGCAACGAGATCTGGCTCAAGCTGCTCGGCAACGCGTCATTCAACCCGGTCAGCGCGCTGGGCCGGGCGACCCTGGGCCAGATCGGCCAGCTGCTGCAGGGTCCGATCCTGATCAAGGACCTGATGGAGGAGATCGAGGAGATCGCCCGGGCGGTGGGGGAGGAGATCGCGATTCCGATCGATCGCCGGATCGAGGCCGCGCTCGAACTGACCGAGCACAAGACCTCGATGCTTCAGGACCTCGAGGCCGGACGCCCGCTCGAGGTCGACGCGCTGGTCGGCGGCCCGCTCGAGATCGGGGCGCGGCTCGGGCTCGCGGTCCCGCACCTGGGCACCGTTTACACGCTGCTCAAGCTTCTCGACAATTCTCGCTAACGATTGACGGCGCTTCGCCCAGCTTGTACCGTGATCCGTGCACGCACAGTACGGGCGCGTACCGTAGGCGACAAAAGGAGCACTGGACTTTGGTTTCGTATGAGCTGACCGACGAGCAGAAAGAGATCCGGGACTGGGTCCACGACTTCGCCGAGCGCGAGATCCGGCCGGTCGCCCACGAGTACGACGAGAAAGAGGAGTTCCCCTGGCCGGTCGTCCAGAAGGCGGCCGAGATCGGGATCTACTCGCATGAGTTCCTCGGCCAGAGCTTCAGCGACTCCACCGGCATCATGCCCGCGCTGGTCGCCGAGGAGCTGACCTGGGGCTGCGCGGGCATCGCGCTTGCGATCCAGGGCACCGGGCTCCCGGTCGCGGCCATCTTCAACCAGGGCACCGCCGACCAGATTTCAACCTGGATCCCCGCCTGCTACGGCACACCCAAGGACGTCAAGCTGGGCGCCTTCTGCGCCACCGAGGCCGACGCCGGCTCCGACGTGAGCGCCTACAAGACCACCGCCGTCAAGAAGAACGGCGACTGGGTGATCAACGGCGAGAAGGTCTTCATCACCAACGGTGGCATCGCTGACGTGCATGTAGTGGTGGCTTCCGTCGATCGCGAGCTCGGCTCGCGCGGCCACGCTTCCTTCGTCGTCCCCCCCAAGACTCCGGGGCTGACCCAGGGCAAGAAGGAAAAGAAGATGGGCATCCGCGCCTCGCACACGGCGACCGTGGTGCTCAACGACGTCCGGGTGCCCTCCGACTGCCTGCTCGGCGGCCCCGAGAAGCTGGAGGCCAAGCTGGCGCGGGCGCGGGAGGGCGGGCACAGCCGCAGCAACGTGGCCATGAAGACGTTCGAGGCGACCCGGCCCGTGGTCGGCGCCCAGGCGCTCGGCATCGCGCGGGCGGCCTTCGAGTTCGCGCTGCAGTACGCCAAGGAGCGCAAGCAGTTCGGGCGTCCGATCATCGAGAACCAGGCGATCGCCTTCAAGCTCGCCGACATGGCGACCGAGATCGAGGCGGCGCGCTCGCTGATCTGGCGGGCGCTGTGGGAAAGCCGGAACGGCGGCGAGTTCAAGAAGGCGGAAGGCTCGATGGCCAAGCTCAAGGCGGGCGAGGTCGCCGTCAAGGTCACTGAGGAGGCGATCCAGATCTGCGGCGGCTACGGCTACATCCGCGAGTTCCCGGTCGAGAAGTGGCACCGGGACGCCAAGATCTACACCATCTTCGAGGGGACCTCGGAGATCCAGCGGCTGGTCATCTCGAGGGCGCTCTCGGAGCTCTAGGCGGTTTCGATGCATCCGCAGGTGGCGGTCGAGACGGGGACCCGGGACCGGGCGGAGCGGCGTGAAGCCCGCCGGCAGCGGCTGACCGCCGCCGCGGTCAAGCTGTTCGCGAAGAAGGGCTTCAACGAGACCTCGGTCGACGACATCGTGGCCGCCGCCCGGACCTCCAAGTCGGCCTTCTATGAGTTCTGGGGCTCAAAGGAGGACTGCGTCCGGGCCCTGCTCGACGAGATGGGCGGCGTGGTCGTGAACGCGGTGTTCGAGGCCTCGGCGGCGGGGTCCGACCACCGCGACCGGCTGCGGCGGGGCATCGCCGAGTTCGTGCACCGCTGCTACCAGTACTCGGACCTGGCCCGGGTGCTGCTGATCCAGTCGATCGGCGTCAGCCCGGCCGTGGAGGAGGCCCGGCACCGCTTCCAGGCCCGCTTCGCGCACCTGATCGAGGCCGAGGTCCGGCACAACGCGAGCGAGGATCCGTACTACGAAAACGTCGATCCCGAGGTCTTTGGGCGGGCCGTGGTGGGCGCCGTACACGAGGCGACGGTGCACTTCCTGACCGACACCGACTCCGACCCCGAAAAGGTGATCCGCGGCCTCTCGGCGATCTTCGCGCCCTAGCCTTGACCGAGGACCCGCGGACCACCCGGGTCCGGCGGTTCTACGAGCGCGGCGCCGAGCGTTACGACCGGGGCATGGCCCTCTTCATGGACCGCCTGCTGGAGCGCGGTCGGCGGCGGATCGGCGAGCGCGCGTCCGGCCGCGTGCTCGAGGTCGGGATCGGGACCGGCGCGACCTTGCCCTTCTATGACGCTGCCGTCGAGGTCGTGGGCGTCGACCTCTCGCCGGCCATGCTTGCCCAGTGCCGGGCGCGGGCGCTCGAGCTCGGCCGCCCGCTCGAGCTGGTCGAACACGACGCCCAGCAGCTGCCGTTCGAGGACGCGAGCTTCGACACCGTGGTCTTCACGCTCTGCCTGTGCACGATTCCAGACCCGGGGCGTGCGATCGGCGAGGGGCTGCGCGTGGTGCGAGCGGGCGGCCGCCTGCTGTTCCTGGAACACGTGCGGCCGTTCTGGCCGTTGAGCTGGATCGCCGACGCCGTGACGCTGGTCAGCGGACCGCTCTCCGAGGAGCACTTCAACCGCCGGACGGAGGCGATGGCGCGCCGGGCCGGGGTGGAGCTGGGGGAGGTCGACCGCTGGGCGTTCGGCTTCCTGACCTTGATGGTGGGTTGCAAGTCGAACGCCCGTTCGCTATGATGTCGATGCGAACATGCGTACGCTGATGACCCAGATGCGGCTGCGCCGGGTGCTGCGCGTCCACGACGAGCTGCTGGAGCGGCTCGAGTCGGCGCCCAGGAGTCCCGAAGCGGTGGCCGCCGCCCAGGCCGGCAGCCTGCGGCTGCTGGGGTTGATCGGCGGCGTCCGGGCCGCCTGGCAGGACGACCTGGCGGGCGCGCCAACCGACCGCGTCGACCTCGAGCTCCTGGATGCTCACGTCCGGCGCGGCCTGAAGGCGCTGGAGGGCTCCGCGGCCGCGCTCGGCCGTCCCGGCGAGCTGGATTGGCTGGGCCGCCAGTTTCGGGCTACCGCGGTGCCGCTGCTGCTGTTCCTGCGCGGTCTGGAGGACGCCTCAGCCGGCGCGCTGGGAAGCCTGGTCGGTCCCGCAGCCCTGCCGCGCAGCGCCTAAGCTCGGGCGATTTCTAGATCCGGCGTCTGGCCCGATCTCTAATGCTGGCGTAAAGCGTGATTATCGCTAGCATTGGCAATTGCGCTGACCACCACCGCCCCCAGCAGCGAGGCCGCCAGCGCAGCCAGCCAGGCCACCGTCGCCAGCAGAAGAACCTGGTTCTCGCGTTCCTCGACCAGCGCCAGCGAGCGGCCGGAGACGATCCAGCCCTGATTCCAGCGCATGACCACGGTGGCCTGTCGGACGTTGGCGCTTGGCTGCCAGGTGACTTCGTGGCGCTCGCCGGGCGCCACCGAGTCGAAGACCGAGGTCGCATAGGCGTCCACGCCCTCGCCAGAAGTGGCCACCAGGTGGCGCGAGGAGTCGAAGACGGCGACCCAGGGACTCAGCGACCTCGTCAGATCGACCCGGTCCGAACCCACCACGCTCCTGGGATCGCGACCGGCATCAAGAGCGCTGACGGCGTCGGTGGCCGGCGCCGTCTGGGGATCGTTGGCGCTGCTCCGCAGGACCTGTTGGGGAACCGCGTAGAGGAAGGGAGCCAGCGCCGTCACGGCCAGCGCGACCGGCAACCAGAGCACCAGGACCCGCCGAAGCACACAGGTGAAACGGACGCACGCCCGGCCCGGGCACGCTCAGAGCTGCAGCGCCCGGCGGATAGCCTCACCCGTGAGCCGGCCCTCAGCACGGACCTCGCCATCGGCCAGCAGAACGGGCACCCGGAAGTCATAGAGCCGCGCCAGCTCGGGATCGGCATCCACGTCGCGGCGCTCAAAGGGCACCCCGATTCCCTCGAGCGCCCTCTCGGCCTCCTCGCAAAGGTGACATCCCGCCCGCGTCACCAGCTCGAGCCGCATCGGCGAGAGCTTAGCTGCCGGCCGCGGGCACCCTCAGCTGCTGCCCCGGGTAGACCACCGGGCGCGCCAGGTGGTTGGCTTCCAGGATCACCTCCACCCTCTCCCTCGGGTCGGCGTCCGGGTAGCGCTGGGTCGCGATCGACCACACCGTATCGCCCGGCTTGACCGTGATGGTGTCGTAGGCGGCCGGCTGGCTCCCGTGCGCCACACGCGCCAGCGCCAGCAGTAGGAACGCCACCACGACCACCACCAAGCCGGCTCGGCGAAGGAAGGTCATTGCGTACATCCGTTCGAAGCGATACAATAGCGAACGCCCGTTCGGGAGTCAACCGTTCTTCGAACAGCGGTTCCGCGAACAAAGGTTTGCGCGAGCGGCTGTTCGCTGCTAGGATGACGCCGCCCGAGAGGGTCAGCTCAGCACCAGAACGCTCAGCACCACGAGGTAACCGCAAACTTGAACCAGGAACTGACCGACCGACAGGCCGCGATTCTCGATTACATCCGGCACGTGAGCCGGACGCGCAACTATCCGCCCAGCGTGCGCGAGATCGGTGAGGCGGTGGGACTCTCCTCGAGTTCGACGGTCCACAACCACCTGAACCACCTCGAGCGGCGTGGTCTGATCCGGCGCGACCCCAGCAAGTCGCGGACCGTGCAGCTGGTGGAGGAGGTCCAGGCCGACGAGATCCGCCGCAACGCGGTCGCGATCCCGGTGGTCGGCCATGTGGCCGCGGGTTCGCCGATCCTGGCCGAGGAAAACATCGAAGAGCACGTCGCGATCTCCAACCAGTTCGCACAGGAGGGCTGGTTCTTCCTCCGCGTCCGCGGCGACTCGATGATCGACGCCGGCATCCTCGATGGCGACCTGGTTCTGGTCCGTCCGCAACCGACGGCGGAAAACGGCCAGATCGTGGTCGCCATGGTCGACGGCGAGGCGACCTGCAAGCGGCTCGACCGCCGCGATGGCACGATCCGGCTGCTGCCGGAGAACGATCGCTACGAGCCGATCGTGGCGCCCAACGCCCAGCTGGCGGGCGTCGTCAAAGGAGTCTTCCGAGTCGTCTAGTTGCCTGTAACGGTTGGATGGGCTGCAGGCCGCAGGCGCGGCAGCCCCG
>DASUWN010000070.1:0-12046 GCA_036378395.1 Candidatus Dormiibacterota bacterium | reverse complement strand
GGCAGCCCGGCGTTCCAGACGGCCGGAGTCAAGGAGAGGGTGGCGCTAGGAGGAGCGCAGCTGAAGCTGCGTGACGACGCGGCGCCAGGCCCCTCGACGCCGACTTCAGCGCCGCAGGCGCCCGGCCGGCTGGGACGTCGGATGCGGTCCATCTAGCCGGTACAGGCAACTAGCGATGGGTTGGTGACCGGCCGGTCTTCGCTTCGAGGCTAGTGAGGCAGCGGTTAACCGCGGGCTAAGTCGCGGGCAATCTTTGGCGCTGGCCGCCTGGCGAGAGCGAAGTTGATCAGGCTGCCCAGCCCCCGGATAACGCGGCGTTATCGGGCGTTAAAGGTTTGCCGTCTCCGAAAATCAACCTCGGCCTTAGCCCACCGTTAATCCAGCCGAGGGTAGGTTCGGAGTTGCCAATCGCGAAAACACTCTCCTCCGTTAAGGGTCGGCGTCCCCCCGGCGCCGGCCCTCTCTTTCTCCTCGAACGCATCCGGCGACCCTTCCTCGCAATCCCCCGCGGCTTTCCCCATCCCGCCCTCGAGCCGCCCCCGGAGACTGCCTGGCAGCAGGAGACGATCCCCGCCTCCGCGCTCTCTCCGATCCGCGCCGTCCAGACGAGCTCGGAGCCGGCTGGGGACGGTTCCCTGCACATCCGGTTCGAGGCGGCCGGCGCCGGCGGTCTCGTCGTGCGCTTTGGCGCCAGCCCCGGCGAGCGCTTCTGGGGCTTTGGGGAACGGTCGGACCAGGTGACGCGGACCGCGGGCGAGGTCGAGAACTGGGTCGGCGAGGGGCCGTACCAGCTCGAGGAATACCCGCTGCTGGCCGCGACCACGCCCCGCTGGGCACTCCGCCAGCGCCGCGACGCCGCCTACTACCCGGTGCCCTGGCTGATCAGCTCAGCCGGCTACGCGGTACTGATCGAAAACTCAGAGCTGAGCTGGTGGCGGCTGCCGGGCCGGCCGCGGACCTGGGCCTGCGGCGTGCTGGCTCCCTCGATCCGCCTCCGCCTTTTCGAGGCCCCGACGCCGGCGGGCCTGCTGGCGAAGCTGACCGCGGCCACCGGCCGCCAGCCCTTCCCCGCCGCGCCCTGGTTCCTCGGGCCCTGGGTGCAGACCGGCCACGCCAGCCTGGTGCCGCTCAACACCGAGCGCGAGATCGTCGAGCGCCTGCGGGCGGTCGAGGCGCCGGTCTCGGCGATCGAGACCCACATGCGCCGGCTCCCGGGTGGCGACCACGAAGGCCGGCGCTCGGCGGAGCGCGCCCGCACTGCACTCTTCCATGAATACGGCCTGGCCTCACTGACCTACCTCAATCCCTTCGTCAGCGAGGACTACCGCTCCTGCTTCTCGGCGGCTCTCGAGGACGGCGCCCTGCAGCGCCGCGAGGACGGAACCGCCTACCTCTACCCCGCCTACATCGGTGGGCGGGTCCCGCCGCTGACCACCGAGGGGCAGCTCGACTTCAGTACCGACGCCGCCCAGGCGATCTTCGACCGCCTGGCGCGAGAGGCGGTCGAGGACGGCCACGACGGCTGGATGGAAGACTTCGGCGAGTACACGCCGCCCGACGCCGTCGAGGCGAGCGGGCTCAAGGGCGTCGAGGCGCACAACCGCTACCCGGTCGCCTATCACACGGGCGCCGAACTGGCCGCCGCGCGCACCGGCCACCCGGCCCTGGCGCGGTTCGGGCGATCCGGGTGGACCGGCGCCGCCCGCCACCTGCCGCTGGTCTGGGGCGGCGACCCCACGACCGGCTGGGACTTCGACGGTCTCGCCAGCGCCCTCGTCAACGGACTCTCGGCCGGCCTCTCCGGCATCGCCTTTTGGGGCTCGGACGTCGGCGGCTTCTTCACCCTGAGCGGCCAGGAGCTGGACGCCGAGCTGCTGATCCGCTGGATCGAGCTCGGCGCGGTGTCCCCGCTGATGCGGACCAAGGCCGAGGGCATCTCCGCCTCCGGTGCCCGCCGGCCGCAGGTTTGGGACCCGGGCATCGTCGAGCACTGGCGGCGCTGGGCCGGATTCCACACCCGGCTCTCGCCCTACCTGCTCGGGGCCGCCGCCGCTTACGTCGACACCGGGATGCCGCTCATGCGCCACCACTGCCTGACCGATCCCGACGACTCCAGGGCGGTCGCCCTCGACGATCAGTTCATGCTCGGCGACTGGCTGCTGGCGGCCCCGGTGCTCAAGCGCGGCGCCCGCCGGCGCCGCCTCTACCTGCCGGCCGGGCGCTGGCTCGAGCTCGCCAGCGGGAAGGTGTTCGAGGGCGGCGCGTTCGCCACCGTCGCGGCGCCACTGGGTGAGCTGCCGCTCTTCGTCAAGGCCGGCGGCCTGCTCCCGATGCTCCCGCCCGAGGTCAGGTCGTTGGCGACCCCCGCCCCGCGGACGCTTCACGTGCTCGCCTTTCCTTGGCAGTCGAGCTCGGTGCGCGTGGGGCGCCGGGGCGTGCTGCGATCGCAGGTTGAGGGCGGAACCTGGCGGCTGCAGGCTGAGAACACCGGCTTCACCGAGATGGTCTTGGAGGCCGACCTGGGGCTGCTGGGCGGACACCGCGTCGAGGCGAGCATCAAGGGACGCGCTCCGGTATTCGAGATCGACGTCTCCAACCCTTAATCGGCCGCCCTTCGACCCATCACAGGTCTTCCCTTCTCCGTTAACCCACTACTGGTAAGTAGGTGTTGGAAGGTAGCCACCACGCGAGGGAGGACCATGCAGCGCAACACCGACTCCTCGGGATTCGCCGACCTTCACGTTCACACTGACTTCAGCGACGGTCGCGACACACCTGCCCAGGTGATCGAGCACGCCCGCCGGCTCGAGTGGCTCGACGTGATCGCCATCACCGACCACGACGAGATCCGCGGCGCCGAAGAGGCGCTCGAGCGCGCGGCCAACCTGGATCGCCCCGAGGTCATCGTGGGCGAGGAGGTCAGCAGTCTCGAGGGCCACATCCTGGCGCTCTTCATCACGCGGCTGGTGCCCCGCGGCCTGCCCGCCGCCGAGACCATCGCCGCCATCCACGAGCAGGGCGGGATCGCGATCGCCGCGCACCCCTTCTGGCGCTCGGCGCCTCGCGCCGGCTTCCGGTACAGCGTCGGCGAGCTGGCCACCAAGCTCCCCTTCGATGGCGTCGAGGTCATCAACGGTGGCTTCACCCCCAGCATGCTGGTCGCCAACCAGCGGGCGGGCAGCCTGCCGCGGGGCCAGCGCATCGCCGCCACCGGCGGCAGCGACGCCCACGTCCGTGAAGCGATCGGCTGGGCACGGACCGGGTTCCCCGGGTCCTCGGCCGCCGACCTCCGCTGGTCGCTGGTGGAGGGCACGACCTCCGCCTCGTCCGGCCCCATCGCGCTGACCGGCATCGCCCGCTACGCCAGCTGGGGCCTCGGACGCCGCCGGCCGGTGGCCCCGGTGTATTCCTGATGCGGATCGCGATCGTCACCGAGACCGCTCCCCCCAACGTCAACGGCGTCGTCACTCGTCTCGGGCACACGATCCGCGAGCTTCGCGCACTGGGCGACGAGGTCCTGGTGCTGGCGCCCAGCACCGCGCCCAGCAGCTGGGAGGGCGCCATCGTCGTGCGCGCCCCGAGCGTGCGGCTCCCCCACTACCCCGAGCTCTCGGTCGGGCTGCCTCACCTCGGGCTGCACGGGGCCCTCTCCAAGTTCCGTCCCGACGTCGTGCACGCGGTCAACCCGGTCGTGCTCGGCGCGGGGACGCTGGTCTACGCGCGAACCCTCGGGGCCCCGATTGTGGCCTCGTTCCACACCCACCTGCCCTCCTACCTTCGCCACTACGGCCTGGGCGCCATGGAGGACCTGGCGTGGGATCTCCTGCGCGGGATCCACAACCAGGCCGCGGTCAACCTCTGCGTCTCGGGCGTGATCGCCGATGACATTCGCCGGCGGGGATTCCAGCGGGTCGAGGTGGGCTGGCGCGGCGGCGTCGACACCGCACTCTTCCATCCCGGCCGCGCCTCCCTCCGCGCCCGGCGCCGCCTTACTCACGGCCGTGACCGCCGCCCGGTGGTGCTCTACGTGGGGCGGATCAGCGCCGAGAAGAACGTCGGGCTGCTGGGGCCGATCTCGGCCTGCCTGCCCGAGGCGCACTTCGCTGTCGTCGGCGACGGACCCGAGCTGCGGCCGCTCAAAGAGGCGATGAAGGGGCGCTCCGCCTCCTTCCTCGGCTACCTGCGGGGCCCCAAGCTGGCGGCCGCGATGGCGAGCGCCGACGTGCTCGTCTTCCCGTCCGCGACCGAGACCCTGGGACTGGTCGCGCTGGAGGCGATGGCGGCCGGAACTCCGGTCGTGGCGGCGGCCGCCGGTGGCCTGGCCGAGGTGGTCGAGGACGGCCGCACCGGCCTGCTCTTCCCGCCCGACGATGCCGCCGCGGCGGCCGGTTCGATCCGGCGCCTGCTCGAGGACCGGGTCGAGTGCCAGCTGATGCGGGTTCGCGCCTGGCGCTTCGCCAGCGGCTGGACCTGGGAGGCGGCAGCGCTCGATCTGCGCGGGCGCTACCTGAAAGCGGCGGGCATCGCGCAACCCAGGGCCGCCTGAAAGCACCAGTCGCTTAATCAGGTCACTACACTTCGGCCCCGTGCCGAAGGCCGCCCAGGACGGAGTCCTACTCGAATACGAGAGCCTCGGGTCGCCGGGGCTCCCGGCCGTCGTCCTCGTGGCCGGTCTTGGTGGGCAGCTGACCAGCTGGGACGATCCCTTCTGCGAAGCCCTCGCGGCCCGCGGGCTGCGGGTCATCCGCTACGACAACCGCGACTCCGGGCTCTCGACCCGGCTCGACGCGGCGGGGCCGCCGGACCTGCTCGCCAGCCTGTTCGGCGCCGCTTCCGCCGTGTACACCCTCGACGAGCTGACCGACGACCTGATCGCCGTCCTGGACGCGGCCGGCGTCGAAAGGGCCCACCTGGTCGGCATGTCGATGGGCGGGATGATCGCCCAGCTGGCGTCGCTCCGGCATCCCGACCGCGTGCTCTCGGTCGCAATACTGATGTCGGGGCCGGCGGGCCGGCCGCTCGAGGCGCCCGATCCCGCGATCGTCGAGCTCCTGCTTCGGCCCGAGCCTGAGGACTTCGCCGGCCGGGTGACGGCGGCGGTCGAGCTTCGCCGGGCGCTGGCGGCCCACGAGGCTTTCGACGTCGCGCTCGCCACCAGGCGCGCCGAGGCGCAGCTGCTGCGCTCCTACTACCCGGTCGGCACCATGCGCCAGGCGGCCGCAATCCTGGCCACGCCGAACCTGCTCTCCGAGCTGCCGCGGCTCAGGGTGCCGGCGCTGGTCGTCCACGGCGAACGTGACCCGCTGGTGCCGTTCGAGGTTGGCCGCCAGACCGCGGCGGCGATTCCCGGTGCGCGTTTCCATCCCATGGCGGGGGTCGGTCACGATCTTCCGGAGGCCGAAGGGCCGGCGTTGCTGGAAGCCATCTGTGGTCTGGTCCAGGTCGCCGAGCCCGTCTAAGAAGGGCCACTTCCCCACAAATGATTGACGTTATGGGGTCGGCGAGAAGTCGGCCCCTGAGTGGCGCCTCGACGGTGGTCACGCTTAATCTCCGCCTGAGTGCAGGGCCCCACCTCGGAAGCCGGTCTTCCGCCGCCGCGCGTCCTGGTCGCTGAGGACCGCGAGCTCAACTACGAGCTCGTGAAGGATGTCCTCGAAGCGGCCGGTTGGGAGGTGAGCTGGGCGCAGGATGGGCCACAGGCGCTCAAACAGCTGCTTTCCGTCAGCTATGACCTCCTGCTCCTGGACCTGCACATGCCCGGACTTTCCGGCGACCAGGTCCTGGCCTCATTTCGGGAGCAGTCCCAAGGCCCCGCTCCCCACGTGATCGTCGTCACCGCCGACGTGCTGGCGGCGATCGGCGACCAACTGGTCGAGTTGGGCGTGGACGGCGTGATGACCAAGCCGATCGACCTCGCGGCGCTGACCAAGGTGGCCAACGCCGTCAGTGGTTCTCGAACCCGCGACGCGTCTTAGAGGGCCCGCTTGAACCTCCGCTCACGGTGGGCGGCGAGCCCACTCACCGTTCGCGTTCAGCTGCTGCTGTACGCCTTCAACCTCGCTCTCGGGGCGCTCTGGCTGCCCGTGATCCTGATCGGGCCGGGAGCGAGCCCCGCCGGTCATCGCCTGCTCGGAATCCTGGTTCTGTTCGGCATGTATGTGGCGCTTGGCGTGGGTGTCGCGCGACAGCGGTTTCCGGTCCTGCTCGACCTGGCGCTGGTGATGTGCGCGTATGGCGTCGCCTGTTCGGTTCCCGATCCTCCAGACGCGCTGGGCGTGCTCTACTTCGCCCTCTGGCTGCGTGGCCTGATCGGATCCTGGCGCCGAACCCTCATCGCGGGTGCCGCCTTCGGCGCCGCGTTCGCGGCCAGCGTGGTGACCGGCGGTGCTCCCCTGCATCGGGACGCCGGCGTGTTCATACCCCAAGGGATCGGCTTGCTGGCTGCCTCCGCCATCACCGCCTTCCTGCGCGAGAACCTCCTGATCGGTGAGCGTTCGCTAGCGGCTGAGCATGCCCTCGCCGAGCGGCTGCAGCGAGAGAGCGACTTCAAGTCCGAGCTGCTGGCGGTGATGAGTCACGAGCTCCGCACTCCGCTGAACTCGATTCTCGGCTTCGCCGAGATCCTCGAGCGCGACCAAGAGCAACTGTCACCCAAGCAGCAGAGATACGTGGGTCACATCCTCACCGGCGGCAACAACCTGCTCGCGATCGTCAATGACGCGCTGGACCTGACCGAAGCCGAGGCGGGCCGGATCCAGATTCGCCCGACCGACTTCCTGATCGACGACCCGATCCGCGACGCCGTAACGCGGCTACTGCCCAGCGCCGCGGAGCGGGGCGTGACCGTCGCCTGCCACGGGGAGCCGATGCGGGTGCACGCGGACCCCCTCCGGACCGAGCAGGTCATCCTCAACCTGGTCTCCAACGCGATCAAGTTCACCAAGGCGGGCGGTTCCGTCCTGATTTCACAGGACCGCGTTGCGCAAAGCGTGCGGGTGACGGTGTCGGACACCGGCGTCGGCATCCCGACCGACCAGCTGGAGCGGATATTCGAGCCCTTTTCGCAGGTTGACATGGGGCGGTCGCGGACCGCTCAGGGCACCGGCTTGGGGCTGGCTCTCACGCGGCGGCTGGTGGAGTCCATGAACGGAACGCTGAGCGTCAGCAGCCGCGTCGGCGAGGGGTCGAGCTTCGCCTTCAGTCTTCCTGCGGCTGGTGAGCAGGCAGGCTAAGGATGAACGTGCTTCCCTCGCCTATTCGGCTCTGGACGGTCACGTCGCCACCCATCGCCCGCGCCAGCTCGCGGCTCAGCGGCAACCCGAGCCCGGTCCCACGTAGGGGGCTGGTGGCCGGCACGTCGGGGACCTGGTAGAACTCCCGGAACACGAGCTCCTGGTCGGCGGGGGAGAGCCCAATGCCGTTGTCGGAGACGTGGAATCGAACCTCGTCGCCGGCGCGAAGGCTGCGGACTTCGACCCGGCCGCCGGCGGGCGTGAACTTGATCGCATTGGAGATCAGGTTGAGCAGGATCTGGCGCAGCCGGCCACGGTCGGCGTTGACCTGCGTTCGCGCCTGGCGTCCACGAACCAGCTCGACCTCCTCGGCGCGCGCCTGGACCGACATCTGGTCGAGCACGTCGCCGACCAGGGCGGCGGGACTGACCGGGAGGAAGTCGACGCGGAGCTGGCCCGCTCTGACGCGCGAAATGTCGAGGAGGTCGTTGACGACGGTCAGCAGATGCTCGCCGCTGTCCTTGATGTGGCTTACGTACCGCAGCTGGCGCCGAGTGAGCTGGTCGGGCTCCTGATTGGCCAGGAGCTGGCTGAAGCCGAGGATGGAGTTCAGCGGCGTGCGCAGCTCGTGGCTCATGAGGGCCAGGAAGCGCGCCTGGCGCTCGGCCTCGGTGCGGGCAGCCGCCGCCCGAACCTGCTCCGTGACGTCGATCGCGACTCCGATCACGCCCTGGACGTCACCGTCCTCGATGATCGGGCCGACCGCGAAGTCGACCTCGCGGTCGTTGCTGACGGTGAAGGTGCAGTCCTCGCCGGCCTGCGCCCGCCGGACCGCGTCGAGCCCCTGCGGGATGTAGTCATAGGTCTCTTCCACCAGGCGGCCGATCCGCTCCGAGATGTCGGCGCCCAGGATGCTGCCACGCGCCATCGAGAGTCGGCCTTCGCGGTCCACCGCGAAGATCGCGATCGGCAGGGTGTCGACGAGGCGGTCGAGCCAGTAGGTCAGGTCACGGAGCTGGCGCCTGCTCTCAGCGGCCTCGGTGACGTCAAGCGCGAGGCCGGTGACCATCCGGACGCTGCCGTCCGGGTTGAGGCTGGGGACGTACCAGACGTGGTAGTCGCGGCCGTTTCGCTGCAGCTGGAGCTGCGCGTTGTGGCCATCGCCGGCCAGCGCGAGCTCGATGTGATTGAGGCTCTCCGGCTCGTCTTTGAAGACCTCCCGGATATTGCGCCCGACCGATTCGCCGGGCGCGCTGCGCATTGCCTCGAGCCCGCGGCCCTCCGAAAGCAGGATGGTTCCGTCCCCGTCGAGGGCGTACACGACCACGGGAAGGGTGTTGACGACCGCCCGGAGCAGGTCGCTCAGGCCGGGCGCTCGGCGGCTGCGTTTTCGCTCGGCCAGCATCCAGTATTGATGCTGCGGCCCTCAGGTTCGGTGAGTCTGTGACCCCGATTCGACGGCCGAGTGATCTATGTCACCCGGCGTCTTCGATCTCGAGACCCGCCTCGGCCTCGAGGGCGGCGAAGTTGAGGATGGTCACCCCGGAACGGTCGGTGTCGATGACGCGTTCGCGGCGGAGCTCGCGAAGGACGCGCGCGACCACCTCGCGCACCGAGCCGATGGCGTCGGCCAGCTCTTGCTGGCTGACGCGGAGCCGCAGGCCGGGGGTTGGCGAGCCCAGCGCCGCGGCACGCTCCAGCAGGTCGCGCGCGGCGCGGGAGCGCACGCTCGCGCCATAGCCTGCGGCCAGCCTTCGATAGGCGAAGCGCAGCCGGCGGGTCGACTCGGCGAGCAGCGCCATCGCGACTCGCGCGTCCTGGGCAGCGAGGCGCATCAGCCGCTCGGTGTCGATATAGAGGAGTGCCGAGGGCTCGACCGCCTGGATGCCGGTGCTGACTCCACCGTCGCCGGGGACGACCGTCCCGACCATGTCGGCGGGACCGGCGTAGCGGACGGTGATCTCGCGGGTGGTCCGAAGCGTCAGGTAGTAGCGCAGCAGACCGGCGGCGACGACCGCGACGCCCATGCCGTTCCGCCGCAGGTAGATGCGGGTGCCGCGCGGGTACTCGGCCATCGGAGAGTCGGCCAGGATGGTCGCGGCGACGTCGGCTGGGAGGCGCCCGAAGAAGCCCCGCCGGAGCAGTGCGGCCAGGCGCGGATCGTGGGCCGGGGACGGCCGCTGCAGTTCCATCATCCGAACTTGCGGTGCGCGACCTCGATGGCCTCGTCCATGGGCCCGCCCGGATTCTCGAGCACGTTGCCGTGCCCCGTCGCCAGCCGCGACGGGTTCAGCTGGCGCAGGGCCTCCGCGCTCCTTGCGGCGGTTGACGCGTGCCAGGTGGCCAGCGCCGGGAAGGGAAACAGCGGCCGGACGACGCCGGACACCGCCAGTCCGCCGCGGGTCTGGAAGGCGTCGCCGGCGATCAGGCTGCGGTCTCGGGTGTCCAGGAACGCGATGTGGCCCGGAGTATGGCCGGGGGAGGCGACCACCAGCAGCGACCCGATCCGGTCGCCCTCCTCGAGCAGCCGGTCGGGCTTCCAGGCGACCTTCGCGATCATGCCCTTGGCCGGTGCCTGGGGCTCGCCCGACTGGGGACTGCGGTCGCCTTGGAGCAGGCGTTGGTCGCGGACGCCGATGCTGACCTCGATTCCGGGGTACTGCGCCCGAACGCCGGCCACTCCGCCGACGTGGTCGCCGTGGGCGTGGGTGAGCGCAAGCCGCTGGACCTTGAGGGCGAGCTCCTGGGCGATCCTTTCGACATCGGGGGCGGGAGAGGACATCGTGGTGTCGACCAGGGTGAGCCCGTCCTCCTCCTTGACCAGGTAGCAGTTCATCGGGAAGAGCGCGGGATACCTGGTCAGCTGGATGAGATATTCGCCATGCCGTGTGATCCGCATGGGGTAATGGTGCGCGGCGAGGGCCACACTGCGGTGGCGAGAACGGTTGTCGACCAGATCGTCCACAGGCCGTCATGAAGAGGCGGCCGCCTTCGCCGCGGGGGCCGAAGCCCAGCTCGGGGGCGAGCTGACGGTCTGCGCGAGCAGCTGTGGCCCGGCAGCCTGCACCTCGTAAACGGCCTCCACGACTGCCACCGGAGCGGCGCGCCCGTGCTGGCGATCCCGGCCCGCATCCCGAGCAACGAGGTCGGCACCGGGTACTTCCAGTACACGCACCCGACCAAGCTCTTCGCCGAGTGCAGCTGCTACTGCGAGCTGGTGTCGACGCCGGACCAGATGCCGAGGACTCGGAATCGAGCAAACGGCCAGCTCCCGGGATGAACCGGTCAATGTCGCGGTAGGCGTCGTTGAGGCCCCAGCTTTCCGGCCGGAGCTCGACGCGCCCGACCTGGTAAACCTCCGCAACGGCATGGTCGCGATCGCGCTGTACGAGATCGCGCATCTCACCGACGGCCGCCGTGACTTCCTCCGACGACCTGACTTTCAGCGCCTCGAGGCCGCCCCCCGAGCAGCATTTCCTGACCGTTTCACTGGACCGGCCCGGACGCACGACCTCGCGACGCGACCAGAGCCCGCGCTGCCTCTTCGACTTCCTCGGTTTTGGCCATCAGACTCGTGGAGTCGGGTCGCCGGCGGCCTCGACGATGGTTGCATAGAGCCGCTCGGCCTCGGTTAGCACTTCGCTCGGCCGGACGCCGACAGGCGGGTCAAGAGTGTGCCGTCCGCGCCCGAGGGCGTAGTCGTCGAAGTGCTCCGCAATGTTCCGAAACCTAACGAGGCCGGGCAGTGCGCGATCAAAAGCCGCGAGGGCATTCGAGAGATCGGGACCGCCGACGCCATGTTGGACGGCTAATTCGGCGGCCCGGCGCAGCCGCGTGGCCGCAACCATCATCAAGCCCGTGTTACCCACCCACTCGAGAAGCTGGCGGCGCGGTGTCTCGGCATTTGGCCAGTTGAGGACTGCCGGCGCCATCCGCCGTAGCGCAAGGATCCATATGTCGGCGTGGAACCGCGGCGGCAGCGGCATTCTTTCTAGATCAAGCAGCCCTGGCGGCGGTTTTTAATAATTGGTACCGGAGCAGGAGACGGGACTCGAGAACCCGGGGACCACGGCTTCCGTTGAGTTCCTTTTACGATTCGAGAGTAGAGGACCCCTTGGGAGTCTGCCTGGGGGCAGCTTGGATGGCTAAGGCGATCCTCGCTCGGAACGGCGGGGAAAGGTCCCATCAGCTCGGCCATGCGAGCGATGGAGAGGGTCGCTCTATAGCGGCCCTCCGGGTTCTCCGGGCATCGAAAAGCGGTTGCAGTCTCCTCTGAAGTGGGTATCCTTCGTTTCAGAAGCTGCCGGCAGTAGCCGACGGAAGTCGCCTAGGGTTGACCGATCGGATGACGGGAACCCTGGGCGGCGGCGTTTCTAGGGCTCCACGTCGAACACGAGAGGCCGCTGGTCGCCGAGGCGGTCCAGGTAGCTGTCGTTGCCGTCGGCAGAGGCGGCGACCAACCCGGCAACGGCGTCGGGCACCCAAAGCAGGGGGTCCGACCTAACGATCCCTCACCAAATGTGAGTGCGCAGGTGTCTGACGGTCAACGCCGCATGCCAGCGCAACACCCAACGCATTACCCTGCGTCGCGGAGCGGTACGGGGTGCGTTCGATCCGAGAAATCTCGGGAGAGAGGCTCGATCTAACCTGGGCGAGGGGGCCATCCCCGCTGAGCGGCGCGAACGCGTGGCTCCGTTTGCTGTTTGGCGTTGACGTAGGGGTTCTCAGCGGGCCGCTCGAGATTCGCCCGGCTGACGGGTCCGAGCAGGGTCGCCACGGTACTGCCCGTCCGGAGGTACCTGACCTACGCGCAG
>DASUWN010000069.1:0-11270 GCA_036378395.1 Candidatus Dormiibacterota bacterium | reverse complement strand
GTGATCCTGACTTGGAAGGCGCTGGCGGATCCGACGACGGGTGCCTTCGCGGTTCCGGGCCTCGAGCACATCCGCGACATGCAGGCGGTCAGCGACGGCGAGGTGGTCTGGACGCTGGACACCTACGGCGGCTACCTGGCGCTGGGCGCGGCGCTGACGCCGCTCCCGGCGGCCCGGCTGGGGGCCGTGGCGCATGCCCAGTGGCGGGGCAGCGCGTTCTTCGCCCACCCCGAACTGGCGTCGGGGCCGTTTGCGGTGGGCTCGGCCGGGCCCGGCGTCCTGAGCCTGGTGGCCAACCCGCAGTACAGCCTGGGCGGTCATCCCGCCTATCTCGACCGAGCGCTGCTGCGCACCTATCCGAGCAAGGGCGCGATGCTGCGCGCGCTCCAGACCGGCGAGGCGGACGTCTCCTTTCACCTCGACCCCTCCGACGTGGGACAGCTCAAAGGCCTGCCGGGCTCCCAGGCCTCGAGTGCTCTCGGTCTACGCGACGAGTTCCTGCGGCCCAATCCGCAGGCGGGCCCCTGGGCCGCCGACACGACGCTGCTGGCGGCGCTGGCTCAGGCTCTCGACCGCCAGGCCCTGGTGACGCTGGCCGTTGGCGACGAGGGCCGCGCCAGCCGCGGTCTGTTCCCAAGTGCGCTCGCCGGCTGGAACGACCCCTCGCTCCCGGCGCCGGCCAGTGATCCGGCCGCGGCGGTCCAGCGACTCGAGGCGGACGGCTGGAAGGCGGGCGCGGACGGCGTGCGGGTCAAGGGCGGCCGCCGGCTGGCCTTCACGGTGATCGCTTATTGCGCGAGCCCGGTGGTCTCGGCGACGCTCAGCCGGCTCAGCGACGAGTGGGGGAAGGTCGGCGCGGCGGTGACGACGGCATGCCGCTCACACGCCGAATTGGCGCAGGCCGACGCTGCGGGCGCCTTCGAGATGGCGCTGGAGTCGAACCGCTGGGCGCCGGACCCCGACGCCTGGACGGCTCTCGCGGGTCGCTGCGCTGACCCTGCGCTGGCCGCCGACTTCAGCGCCGGCGCATCGACGGTCGATTCCGCGCGCCGTCACTCCGCCTATCGAACGGCCGAAAAGGAGTGGCTGGCGGTGCAGTGCACGATCCCTCTCTTCGAGTGGCCGGACGTGGCCGCGGTGTCCAGCCGGCTTCGCAACTTCTTTCCCGACCCGAGCAGCCTCGACGTCTGGAACGCGGCCGACTGGTGGCTCGCCGCGGCCTAGACCGTGGCCTCCACGGGCGTGCCCTTGAAATGGCACGCAGCCACGTGCCCGGCCGGCCCGCCCGCCAGCGGTTCGAGCGGCGGCTCGACCTCGGCGCAGATGTCCTGCGCGAGCGGGCAGCGTGTCCGAAAGCGGCAGCCGGAGGGCGGGTTGATCGGGCTGGGGACGTCCCCCCGCAGCACGATCCGGCGCCGGCGGGCACCGGGCATCGGGGCCGGGATCGCCGATAGCAGCGCCTGTGTGTAGGGATGCAGGGTCTTGCGATAGATCTCCTGGGTCGTCCCCAGCTCGACGATCTTGCCCAGATACATGACCGCGATCCGGTCTGAGATGTAGCCGACCACCGCAAGGTTGTGAGCCACGAAGACGTAGGTCAGGCCGAGCTCGCGCTTGAGCTCGACCAGCAGGTTGAGCACCTGGGACTGGATCGACACGTCAAGCGCCGAAACCGGCTCGTCGGCCACCACCAGCTTGGGTCGCAGCACCAGCGCCCGAGCGATCCCGATCCGCTGCCGCTGGCCCCCGGAGAACTCGTGCGGGAAGCGCGCCGCGACCTCCGGACGGAGCCCGACCCGCTCCAGGATGTCGCGGACCTGGCGCTCGCGATCGCGGCCCCGACCGACCCCGTGCGTCGCCAGCCCTTCGCCGACGATGTCGCGCACCGTCATCCGCGGATCGAGTGAGCCGACCGGGTCCTGAAAGATGATCTGCATGTCGCGCCGCATCGCCTTCAGCGCACCGCCGCGCAGGCGGGCCAGGTCGCGGCCCTCGAAATGGATCTCGCCCGCTGTCGGCTCGACCAGCCGCAGCAGCGTCCGCCCCAGCGTCGACTTGCCGCAGCCCGACTCGCCGACCAGTCCCACCGTTTCGCCGGGCAGGACGTCGAGGTCGACGCCGTCCACCGCCCGGACGGTCGCGACCGTTCGCTGGAGCACGCCACGGCGGATCGGAAAGTGCTTGACGACGCCGCGCGCCTCGAGCAGCGGCTCCGGCGCGGCCGTCGCGCTCACACGCGAACCTCCACGCCGGCGGACTCCCGCGGCCCCTGCTCGCAGAGCCAGCAGGCCGACTGCTGGGGCCCGGCGGCGAGCAGGGGCGGCTCCTGGTCGCGGCATTTGTCGAATACGTAGTCGCAGCGGGCCGCAAAACGGCATCCGCGCGGCCAGCTGAGCGGGCTCGGCACCATGCCGCGGATGACCTTGAGTGGGTCGGCCTGCGTCATGCCCAAGACCGGGATCGAGTGCATCAGCGCCTCTGTGTAGGGGTGCTGCGGACTGTTGAAGATCGCTTCCACCGGTCCCCGCTCGACGACCCGGCCCGCGTACATCACGGCCACGTCGTCGGCCATCTCGGCGACCACGCCGAGGTCGTGGGTGATGAGCATGATCGCCATTCCGAGGCGGTCCCGAAGGTCCTTCATCAGCTCCAGGATCTGCGCCTGGATGGTCACGTCGAGAGCGGTCGTGGGCTCGTCCGCGATCAGCAGCTTGGGGTCGCAGGAGAGCGCCATCGCGATCATGACGCGCTGCCGCATGCCGCCCGACATGTGGTGCGGGTAGTCGTCGACCCGGCGCTCGGGCGAGGGCACGCCGACCAGCTTCAGCATCTCGATCGCTCGCTTGCGCGCGGCGCGGGCGCTACCGCCGCGGTGCAGCTGCACCGACTCCGCGATCTGGTCGCCGACCGTGTACACCGGGTTGAGCGACGTCATCGGCTCCTGGAAGATCATCGAGATCGCGTTGCCGCGCACCCGCCGCAGCTCCGCCTCGTCAAGCTGGGCCAGGTCCCGGTCTTCGAAGAGCACCCGGCTGCCCGGCTCGACGCGACCGGGGGGATCGATCAATCGCATGATCGAGAGCGCGGTCACGCTCTTGCCGCAGCCCGACTCGCCGACCACGCCCAGCGTCCGCCCGGGCTGCAGGTCGAGGTCGACGCCGTCCACCGCGCGCACCACGCCCGCGCGCGTGTGGAAGTAGGTGCGCAGGTTCTCGACCCGCAGCAGCTCGCCCACCGCGATTAAGGGTAGAGGCCGATCGTCAGACCCACCAGTCGACGGCGTTCCAGGTGTTGCCGGTCGCGGCCGGGTTGGGCGCCACGTTGTGAAGACCGTTCGCCGTCACGGCGACGTCCAGGCGCTGGAAGAGCGGCACCTCGCAGCGGGCGCCGCGGTAGGCGGCGAGGAAGCGCGAGTAGGCCTGGCCGCGCTTCTGGGCATCCAGTGTCGACCGGCCCTCGGCCAGCGCGGCGTCGATCTCGGGGTCGCGGCAGCGATCGTAGTTCTGGCCGCTGCCGCCGGCACTGGGGACGCGAGTCGAGGCGTAGATGTCGAAGAGGGCGTCCGGATCCGGGGGCAGAACCCAGGACCAGAGCGCGAGCTGGTAGGTGCCGCGTTCGAGCAGCCCGCGGCTCGCGTAGCTGCCGAAGAGCTGCTGGTTGGGCACCTCCTGGACTCGCGCCTCCGCGCCGAGCCCGTGCAGCGCGGCGGCCAGGGCCGCCGCCTCGGCGTCGCGAAGCGGGTTGCCGCCGGCGGTGCTGATGACCAGCGTCAACCGGCGTCCGGCCTTGGCCCGGATTCCGTCCGAGCCAATCGACCAGCCGTCGGCGTCGAGCGCCTGGCGCGCGGCGGCGGGATCCGTCTGCCAGGCCGGACCCTGAGCGATCCACGATTGGAGGGGGCTGATCGGACCGTCGGCGAGCGGCGCGCGCCCGTGGAGCACGCCGCCGGTCACCGAGTGCCGGTCGAGGCCGCCCGCGAGCGCCGCCGCCAGGGCGGGATCGGTCTTGAACAGGGGGTCGTCGTGGTTGAGGGCAAGCTGCTCATAGGACAGCGAGGGAACCAGCTTCAGCCGCACTCCGCTGAACCGCGATACCAAGTCGAGATCTCGCTCGTTGAGGTCGAGGCCGACCTGGAGGTCGCCGGCCTTGAGGTCGGCCAGCTCGGCATCCTTGGTGTCATAGCCCCGAAACACGAGGCGATCTAGATGGGCAGCGTGGCCGAGCGGGGTGCCGGCGCGGCCGTCGGGATAATGCGGATTGCGCTGCAGGGTCCACCGGCTGCCGGGCGCCTCGAGCACCTGGAACGGACCGGAGGCGACGTCGGGCTTGTTCCAGAACGAGTTCGACGCGAGCTTGGCGGGGTCGATCGAAGCCAGCCGGTGAGCGGGCAGAACCGCGCTGAAGAGGAGCGGAAAGGCCGGATAGATCGCCTTGAAGTGGATGGTGGCGGTGCTGCCGGAGCGGTCGATGCCGGTGATCTGGTCGTAACCCGCGGACTGCTTCTGTACCGACCAGGTGAAGGCGATGTCGTCGGGCGTGACGGGCTGCCCATCTGACCAGCGCAAACCTTCGCGCAGCGTGTAGGCGACGTCCATCCCGCTCCCCGTGAGCTTGACCTCGCCGTTGTCCAGGCTGGGGACGTCGCGCGCCAGATCGCCGTAGTAGGCGAGCTGGGAGTCGACGCCGATCAGCGGGCTGAAGATCGTCTGCTCGACGGCGGTCGCCGAAGCAGTCTGGGTGCCGACCGGCAGCAGTGCGCCCGGCAGCTGCCAGTCGCCGACGGTGACCGTGCCGCCCTCGTGGCGGGCCGGCTCAGGCACGTATTTGGGAGGCGGGCTGGACTCGATGCGAACCGTCGGCGAGGGTGACGGCGCGGGCGCGCCGGGCGGCGCGCAGGCAGTCACAAGAAGACCTATCAGGAGGAGCGACCGACGGCGTCTCACCGCCGCCAGGGTAGCGAGGGCTGGCCGGCTAGAGCTGCTCCAGGACCTGAGTCCGCTTGCTCGCGTACTCCTCGTCGGAGAGCACGCCCCCCGAGTGCAGGCGATCGAGCATGTCCATCTCCTCGAGCACGTCGAGCAGGGGCGCCATGGTGCGCCGGGCGAGGTAGGACTCGGAGGGCATCTCCCGGTCGTCCGGATGGCGGCCGTCGAAGTCGCGCACATAGAAGAGCGCCTTCACCGCCGAGAAGGGAATGCCGAGCTTGCGCACCCCGTTGCCGTTGCCGGGCAGTTCAGGATGGAGGTGCAGCACGACGCCGTAGCGGTGACGCCGAAGCTGGCCGTCGATGTGGCCGCGCAAGACCTCACCGTCGAGGAAGCGGATGGCGACGCGGCGGGTCGGCGTCTCGGGCTCCAGCGGCTCTGACACCGGAAGCTCGATCCACTTGACAGCGGACAGCGGAACCCAGGCCATCTCGTTGTTCTCGATGCCGCCCAGGTCGTCGCATTCGAGGAGGAAGTCAGGCTCGTCGAAGTCGAGGTCCCGAGCCATGCCCTCCATGGTCTCGTCGTCGAAAAAGTGGATCTTGACGTGCGCCATCAGCCTGTTGGTTGCTCTCCCGAGACTGTAACGGGACGCCTGCGCCCAAGCTTGCGCGAACACGTCACGCAGGCCGCGAGGTGACGCCGCACCGCCTCCGCCTGCGCCGAGCGCAGCTTCCCGGCCAGGTAGGGCGCCAGCAGCGGCTGGACCTCCTTGCAATCGAGCTCGGGGCCGCCCTGCATGCTGACGAACTCCTCTTTGAAGCGCAGCCGGGCGCGGTAAAGGAGCGTCTCCACCGCGCTCTCGCTGATCTTCATCACCGCCGCGATGCGGCGATAGCTCAGGCCCTGCAGCTCGCGCAGAGTGAGCACCAGCCGGTACTTCTCGGGCAGCCGCTGGGCGACCTGCCAGAGCTGGCGGCGGAGCTCGTTCTGCTCGCTGGCCTCGACCGGGTCGTAGGCGTGTGCGGGCGCCGGCAGACGCACCATCAGGTCCTCGTCGTCGTCACCACCATCCGACAGCTCGCGCGGGTCGCGCTGGCGGCGGCGCAGCTCGTCGTAGCAGAGGTTGCGGGCGACGGTGTGCAGCCAGCCCCCAAAGTTGAAGGTCTCGTCCATGCGGTCGACGTTGCGCAGCGCCTTCAGAAATGTCTCCTGCGCAATGTCCTCGGCCAGCAGGCCGTCGCCGAGCTTGCGATGGACAAGGCGGTAGATCGACGACACGTAGCGCCGGTGCAGGTCCTCGAAGGCCGCGGTGTCGCCGGCCTTGAAGGCCTGGACCAGCTCGAAATCGGAGCGCTCGGCCTTGGGCGGGGGACTGGGAGAGCTCATACCGGTATTCGCATCAGGCGGCAGGCCCGCTCGCTGGCCCGTTCGAGCAGGGCCGCCGCCTCGCGCTCCATGTCCTCCAGGGTGGCGGGCCCCTCCGCGACCGGCAGGACCGCGGCCGCGCCCGCCTCCAGCACTCGCTCCCACCCCTCGCCCAGCGATCCGGCCAGCAGCACGACCGGGACCCGCGCCCGCGCCGCGCGCGCCACCACCTCGCTCGGACCTTTGCCGTAGGCGGTCTGAGCGTCGACCTGGCCTTCGCCCGTGAACACCGCGGCCGCGCCCGCGACCGCGCGATCCAGGCCCGCCGCCTCGACCACGAGTGGCGCCCCGCGCGTCAGCTCGGCGTCCAGGAAGGCGACGAAGCCGGCCCCGGCGCCACCGGCCGCGCCCGAGCCGGGGATGTCCGCGACCTGCTTGCCCAGGTCCCGGGCCACCACCACGGCGAAGTGCCGGAGGGCGGCGTCGAGCTCGGCGACGATCTCGGGCGTGGCGCCCTTCTGGGGGCCGTAGACCGCGGTAGCACCCTCTGGCCCGCACAGGGGATTGGTGACGTCGACAGCGACCTGCACGTGGATCTCCGACCAGCCGGGGTCCACCTCGGAAGCGTCGATGCGATCGAGGCTGGCGAGCGCGGCGCCGCCGCGGGGCAGGTCGCTTCCGGCGGCGTCGAGCAGCCGGTATCCGAGCGCCTGGGCCATACCCGCCCCGGCGTCGTTGGTGGCCGAACCACCGATCCCCGCGATCACTCTCTTAACCCCTCGCTTGCGCGCCGCCTCGAGCAGCTGGCCAAGCCCGTACGTCGAACTAACGCGCGGATCGCGGCTTTTGATTGGAACCAGGGGCAGGCCGCTGCTCGACGCCAGCTCCACGACCGCGGTCTGGCCGCCGTCGATCAGGCCCAGCTCGGCCTCCACCGGATCGCCCAGCGGGCCTTCGACGCGCACCCGCTCCAGGCTCCCCCGCTTGGCCGCGACCAGCGCCTCGACCGTGCCCTCGCCGCCATCGGCGACCGGCACCTCGAGCACCTCCGCCTCGGGCAGTACCAGCCGGATGCCGCGCGCGATGGCGGCCGCCGCCGCTGGAGCGCCGAGCGAGCCCTTGAACGGATTGGGCGCCGCGACCAGCTTCATGGCGCCCGGAGTCTAGCCGCCGAGGCTCAGTAGACCGGGATCGTCCAGTCCGCGAACTTCTGGTTCTCGCCCCGGACCGCGCCGAAGTAGATCTGCTGCAGCTCCTGGGTGATCTCTCCGACACGCCCGTCGCCGACCACGCGGTGGTCGACCTCGATCACCGGCGAGATTTGGGCGCCGGTCCCGCACAGGAGCAGCTCGTCGGAGGTGTAGAGCTCGGTCCGGTCGATGCTTCGCTCGAGCACCGGCATGCCGATCTCGTCCCGTAGCAGGTTCATGACCAGCTGCCGGGTCACCCCCTCGAGGATGTCGTCGGTCACCGGCGGCGTGAACGCCTTGCCGTCTTTGATCATGAACAGGTTCTCAGCCGAGCCCTCGGAGACGTGGCCGTCGCTGCTGAGCACGATCGCCTCGTCGTAGCCGCTCTCCAGCGCCTCCGACTTGGCCAGCGCGGAGTTGATGTAGGCGCCCGTGATCTTGGCGCGGGCCGGGACCGACTCATCGGAGACCCGGCGCCAGCTGCTGACCATGCAGCGAATGCCGGACTCGGTCTCCACGTACTTGCCGAAGGGGACCATGTAGATGGCGAAGGTCTCGGGCAGGCCGTGGAGCTGGACGCCGATCTGCTCCACCGACTTGAAGAGGAGCGGGCGGATGTAGGTGTCGGTCCGAAACTGGTTGCGCCGGAGCACGTCGAGCGTGATCCCGATCAGAGTCTCGGTGTCGTGCGGGACCTCCATCCGGAGGATCTTTCCCGAGCGCTTTAGCCGTTCGTAGTGAGCCGCCGCCTGCAGCAGGTAGAGCTGCTCGCGCTTCTCGTTCCAGTAGGCCCGGATGCCCTCGAAGCAGCCCGTTCCGTAGTGGAGCGCGTGGGTCATCAGGCCGAGGTGGACATCTTCGTAGCGGCAGACCTGGCCGTTGAAGTAGACCCAGGTATTGGCAGGGCGCGGTCCGTTGGCCAGGACCGGTTCGGTGCGCACATCAGGTTCGGCGCTCATAAAGCCGATCATAGGGCCGCGCAGGTTTCGCGCACGGAGGCTCCTTAGAATCGGACGCGAATGAGCCTCTACGGCATCATCGCCGACCTTCGCCGCGAACACCCGACGCCTGCCGCGTCGAAGACGCTCGACCTGGTGGTGGCAGAGCTCGGGCGCACCCGCGACAACCTGCAGGAGGCGGTCGCCCGCCTCGAGGAGCAGCCGCTTCCGACCGGCGGCAAACCGATCCTGGAAGAGGTGCTGCAGCGGGCCCGGGCGGAAGGCGTCGACGACCTCGACCGCCCGCCGGCGCCCGACGAGGCGCCGCCGCTGGAGCCGCTCGACGAGCCCCAGATCGGGATCGCGGCGCTGCTTGGAGGCTCAGCTTTGATCGTGGTGCTGCTGGCGTTGGTGGCGGTGGCGGTCGCGATCCACCAGGCCGTCTCCGGCTAGTGCCCCAAGAGTTCTCCTTCGACGTCGTCTCCGAGTACGACGGCGCCGAGCTGACCAACGCGATCGACCAGACCCGCCGGGAAGCCACCACGCGCTTCGACTTCAAGGGAACCGATCCCAGCGTGGAGCGGCGCGGCGACGCGATCGTGCTGGAGGCGTCGACCGAGGATCGGGCCCGCGCGCTGCTCCAGGTCCTGCGCGAGAAGGCGGCGCGGCGGGGGCTCTCGCCCAAGCTCTTCAAGGCCGGCGAGCCGCGGACGATCGGCAAGGGTCGGGGCCAGATCGAGGTGACGCTGAACGCGGGCATCGACGACGCCCTGGCCAAGGACCTCCAGAAGCGGATTCGCAGCGTCAGCCCCAAGGTCCAGGCGCGCATCCAGGGCGACCAGCTGCGGGTCACCAGCCCGAGCAAGGACCAGCTTCAGGCGGTGATCCAGGCGCTGCGGGACGCCGAGGACATTCCGGTCCCGCTCGACTTCAAGAACTATCGGTAGCGAGCGACCTCATACCGCCGAGGACGAAGCGCTGAGATAAACCGAGGAGCCTCAAAGGCTCCTCGGCCGCCTAACCTCCGAGTTGCTCAACGAGGAGGTTGGCGGGGATGGATTATGCAACGCTGCTGCGCGATCACGTGACGCTGACGTGCCGGTCGGTGGATCGAATCTTCTTGCAGGGGTACGTGCCCCAACTGCAGACGCCGGGCTGGGTGGCTCGCTTTCTGATGCAGCGAGGGTTTCCGATCCCGTCGTCGGCGGTTCTGAGCAAGATCGGCGAGGAGTACACGGCGGGGGTGCGCAGGTGGGCCAAGGTCAATAGCGTCCCCGTGCACTACTTCAAGAAGGGAGAGAGCAAGGAGGCCTACGCCCGGCCGCTGATCGAGGCGGCCGCGGGGGAGGGCGGCGACGGGCGCGTCGTCCTGCTCGGGATCGCGCAGGAGAAGGCGTTCTGTTGGCGAGCTTGGCGGACCAAGACCCAGGAGTACGCCGCTCGGCCGCACATGGAATGGGCTCGCCAGGCGGTCTTCGTCAACCACTTCTACTTCTATCTCTGGGATCCGGACTGGGGTGGGTCCTTTTGGAAGACCAATGCCTACGCGCCGTACCCGATCTGGATCTACCTCAACGGGCATGAGTGGGCGAAGCGTCAGCTGGAGAAGGCCGGCATCGCCTACCAGGCCCTCGACAACGGCTTTCGCTCCTGCGCCAACCCGCTCGCCCTGGAGCGGATCTGCGCGCGGCTCGGTCCGGGACCGGTGCAGAGCTTCTTCTGGCGGTGGTTCCATCGCCTGCCGTCGCCGTTCACCGCCGACGACCTCCGCGCTGGCTATGTGTACGAGCTGGCTGTGCGCCAGTTCGAGGTCTCCGACACCCGCGTCTTCGACCGGCCGCCGGCGGGCCGGGCCTTCTTCGAGGGATTGATTCGTGATCACCTCGACCTGGGTCGCCCGGAACAGGTGGTGCTGGTCTTCGACCGTAAGCTGACGCGGCGGACGCCCGGCAAGTTCTCGACCAAGGTCGTGACCAAGGGTGTCGACCCCCAGATCAGCTGCACCTACAAGTCGAGCCGGATCAAGCAATACCTGAAGGAGGGCCGCGCCCTGCGAACCGAGACCGTCATCAGCAACACCCGCGATTTCGGGATTGGCCGCCGCGTCAACGCGGATAACTGGAGGGCCCTGAGGGCCGTTGGCGACAACGCCAACCAGCGTCTTTGCGACGCTCAAGCTCAGGACGCGGCGCCCGCCCCGGATGTGGTCACCCTGACCCAGGTGACCCGGCCGACCACGACTCCGGACGGCCTCCATGCCCCGGCTTTGTGCTTCGGGGATCCGCGGGTGATGGCCCTGCTGGCGGCACTCGTTGGCTTCCGCCATGTCCTGGTCGGCTTTCAGAATCGCCAGTTGGTGGAGCTGGTCGCGAGCCTGCTGGCCTGGCCCTATGGACATCGGCAGGCGACTTACGATCTCCGGCGACTGCGGCGAAAGGGACTGATCGTCCGGCTACCGCAATCCCAGCGATACCAACTGACGCCGCTTGGCAGGGCGGTCGCCGTGCTCTTCCTCAAGGCGCATGGGAGAGTGTTGTCGCCCGGCTTTGCCCTGCTCGACCCTGCCTTGCCAGCCGAAATCGCCGCCCGCGACCCGCTCGCGATTGCCTGGCGCCACTTCGATCGCGCCCTCGATGCGTTCATCGCCAAGCAGGTACTCGCTGCCTGAAACTTGACCTGACTGTGAACTATCCCCTGGGCGAGTGGGCCTAGTTGCCTGTAACGGTTGGATGGGCTGCAGGCCGCAGGCGCGGCAGCCCGGCGTTCCAGACGGCCGGAGTCAAGGAGAGGGTGGCGCTAGGAGGAGACACCCTTTGTCAACCACAAACATTAGTTCGGGGCAGCGGGAG
>DASUWN010000068.1:0-2892 GCA_036378395.1 Candidatus Dormiibacterota bacterium | reverse complement strand
CGGTCCTGGATGGTGCTGATGATCGAGGCGTAGGTGGACGGCCGGCCCACCCCGAGGTCCTCGAGGGCCTTCACCAGCGACGCCTCGGTGTAGCGAGCGGGCGGCTGCGTGGCGTGGGCGCGCGCCTCGAGCGCCTCCTTGTCGACGGCATCGCCCTCGGCCAACCGCGGGAGGTGGACCTCCCGGTCCTCCAGCTCGGCCTCGGGGTCGTCGGCGCCCTCGACGTAGGCGCGAAGGAAGCCGGGGAACGTGATGACCTTGCCGCTGGCTGCGAACTCCGCCCGCTCGCCAGCCGCCGGCCTGCCGTCGGGTGACGCGGCCACACCAGCCAGACGCACCTGGACGCTCATCCCGTTGGCGTCTGCCATCTGCGAGGCGACGGTGCGCTTCCAGACGAGGTCGTACAGCCGCCCTTCGTCCTGTGACACCTGTCCGGCGACCTGATCGGGCGTGCGAAACGACTCCCCCGCCGGTCGTATCGCCTCGTGGGCCTCCTGGGCGTTCTTCACCTTGCGGTCGTGGCGGCGGGGTTGCGGTGAGACGTACTCCGGGCCGTACAGCGCCGCCGCCTGGTCGCGCGCCGCGGTCACGGCGGTGGTCGACAGGGCGGTCGAGTCGGTCCGCATGTAGGTGATGTAGCCGTTCTCGTAGAGGCGCTGGGCCGTCTGCATGGTGCGGGCCGAGCTGAACCGCAGCTTGCGTCCCGCCTCCTGCTGCAGCGTCGAGGTGGTGAACGGCGCGTACGGAGAGCGCTTGTACGGCTTCTCCTCGACCGAGGTGACGGCGAAGGAGGCGTCGGCCAGCCGCTCGGCCAGGTCTCTCGCCTTGGGCTCGTCGAGCAGGACGAGGCCGGGTGATCCCTTCGGGGCCCGCAGCTCACCGGTCTCGGAGAAATCCTTGCCCGTCGCCAGGCGCCTCTCGTCGACCGCGACCAGGGTGGCCGAGAAGGACTGCGCCTCCCGGGCGAACCGTCCCTCCAGATCCCACCAGCTGGCCGAGCGGAAACGGATCCGCGCCCGCTCGCGCTCGACGAGGATGCGCGTGGCGACGCTCTGGACGCGCCCGGCCGACAGCCTCGGCAGCACCTTCTTCCAGAGGACGGGTGAGACCTCGTAGCCATAGAGCCGATCGAGGATGCGGCGCGCTTCCTGGGCGTCGACCAGCCGTCGATCGAGGTCCCTCCAGTCGTCGACCGCCCGCTCGATGGCGCCGCGGGTTATCTCGTGGAAGACCATGCGCTTGACCGGCACGCGCGGAGCGAGCACCTCCATCAGGTGCCAGGCGATCGACTCTCCCTCGCGATCCTCGTCAGTGGCGAGGTACACCTCGCTGGCGTCGCGCATCAGGCTCTTCAGCTTGCTGACTTGCGCCTTCTTCTCCTTGGCCACGACATAGAGCGGCTTGAACCCGTTGTCGACGTCGACACCGAGGCGGGCCCACGGCTCGGCCTTGAGGGCAGCCGGCACGTCGGCCGCGCTGCGAGGCAGGTCGCGAATGTGGCCGATCGACGACTCGACGACCACGTCGCGCCCGAGGTAGCCGGCGATGGTCTTCGCCTTGGCCGGCGATTCGACGATGACGAGCGGTTTAGGCATGTCTGGCCCCCAGGCTGGGATGACGGCCGGGGGCTGTCAAACTCCTCGGCCAAGGAGACGACCGTACCGTCCGCCGGCGGCCCACCGGTGACGGCCCGGGCAACATCCGCCCTGACCTGGTCTCACGTCTGGCCGTCCTGGTGGCCGGCGGCTGGCGCCGAGGAGGGCGACTGCAGCCGGCCCTTCACCTCGAGGAGCCGGTCGCGCAGGTCGCCCTCCTCCTGGCCCAGGTCGACCACCCACTGGTCGATGGCCGCGCTCAGGGAGGCCTTGGTCTGGGCCGGAGGCAGCACGCTGGCGCTGGGGGGAGCGCCGGTCGCCACCTCGACAGGCTCACCAGCGGGGGCGCCACCGCCCAGCCCTTCGGTCTTGCGCTTGGAGAAGGCGATGGCAGCCAGCAGGACCGCGAGAGCGATGCCTGCGATGGCATAGCGCGCCGCGGTGTTGTGACGCTGGGTGATGACGAGGGGGAGAATGAGCAGCGACACCAGGTTCATGACCTTGATGAGCGGGTTGAGGGCGGGGCCCGCGGTGTCCTTGAAAGGATCGCCGACGGTGTCACCGATGACCGCGGCCGTGTGGGCCTCCGAGCCCTTGCCACCCTCGTGGCCATCCTCGATGTACTTCTTGGCGTTGTCCCAGGCACCGCCGGAGTTGTTGAGGAAGTTGGCCATGAGCTGGCCGGTCAGGATGGCGGCGGCGAGAAAGGCCCCGAGGGCGAGGTAGTTGATACCGAAGCCGATGATGATCGGGGTCAGCACGGCGAGCAGGGCGGGAGTGGCCAGCTCGCGCTGGGCCGCGGCGGTACATATTCCGATCACCCGTCCGTACTCGGGCTTCTCGGCGCCGTCCATGATGCCCGGGTGCTCGCGGAACTGACGGCGGACCTCCTGGACGACGGTGCCAGCCGTCCTGCCCACGGCCCGGATGGCGAGCGCAGAGAACATGAAGGCGACCGACCCGCCGATCAGCAGGCCGATGAACGTGGTCGGGTTGGCCACGTTGATCTGGGTCAGGGCGTTGTTGAACAACGCGGAGCCCGTGGCCCCGATGTTGAGCTGGTTGCCGATGGTCTCGATGAACGAGGCGAATAGGGCGACGGCGGCGATGACCGCGGAGCCGATGGCGAAGCCCTTCGTGACGGCCTTGGTGGTGTTACCGACCGCGTCGAGGCTCACCATGATGCGCTCTGGCTCTCCATGGAACTCGCCGCTCATCTCGGCAATGCCCGCGGCGTTATCGGACACCGGGCCGAACGTGTCCTCGGAAACGACGATGCCTGCGTTGGACAGAAGGC
>DASUWN010000067.1:0-6144 GCA_036378395.1 Candidatus Dormiibacterota bacterium | reverse complement strand
GGATCGGGGCCGCGGGCGGCGGCGCCGGCGGTCGCTCGGCGGCGGCCTGCGAGCGGCGCCTGCCCTTGATCAGAAGGTAGGCGATCGCGGCCACCACCATGACGAGCGCGAGAACGATGACCGCCAGCTTTGGGTCCATTGTTCGAGAGGCTCCCTCTTAGCGTTCTAACCGAATTGTTTATTGCATGAGAAGACACGGCTCGTTGGCCGCGACGTGCTGATGGATTATGGCAGCCGGGTACGGGTCGTCAACACCGCGACCCGGCCGCTGCCGATCCCCGCCACCGCGATCTCGAACTGAAGTTCGCGCGCGTCGGTCTCGGCTTCGCGCTCCATCTCGACATGGATCCCGATCCGCCTGCCCACCGGCAGCTCGACGCGCCGCGGCAGCGGCACGCGGCCTGAGGGTGTCTCCAGCAAGACGCGCGCGCGAGCGAGCAGGAGACCGTCGAGCCGCAGATCCGAAAGCCGCGTCAGTGCCGCCGGACGGGCGCGGTTGTGTAGCTCGAAGCGCAGCTCGCTGCCATCGACCGCCAGGCTTTCCAGGTCGAGGATGCGCTCCGCCAGGTGCCTGGGCAGCGGCGCCGCCTCGCCCGGCGGAAGGCTTGCGCCGACGCTGAAGTCGAGGCCGGCCACGGCCAGCACGCCGGCGCCGCTGCTGAGCTGCGCCTCCAGCCGGTAGTCGCCCTCGCCGCTGATCGGGAGCGTCACGCTCACCGCCTGCAGCGCCGGCTCGAAGGCGGTGGGCAGCGAGCACGCGACCTCGCCCGAGAACGACTTCCGCCGCACAACCTCCCGCAGCCGGGCGACGCCCGCCCGCTCGGGGGCGCGCTGCCGGTCGACCCACCACTTGAGACGCGCCGGACCCGACACGGTGGGATCGTCGTTGACGACGACCAGCCGCATCACCACCGGGTCGCCCAGGTGGTATCCGAAGCCCGCCGGCCGCAGCGCCTGGAAACCGACTGGGTCGACGATGACCCTCACCGGCGCCATCGCCTCGGCCAGGGCTGAGTAAGCGGCACGGGGCCGCCGCGCCGCGTCGAGCATCCCAAAGCCGATGCCAGGGAAGGGATCGACCAGGTGGTACACGAAGGCGCCCCAGCAGCGCTCGAACTTGCGGCGCCGGAACTGGTCAGCGGCGTAGCTGACCAGGAAGGCCTGGTAGTCCTGGCTGACCTCGATGTAGCCGGCGAGATCCGCGAAGTCGCTGGCCAGTCCGACCCCGTGCTCCGCCCAGGAGCCGGCCTCGAGGCCAGTGGCCAGCCAGCCCGGCTCTTCGCCGGCCACCGGCCAGCGCCGCCCGATCTCCTCCCAGACCGGCGAATCGGCGGCCGGCAGTGCCTGGGCGCCGTATTCGGTCACCAGCACCGGCTCGGCCTCCCGCAGCGTCTCCCAGCCCGCCTCGCGCCAGCCCGCCCAGAGATGGCTGTCGAGCTCGCCCGAAGCCGCCAGCGCGGGCCGGTCGCCCGCGTCCAGCTCCTCGAACAGGGCCTTGGCCTCCTGGTCGAGGGTGTAGTTCTGACGCACCGCGTGAACGTCGGCCAGGTCGGCTCGCGACGCGATCCAGGCCGGGTCGTCATGCGCCAGCCAGGCCACCACCGAGGGCCGGTTGGCGACCAGCCCGACCAGCTCCGCCACCTGCGCCCGCACCGCCTGCTCGAAGAAGCGGGCCTCCTCACCGGAGGCGTGGTAGGCGTAGGGACCGGTCAGCGGAAGCTCGGCCAGCACCAGCATCCCGGCCGCATCGGCCGCCGCGTAGAAGTCGGGGGGGAGTACGTGGGCGTGCACCCGCAGCGCATCCAGGTTGGCCTCGCGCGCCATCCGGATGTCGGCGTCGAAGCGCTCCCGGTTCAGCTGATCGAGGCGAAAGGAAGGCAGGTAGTTGGCGCCGCGCAGGAACATGGGCCGGCCGTTGATCCGGAAATGGCAGCCGTCAGGGGCGATCCGGAAGTCGAGGTCGCGAAAGCCGAAGCGATCCTCGACCCGTCCCGAGCGGCGGCCCGCAACCGCCATCTCGACCCGCACCGTATGGAGATGAGGCTCGCCCAAGCGCCAGGGCGACCAGCGCCGGGCACCGGGCAGCGAGAGCGAGACCGCGAGGCCCTGCTCGAGCCCGCCGCCGATGCGGTACTCACGCCGAAGGCGGACGTCGCCCACCTCGAGACCGACCTCGCCCGCCATCTCCCGGCCGTCGAGGTTGCGCAGGTGAACGTCGACCTCGACCCGGCCCACGTCGGCCTCCAGCCGTGGCCGGACCCGAAAGCCGTCGACGATGACGCTGTCCACGAACTCGAGGTCCACCGGCGCCCAGAGCCCGAGCGGAACCTCCCACTCGCGGCCGGGCAGATCGAGCCAGGGCAGCGGGTAGGGCCGGGAATCGCTGTCGTTGAACCAGCCCATGACGTGGCGCTTGCGCGAGGGGTCGCGCTCGACAGGCGACTCGCAGCAGACCACGAGCAGGTTCTCCGGCCGCAGGTGCGGAGTCAGGTCGAAGCCGAAGGGCGCGAAGTAGCCGTAATGCGAGCCGAGGAGGCGGCCGTTGAGCCACACGTTGGCGGCCAGGAAGGCGCCCTGGAAGCGCACCAGGACGCGGCCGCTGTGGTCGGGCCGGGCGAAGCTGGTCCGGTACCAGATCGCGCTCCGGCCCTCGACCGCCGCCTGCTGGGCGGGGACGCCGACGTCCCGCCAGCCGCTGCCGCGACCCGACGGCAAGCCCTCGGCCTCCCCCTCCCCGAGTGGCAGCCAGGCGCATTCCCAGCCGCTGAGCGGCCGGACCACGCCTTGTGGATGGGGCAGGAACAGGCTGTCGTTCACGAGTTCGCGGCGATGAAGGCGCCGTCGGCGGTGGCGCAGAAGAGGACCGGATGCTCGACGGCGGCCGCGAACTCGCGCTCGCTTCCAGTGCGGACGAGAGCGAGGATCGCGCCTCCGAACCCGGCGCCCATGATTCGCGCCCCCAGGCAGCCCGGCGACGCCCAGGCCCGCTCGACGATCGCGTCGACGGCCGGGGTCGAGACCTCGAAGTCGTCGCGCAGGCTCTCGTGTGAGGTGCGCAGCAGCCGGCCCATCTGCTCGACGTCGGCGGCGCGCATGGCGGCCGCGAACCGGCCCACCCGGTCGATCTCGCTCTCCACGTGGCGCCGCCGCTTGGGCAGCCCGGCCTCGGCCTCCCGGCGGCGCTGGTTGTAAGGCGTGTCCGCCAGGTTGCGGGTGATCCCGGACTCGATCACGGCGATGGCGGCGCCGGCGGGAAAGGGGACGTACTCATAGCGCAGGCTGTCGCAGTCGAGGAGGATGGCTTGGCCTGCCCGGCCAAGGGCGGCCGCGAACTGGTCCATGATGCCGACCTGGACGCCGGTCGCGGCTCGCTCCGCCTGCTGGCAGAGGCGCGCCGCTTCGACCCCGTCGAGTCCGGGCCGGAGACCGGCGGCGACCGCCACCAGCAGCGCCGCCGAGGAGCTGACGCCGGCGCCGGATGGCACGTCCGATTCGATCTCGACGCGCTGGGGTCCGAAGCCGAGCAGCTCGCCGACCGCCCGCACGTAGGCCAGCCCACCGGCGACCTCGCTCCGCACCTCCCATTCGCCGGCGGATGCGCCGCGGACGCGCGTGAAGCGGTCGATGGCGGCCGGCAGCACCGGCCCGCCGAGGTAGTCGACGTGCTCGCCGATCAGGTTGACCCGCCCCGGCGCACGCCCTGACCAGGGCTCAGGCATCGCGCAGCCGCTGGGCGGTCTCCTCGGCTCCCGCGTCAAGGATGAAGGCGCCTGCCCCGAGCTCCGACCCCGCCAAATACTTCAGCTTGTCGGCCGTCCGGTTGGGCGGGTAGAACTCGATGTGGAAGTGGAACCCGCGGTGCCCCCGCCCGCCGGGCCGCGCGTGCATCGCCATCACGTAGGGCAGCGGGAAGCCGAAGAGGCGGTCGTAGCGCTCGAGCAGGGCCTTGAGGGTGCGGGCGAAGTCCCAGGCCTCGGCGTCGTCGAGGTCGGTAAGCGCCGAAAGGTGGCGGCGCGGCGCCAGGTGGACCTCATAGGGAAAGCGGGCGAAGGCGGGCACGAAAGCGAGCCAGGCGCCGGACTCGGCCACCGTGCGCTCGCCGGTCTCGGCGGCCAGCACGTCGCAGTAGAGACAGCGGCCGGTCTTCCGGCGGTGGGCGCGGAACGACGCCAGCTCGGTCTCGATCCGGGGCGGGACGAAGGGATAGGCATAGATCTGGCCGTGGGGATGAGACAGGGTCACCCCGATCGCCTCGCCGCGGTTCTCGAAGATGTAGACGTAGCGCACGCCGGGGATTCGCGAGAGCTCGGCGAAGCGGTCCTGCCAGACCTCGACCAGGTCCCGGATGTGCTCGACGGGCTGCGCGCCCAGCGAGGAGTCGTGGTCGCTGGTGTAGCAGACCACCTCGCAGCGTCCCTGGTCCCCGGTGTAGGACGGAAAGCGGTTCTCGAAGACGGCGATGTGGTAGTCGGGCTCCGGGATTTCGGTCTGGAGGCCGCCCGGCCGAGTCGGACAGAGCGGGCAGAGGTCGGCCGGCGGGTGGTAGGTGCGGTCCTGGCGCCAGGGCGCGACCGTGACCCACTGCCGCAGCAGGGGATGCCAGCGGAGCTCGCTCAAGCCTTGCGCGTGTAAAGGATCAGGTAGCGCCCGTCCGCCTTCTTGACCACGCGCTTGCGAAGGCGCTTACGCAAGCGCCCGCTCCACGGCTTCGGCGGCGCTGGCGACCGTCTCCAACCCCTCGACCGCCCAGCTGTTGAGCGCGAGCACGCGCCGCCCCAATCGCCGCGCGAGCCCGATCTCGGAGAGGGTCCCCCAGCCGCCGCCGATCGCGATCACCGCGTCGGCCGCGGTCACGATGACGGCGTTGCGAGCCTGGCCGAGACCGGTGGGCAGAGCCACGCTCAGGTGCGGGCTGGCCCCCTCGCGATCAAGGCCGGGGAGGATGCCGATCGCGGTCCCGCCCGCCTCGGCCGCCCCGCGCGACACCGCCTCCATCACGCCGCCCAGCCCGCCGCAGATCACGACCGCCCCCCGCCGGGCCAGCTCGCGACCGACCTCCTCGGCGTCGTGGACCTCCCGCTCGGTCGCCGTTCCCGCACCGCAAACCGCGACGTAGCGCACCGCGCTGATGGTAGCCACACCGAGTAAACTCAACTCCGCCGGGGGCCCCGGTGGACCCTCGAGATCACAGCCCGTGTGGCGAAGGAGGTGAGGCGCAAGTTGGATCACCCTAGTCGTGGAGCCGACCGCCTCGTTTGCCCGCCGGGAGCAGCGGAGGGATCGGTCCTCTAAGGCTCTCGATTTCCACTCTGGCTCCTGGAGTCGGAGGCGGAGAGCTCTACGAGCAAAGCGTTGTCGTTGAGTCGACAGGGGGCCGGGGCTACTTACCCCGGCCTCTCCTTTTCTCCCATCCTTGTGAGCCATGGCCACACCCATCGACCTGACCGAGATGCTCAACCGCGCCAGCACCGGCTGGGTCCACGAGATGGGCCTCCGCTTCACGATCGCCAACGCCGACGAGGTGCGCTGCGAGTTCGACGCCGGCGAACACCACCTGCAGGCCTACGGCATCGTCCACGGCGGCGTCCACGCCGGCGTCATCGAGACCCTGGCCTCCGTCGGCGCCGCCGCCGCCGCTCTCCCCCGAGACCAGGCCGTCGTCGGCCTCGAGAACAGCACCTCCTTCATCCGCGCAGTCCGGGCCGGCGCCCGCCTCCATGCCGTCGGCACCCCGATCACGCGCGGCCGCAAGTCCCAGGTCTGGGAGGGCCGGATCTACGACGAGGAGGAGCGGCTGGTCGCGATCGGGCGCGTGCGCCTGCTCTGCATCCCCCGCGAGGAAGGCATCGCGGGCGGCGAGGCCCAGGTCCCGCCCGACCGCGCCTAGGCCTCCCCTCCCCCGGTTTCCCGGGAAACCAGCCCGCCACTGGCCGCGGAACCCCCTGGTTTCCCGGGAAACCAGCCCCATCGCGCTGCGGCTACCCCTGGTTTCCCGGGAAACCAGCCCCATCGCGCTGCGGCTACCCCCGGTTTCCCGGGAAACCGGCCCCATCGCGCCGCGGAACCCCCGGTTTCCCGGGAAACCGGCCCCATCGCGCCGCGGCTACCCCCGGTTTCCCGGGAACCCGGCCCTCCCGCACCCCC
>DASUWN010000066.1:0-8366 GCA_036378395.1 Candidatus Dormiibacterota bacterium | reverse complement strand
ATCGCGCGGGCGACGTCCAGTTGCTGCTGCTCGTAGGCGATCCGGTTGGGCTCGTTGGGCAGCGAGGCCTGCTCATCCGGTGAAGGCTGGTAGGCCTGGGGCCCCGCTGCCGCCGTGGTCGTCGGAGCCGCCAATGCCGGGCTTCCAGTCGGCGCGGCGGACGTGTCTCCGGAAGTCGTTCCGACAGTGCCGTTCACCGTCGGGGGGACGCCGACCCCTCCAACCGGCACTGGCACCGGCGGCGGGCTCAGCGTCACCGTCGGCGTCGGCGCGGGCACTGGAAGTGGCGGGAGGCTGGGCAGCGGGACTGGGACTCCGACCGCCATCACCGCCAGAGCCAGCAGAAAGCGGAGAAAGGGGCGTGCTGATCCGATGCTTCCAAGTTAGGTGATAGTGCCGCTGATAGGCAAGCCACCCCGTACGGCCACGTACTGCGGCAGCCTAGAGCCAGCCCCGCCGTCTGAAAAACCAGAGCTGGATTACGACCGCGGCCACCATCGTCCCCACGCCCACGAAGAAAGACCAGTAGGGCGGCTCGAGGACTCCGGTCAGGAAGGCGAAGTTCATCCCGTAGAACCCGGTCAGAAAGGAGATCGGGAGGAACACGCTGGCGATCACCGTCAGCGCCTTCATGGTCACGTTGAGGCGGTTGGAGACGGTCGACAGGTAGACGTCCATCGCGCTCGTGAGCAGGTCGCGCAGCGAGTCCACCGTCTCGTACTGCCGCACCAGGTGGTCGAGCACGTCGCGCCAGTACAGGGTCAGGTCCTGCTGGTGGAGGTTGAGCGAGTGCGTGATCAGGCGCTGGAACATGTCGCGCTGGGCGCCCAGGTACTTGCGGAGCTCGATGACGTCGTGCTTCATGCGCGTGATCTCGCCCAGGAGCTCGGGCGTGGCGTGAGCCAGGATGTCGTCCTGGAGCTGGTCGATGTGCTCGTCGAGCCGCTCCAGCACCGGGAAGAGGCTGTCCACCAGCACGTCGACCACCAGGTAGGTCAGGAATCCAGGGTCGCCCTTGGTCAGGTCGGGCTCGGCGTCGATCCGGTCCCGCAGCTCGTTGAGCTCCGGCGAAGCGTCCTCGTGGATGGTGACCAGGTAGTCCTTGGCCAGGAAGCCGTGGTGCTCGATGAACTTGACCTCGTGCGCTCGGTCGACCTCGGCCTGGAAGAGGACCAGAAAGGCGTAGCCCTTGAACTCCTCGAGCTTTGGGCGCTGGTTCCGGTGCCGGATGTCCTCCACGCTCAGGTGGTGGAAGCCGAAGCCCTTCTCGAGGATCGCGTAGTCCTCGTCGTCAGGGGCCTCGATGTCCAGCCAGAAACCCTCCGTCTCGCAGCGCGCGAGGTGGTCCTTGATCGTCCTCAGAGTCGGCTGGTGGTGAGCGCCCTTGGTCGTGATCAGCGTTCGCACGGCGCCAAAGATTACTCGCTAGCCGAGTCGCCGAGATGGTGAAGGATGAAGGACCACGCATCCGAATCCTCTTCGGCCAGCTTGGCCACCGGCTTGCCCTGGCCGTGCCCGCCCCGGCGCTCGACCCTGAGCAACGTCAGCCCGGCAGGATTCGCCGCCTGCAGCCGCGCCGCCATCTTGCGGGCGTGCATCGGGTCGACACGCGTGTCCTCCTCGCCGCAGGTGAGCAGCACCGGCGGGTAGCGCACGCCGTCGCGGACATGGTGGTAGGGCGAGTAGGCGTACAGCCAGCCGAACTGCTCGGCGTCGGCGGCCGAGCCGTACTCGGTGGCCCAGAGCTGCGCGATCTGAAAGCCTTCGTAGCGGACCATGTCGAGCAGCGGGACCCCGGACCAGACGGCTCCGAACAGCTCCGGCCGCTGGGTGAGCGCAGCGCCCACCAGCAGGCCGCCGTTGGAGCGGCCGTAGACGGCGAGCCGCTCGGGCGAGGTCAGGCCCTGCTCGATCAGCCACTCCGCGGCCGCGATGAAGTCGTCGAAGACGTTCTGCTTCCGCGCCAGGTTTCCGGCGCGGTGCCAGCGCTCGCCGAACTCGGAGCCCCCGCGCAGGTTGGGCAGCGCGAAGAGCCCGCCCGCCTCGAGCAGGGGTACCAGGTCCGGCTTCCAGAGCGGCGTCATCGCGTTGTTGAACCCGCCGTAGCCGGTCATGGCGGCGATCCCGTGACCGCTTGCGCGGCCGACCAGGAACATCGGCACCCGCTCACCGTCGCGCGACCGGTACCAGACCTGCCGGACCGGGTAGCGGGCGGGATCGAAGCCGGGTGGCGGCTCCAGCTTGAGCAGCGGAGCCACCTCGCCCTCGCGGTCGACCGCCCACACCGCTGCCGGCTCGGTGAAGCGCTCAACGCTGAAGTAGGCGTCCTCGACGCCGGCCGAGGCCCCGATGCCGGTCACCGTGCACAGCTCCGGGACCGCCAGGTCGTGGATGTGCTCGCCGTCGGGCCGGTGGCGTGCCAGCCGAGAGGAGCAGTCGACGAGGTGGTGGACGAGCAGCGAGCCGGCCGTCGCCGCGACGCCGAAGAGGACGTGCTCCGACTCCGGCACCAGGTCACTCCAGTCGGCGCTCGCCGGCCGCGCGGGGTCGATCTCGACCAGGCGGTAGTTGGGGGCCTCGAAGTTGGTGATCGCGAGCAGCCGCTCGCCCGCGAACCAGGCGTAGCACTCCTTCCCCCCAGCCTCGAACACGCCGCGGAAGGCGCCTTCGCCGGCTCGGAGCAGAACCCGGTTCTCGCCATAGGCCGTGTGCACGTTCATCACCGCCCACCGCCCGCTGGTCGAGATCGAGATCGGACCCGGCCAGTGGGTCTTGACCGCTTCGCGATGGATGAGGACGTCGGTCTCGGCGGACTGGCCGACCAGGTGCCGGAAGACGCGCCGGTGGTACGTCTCCTCGCCCTCGGGCACCTCGCCGGGCAGCGGGTAGCGCGTGTAGAGGAAGGCCTGGTTGCCCGGCTCGAAGGCCACGCTGGCCGCGCGGCAACGCGGAATCCGGTCGTCGAGCACCCGGCTCGAGGCCGTCTCGACCAGGTGCAGCACCGAGTTCTCGTCGCCGCCCTCGGAGATGCCGAAGGCGGCCAGCTCGCCATCCTGCGAGGGTTGGTACCAGTCGATGGCGGTGGCGGCGTCCCCGCTCAGCGGAGCCGGATCGACCAGCAGCCGCTCCACATCGTCCTTGTCGAGCACGTACAGGGCGACCTGCTCCATCCCCGCCGTCCGCCGGGTGAAGAACCGCCAGCGTCCGCGCGGCGCCACGGTCCCCAGCGCCCCGCAGTCGAGCGCCTCGCGGAGCCGGCGACCGACGGCGGGACGCTCCGGCAGGCCCTCCAGGAAGCGACGGGCGTAGGCGTCCTGCTCCGCCTCCCAGGCGCGTACCCGAGGATCGCGTGCGTCCTCCAACCACCGGTAGGGTTCGCGAACCTCGACCCCATGGATGACCTCGACCACCTCGTCAACAGGCGTTTCCGGGGGCCGGGTCACCAGGCGATCCTATAGACCCGATGCTGACCCGGCCGCGCTTCAACCTCGACTCGCCGGTCACCGCGCTGAACGGCGTCCGTGACAGCGACGCGCGTCGCCTGGCCAAGCTCGGCATCCGCACGGTTCGCGATCTGCTGCTCGCACGTCCCCATGAATGGGACCACTTCGAGCCCTCTCCGATCGCCTGGCTCCGTGCCGGGCAGCAGGCGATGGTGGTCGGCGTCGTCGGCAACGTCCAGGCGCGCCAGACCAGCCGCCAGCGGCTCAAGCTGACCGAGGCCACGCTCACCGACAAAAGCGGCGCCGTCAGCCTGGTCTGGTTTCACCAGCCCTACCTGGCGGCCACGCTCAAGCGCGTGCATCGCCTGGCGGTCGCGGGCGAGGTCCGAAGCTCGCGCTACGGCGGCCTGCAGATGTTCAATCCTCGATTCGAGGAGGTGGGCGCCGACGGCGCGATCCGGATCGGGGGCCTGACGCCGCGCTACCACCTGGTCGAAGGCCTCAGCTCGGCGCGCGTCCAGCAGTGGGTGGCCGAGGCCCTCGCCCTCGTCGACGACTTCGAGGAGACGCTGCCCGAAGATGTGCGGCTCCGCCACGGGCTCCTCCCGATCGCCGAAGCCGTCAAGCTCTCGCACGCGCCCCCAGCCCTGCCCGACTTCCGGAAGGCCGTGCAGCGCTTCGAGTTCGCCGATGTCTTCGAGCTCCAGGCGGCCTTTCTCTGGCTGCGCCGGCGGCAGTCGGGGGAGGCGGCGACGCCGATCCCCTACCGGCAGGAGGTGATCGATCGCTTCAAGGGGGGCCTTGGCTTCGAGCTCACCAACGCCCAGCGCAGGGCGACCTGGGAGATCTTCCAGGACCTCGAAAAGGAGATACCGATGAACCGGCTCCTGAACGGGGACGTCGGTTCGGGCAAGACGGCGGTCGCCGCGGCGGCGGCGGCGATGGCCCACGCCGCCGGCCTGCAGACGGTCGTCATGGCCCCGACCGAGATCCTGGCCCGCCAGCACCTGCACAAGTTTCGCGCCTACCTGGAGACCAGCTTCCCCGACCTGACCGTCGAGCTGCTGGTGTCGGGGCAGCCGGCCGCGGAGCGGCGCCGGGTGTTGACGGCGGCGGCCTCCGGCCACTGCGCCGTGCTGGTCGGCACCCATGCCCTGATCGAGGAGGCGGTCCAGCTCGCCCGCCTCGGGCTGGCGGTGGTCGACGAGCAGCACCGCTTCGGCACCCGCCAGCGCGAGCTCTTGCGGGCGAAGGCCGGGGACGCGCGCCCGCACTTCCTGGCCATGACCGCCACTCCGATTCCGCGCTCGCTGGCGCTCGTGCTCTACGGAGACCTGGCGCTCTCGGTGATCGCCGAGCTGCCCCCCGGCCGCCGCCCGGTGACGACCGAGGTGGTGACCCCGCCCGAGCGCGACCGCGCCTATGCGCTGGTCCGGCGCGAGGTCCAGTCCGGGCGGCAGGCTTTCGTGATCTGCCCGCTGGTCGAGGAGTCGGAGAAGCTGGAGGTCAAGGCCGCGACCGCCGAGTTCGAGCGCCTCCAGAAGGTGGTGTTCCCCGACCTCCGCCTGGCTCTGGTCCACGGCCGCCTAAAAGAAAAGGACGAGGTGATGGCGGCCTTTCGCAACCACGATGCCGACGTCCTGGTCGCCACCCCGGTGATCGAGGTCGGCGTCGACGTCCCCAACGCGACCGTGATGCTGATCGAGGGCGCCGAGCGCTTCGGGCTGGCCCAGCTCCACCAGTTCCGCGGCCGGGTCGGCCGCAGCGACCACCAGAGCTACTGCCTGCTCCTCACCGACTCTGAGGAACAGACCGTCCACCGCCTCGACCTCATGTCCCAGACCAACGACGGCTTCCGCCTCGCCGAGGCCGACCTCCGGATGCGCGGTGCGGGCGAGCTGCTCGGCACCCGCCAGCACGGCGACGTCGACGCCGCGATGGCGGCGCTCCAGCAGCCGGCCCTGATCGATGCCGCCCGCGCCGAGGCCGAGATGGTGCTGGCCGAAGATCCCGAGCTGGCCCGGCACCCGGCACTGCGGGCGGCGGTCGAGCGCCGCCTGGAGCAAACTTCGGTCTCGTGACGACCCTGCGGCTTACGGAGTACAGCCACGGCGCTGGTTGAGCCTGCAAGCTCAGCCCAGTGGAGCTGGCGCAGGTACTCAGCTCCCTGCCCCTGATCCAGGACCCCAACGTCCTGGTCGGCGCCGGAGCCCATGACGACGCGGCGGTCTACCGGATCGCCGGCGACCGCGCGCTGGTCGCGACGGTCGACTTCTTCACGCCGATCGTCGACGACGCGCGGTCCTTCGGCGCCATCGCCGCGGCCAACAGCGTCAGCGACGTCTACGCCATGGGCGGCAAGCCGCTCTTCGCGCTGAGCATCCTCGCCTTTCCTCGCGAAAAGCTGGATTCCGGCGTCCTCGAGCAAATGGTGGCGGGCGGCGCCGCCAAGCTGGCCGAGGCGAGCGTGCCGGTGGTCGGCGGCCACAGCATCGACGACCCCGAGCCCAAGCTCGGCTACGCCGTGATCGGCGAGGTCAACCCGGACCGGATGGTCACGGCCGAGGGCGCCCAGGCCGGCGACGTGCTCTACCTGACCAAGCCCTTGGGGACCGGCCTAATCACCACCGCCATCAAGCGCCGGCTCTGCGCGCCCGAGGTGGAGGCCGAGGCGATCCGGCTGATGTCGCACCTCAACCGGCAGGGGGCGGAGGCGATGCTGGCCGCCGGCGTCACGGCCGCCACTGACGTCACCGGCTACGGCCTGCTCGGCCACCTGGTCAACCTCAGAGTGGGGGCGGAGGTCGAGCTGGCCCGGGTGCCGCTGCTGGAAGGCGTTCGCGGCCTGGCGGAGCAGGACCTGTTTCCGAGCGGGAGCCGGCGCAACCACTCGGCTCTGAAGGGCTTGGTCGAGTGGGACGGCGTGGGGGAGACCGACCAGCTGATCCTGAGCGACGCCCAGACCAGCGGCGGCCTGCTGGTGGCGCTGCCGCCTGACCACGCCGCCACTTTCGAGGCCGCGCTCGCCGGCGCCCCCTGGCCGCCGGCGCGGATCGGGCACGTCACCTCGGACGGCGTGATTCGGGTGGTTGGGGGTTAAGGGGCCGGGCCGCCTCCGCATCGAAGGCGGCGAGGACCGCGGCCGCCGTTTGACCGCCCCCGCCGGCATCCGGCCCACGCAGGGGATGGTCAAGCAGGCGATCTTCAACCTGCTCGGGGTGCGGGTCCTGGAGGCGCAGGTCCTCGACCTGTTCAGCGGTTCCGGGGCGCTCGGGATCGAGGCCCTCAGCCGCGGCGCGGCCGGCGCCACCTTCGTCGAGAGCTCGGAAGCCGCCGTCGCCGCCATCCGGGTCAACCTCGCGGCGGTCGGCTACCTGGATCGGGCGCGGGTGGTGCGCGGCGACGCGGTCTGGTGGGTCCGCGGCCACCCGGTCGAAGTGGCGCGTCACAAACTGGTCCTCCTCGACCCGCCTTACGCCGATCCCGTGCTCGAGACGGCGCTGGCCGCGCTCGACGCGGTGGTGGCCGTGGGGACGCTGGTGGTGGCCGAGCGAGCGAGCGCGTCCCCGGTGCCGGCGCTGGCCCGGCTCACGGTCGACCGCGACCGCCGCTACGGCGGGAGTTCGGTCACAATCCTGGTCGCGCATTGAAGACGGCGGTCTACCCGGGCAGCTTCGACCCCTTCACGAATGGCCACCTCGACGTCGTCGAGCGCGCGCTGACCATCTTCGACCGGCTGATCGTGGCCGTGGGCGCCAATCCCGACAAGCGCAGCCACCTCTTCACGCCCGAGGAGCGGGTGGAGATGATCCGAGAGGTCGTGGCGCCGCGGCCCGACGTAGAGGTCATGACGTTCACCGGCCTGACCGTGGAGTTCGCGCGCCAGCAGGGTGCGCACTCGCTGGTCAAGGGGCTGCGCGCCTACTCCGACTTCGACGTCGAGCTGCAGCAGGCGCTGATGAACCGCAAGCTGGTGCCCGACATCCACACCGTGTTCCTGATGTCGAGCTTCGCTCACATCTTCGTGTCCTCAAGTATCCTCAAGGACATCGCGAGCCACGGCGGCGACGTCTCCGAGTTCGTTCACCCGGCCGTGGCCGAGCGCCTCAAGGAGAAGTTCCGATAAAGGTCGACGAGATCCTCGACCGGATGGAGTACCTGGTCCATCACGCTCGGCACGTCCCCTTCTCGGCGCAGGTCATGCTGGACGAGGACGAGGTCATGGACCTCGTCGACCAGCTCCGGTTCAACCTCCCCGAGGAGATCAAGCAGGCCAACTGGACGGTCCAGGAGCAGCAGCGGCTGATCTCGGAAGCGCACGCCGAGGCGGCCCGGATCATGGCCAAGGCAAACGAGCGGGCGGAGGGCGCTGTCACCGACCACGAGGTCACCCGCCGCGCCGAGCGCCAGGCCGCACAGCTGGTGCGTGACGCGCAGGCCAAGGCCGACCAGATCATCCGCGACGCCGAGACCTACGCGCTGGAGCAGCTGCAGCAGCTGGAGGCGCACCTCTCCCGAACCCTGGCCACCGTCAAGCGGGGAGTCGAGGCACTCCAGTCGAGCGGCGAAGCGGCACCCGACCAGCAGGAGCCGGCGGAGGAGCTCGAAGCCTCCCGCTAAGGGGGCCCAACCCCCGGTTTCCCGGGAAACCAGCCCCGCCACCCTGGCCCCATCCCCGGTTTCCCGGGAAACCAGCCCCCAACCACTGGCCCAACCCCCGGTTTCCCGGGAAACCAGCCCCGCCAACCTGTCCCCATCCCCGGTTTCCCGGGAAACCAGCCCCGCCAACCTGGCCGCAAGCCGCGGTTTCTCGAAAAACCGCTCCCCAACCCCCCGCCCAAGCCCCGGTTTCTCGAAAAACCGCTCCCCAGCCCGCGGCCCAACCCCGGTTTCTCGAAAGACCGCGCCCCAAGCCGCGGTTTC
>DASUWN010000065.1:0-11583 GCA_036378395.1 Candidatus Dormiibacterota bacterium | reverse complement strand
CGCCAGCACCAGCTGCAGGTAGCGATCGATGACGCCGCCATCGACCGGCCCCACGAAGCGGGCCGCGACCCGCCCGGCGGGGTCGATGAAGAGCGTCTCCGGGGGCGCGGTCACGCCGAACGCCGCCACCGAGCCGCCGGCCACCTCACCGACCGGATAGGCGCCGCCCGCCTGGGCGGCGTAGGCCCGAGCGGCCGCTTCCGAGTCCTGGAAGTCGACGCCCAGGAAGGCCACCTCCGAATGGGCGCGCGCGGCCGCCTGCAGGGACGGGTTCTCCTGCCGGCAGGGCACGCACCAGGAGGCCCAGAAGTTGACCACCACCGGACGCCCGCGGAGGGCTACCAGGCTGACGGTCGAGCCGTCGAAGGCGCGCAGCACCAGCTCCGGCGCCGGGCGCCCGATCAGCGCCGAGGTCGACGCCGTCCGGGGGTGCGTCATGCCCCAGCCAGCCGCGGCCAGGAGCACTGCGACCACGATCCCGCCGGCGGCCCAGCTCGCCGCGCGCAGGGTCACCGAGGCGCCAGCGCCTCCAGCGCGTCGCGGATCTGCACTGGATCATTGCCAGGAACCTGGAGGCCGATCGCCACCTCGTCGACGCCCACGCGCTCGAGCTCGGCCAGCTGCTCGCGGCACTCCTCGGCGGTGCCGATGACCGTCACCGCATCCACCATCTCGTCGGTGATGGCCGCCATCGCCTCGTCGCGCCGGCGCTCCAGGTAGAGATCCTGGATCCGCAGGGCCTCCTCCTCGAAGCCGTAGCGGCGGAAGACCTGGTTGTAGTAGTTCTTCTCGCGCGACCCCATCCCGCCGATGTAGAGCGCCAGGTGCGGCCGCGCCACCTCCCGGCCGGCCTTGGGGTCGTCGGTCACGATCACGGGCTGGAAGACGCAGACGCTGAGCTCGCTCAGCGGCCGGCCACCCTTGGCCGCCCCCGCCTCGAGCTCGGGCTTGATCACGCTCGCATAGTGCCGGGGGCTGAAGAAGACCGGCAGCCAGCCGTCGGCGACCTCGGCCGCCAGCTCCACACCCTTGGGCGTGAGCGTGGCCAGGTAGATCGGGATCCGCTCGCGGACCGGATGGGTGATCAGCTTGAAGCCGGCGTGCAGGTGGAAGACGTCGCCCTCGTACTCGAGCCGCTCGCGGCGCAGCACCCTGCGGACGATGTCGATCGTCTCCCGGGTCCGGGTGATGCCCTTCTCGAACTTGACGCCGTGCCAGCCTTCGATCACCTGGTGGCCGGATGTCCCCAGCCCGAGCGTGAAGCGGCCGCCGCTGATCGCGTCCAGCGAGGCGGCGGTCTGGGCGATCAGGGCCGGCGAGCGCGAGAAGACGTTCACGATCCCGGTCGCCAGCCCAATCCGCTCGGTGACGCAGGCGAACTGGGTCAGGGTCGTGAAGGCGTCGTAGCCGTACGCCTCGGCGACCCAGACCTTGTCGTAGCCGAGGCGGTCGGCCTCCTTCACGTAGGCGAGCACCAGCTCGCGCGGAAGGTGGTCCGTGTAGGGGACGTTGATCCCCAGCTTCACGGATCGAGTCTAGTCAGGCGGCGGGCACCGAGTTCGACCCCGCGATCTCCGCGTACACCCGCCCGCTCTTCTTGACCGTCCGCTCCAGGGTCGATCGATCCACCGCGACCAGCCCGAACTTCTGCGCGTAGCCGTGCGCCCACTCGAAGTTGTCGAGCAGGGTCCAGTGGAAGTAACCGCGCACGTCGACGCCGTCCTCGATCGCCCCGTGGACCGAGCGCAGGGCGGCCGTCAGGTACTCCTGGCGAACGCCGTCGTCGCCGGTCGAGATGCCGTTCTCGGTGACGTAGACCGGCTTGCCGAGGTCGCGCAGCTCGTTGAGGACGGGGCGGAGCCAGGCCGGATCGGAGGTCCAGCCCATGTCGGTCGGAATCGCCCCGGGCACGTTTTCGCGCCGGATGAACGCGTCCTGAGGCCGCCGCGGATTGAAGGTGCAGACCTGGGCCCAGTAGTGCGCGATCCCGACGTAGTCGGCCAGCCCGGCCACGATCGGCTCGGTTCGGAGCCCGGCCGGCCAGCGGTCGATGAACATCTGCGCGACCATGGCCGCGCCAACGTCGGAGTCGCGCCGGGAAGCCGGCAGCATCAGGAACTTGTGGAAGGAGAGCCCGACCGGCCGTTCCGGCGTGCGGGCGTGCAGCACGCGATAGGCCCGCTCGTGGGCGAGCCGCATGTGCTTGAGCACGCGGTAGTAGCCCGGCAGGTCGCCGTGGTGGGCGGGTGGGAACTCACCGTTGAACCAGCCCTGGGCGGCGTAGATGTTGGGCTCATTGATCGTGCACCAGAGGTCGACCAGCTCACCCAGCTCGTCCGCCACCCGGCGCACGTAGCGCTCGAAAGCCGCCGGCGCCTCGACCGAGGCCCAGCCTCCGCGGCGCGCGAACCAGAGCGGGCTGGTGAAGTGGTGAAGGGTGAGCATGGGCGCGATCCCGAGCTGGCGCAGGGCGGTCAGCACCTCCCGGTAGTGCTCGATCTGCTCCGCGTCGAACTCGCCCGGCCGCGGTTCGATGCGCGCCCACTCGATGGACAGGCGGTGCGCGTTGTTGTTCAGCTCGCGGATCAGCCCGAAGTCCTCGCGGAAGCGGCGGTAGTGGTCGCAGGCGACCAGCGAGGTGTCGCCGTCCCGGATGCGCCCCGGTTCCAGCTCCAGCTGCCACCAGTCGCTGTTGCGGTTGTCCCCTTCGACCTGGTGCGCCGCGCTGGCGGTTCCCCAGAGAAACCCCTCGGGAAACTTGAGCCGCCCTGCCACGCGGCCCGATGATAGCCCGCTCAATGGGCATCACCCGGAGGCGATTCCTGGCCGCGGCGGCGGGCCTGGCCGGCGGCCTGGCCTTTCCCGGCGTCCGCCTCAGCCGGGCGGCCGAGACGCCGATCGAGCACGTGGTCCTGCTGATGCAGGAGAACCGCTCCTTCGACCACTACTTCGGGCTCTATCCCGGCGTCGAAGGGCTGCCCAACTGCGCCGCGGTGCACCACGCCACCACGCTCAGCCTTGCCAATCCGCCCCACACCACCGCCGCCGCCGAAGCCGAGCACCACGGCGGCACCAACGACAACTTCGAGCTCATCGGCGGCGCCAAGGCGGTCAGCTACTACACCGGCGACGACCTCCCTTATTACTGGGCGCTGGCGCGCCGCTTCACGATCTGCGACCACTACTTCTGCTCGGTCCTGGGGCCGACCTTCCCCAACCGCCTCTACTCGATCGCCGCTTCCGCGGGCGGTTTCACCGACAACCCCGGCCTGGCCGGCATCGATCCGGCGCTGCTTCCCCGGCCCAACCTCGTCGACCGGCTCGACGAGGCCGGGATCGAATGGCGGGCCTACCTCGCCCACCTGCCCGCGATCGGCTACAACCCGGTCACCTACTACCCGGAGCGGCGCCAGGACCCGCGGGCCCAGCTGCCCTATGCCCAGTTCCTCGCCGACGCTGCCCGCGGCGACCTGCCCGGAGTCACCTGGGTCGTGACCCAGGAGCCGGTCAGCGAGCACCCGAGCGACAGCGTGGCCTGGGGCGAGCGCTTCGTGGCGCTGACGCTCAACTCCCTGGCCGCCGGCCCCGCCTGGCAGCGGACCGCGGTCATCTTCAACTACGACGAGAACGGGGGCTTCTACGACCACGTGCCGCCACCCCGGGTTGACGCCCGCGGGTTCGGCTTCCGGGTCCCCTGCATCGTGGCCTCGCCCTGGGCGCGACCCGGCCACGTGACCACGAACGTCTACGACCACACCTCGGTCCTGGCGCTGATCCGGCGGATCTTTGGGCTGCGCGCCATCAACGCCCGGGAGGAGGCCGCCCCGCCCCTCGAGGGCGCCTTCGACTTCTCCCACGCCGAGCCCGGGTTTACCTCCTACTTTCCGCGCCCGCTGGGCGCGATCGAGGCCGGGACCTGGTTCGCGAGCCTGCTCGCGCTGCCGGTGCCGGCCGGCGAAACCGTCAGGCCGCCCGCCGCCCGTCCGCTCTGCGCTCCGGCATTCGATCTCACAGCCGGGGTGGCCGCCGGGGTCGGGGCCGCGGCGGTTGCCGCCGCCGCCGGCCTTCAACTCGTGCGCGGAACTTCGGGCTCTGGCGTGCTCGGCAGCGCGACCTCGGGCGGCGGCACGTAGCTGACGCCCACCACCCGCCCCGCGGGATCGAAGTCGACCTCGAGCACGCCTGCCCGGGCGACCGACTTCCGGTACATCTCTACCTCGGTCTGCGGCCGGCCGTCGAGCAGGATCCAGGCCGCCTGGAGCGGGTCGGCGTGGCTGACGCAGACCGTCACCTGGTCCGGATGGTCGAGCGCGTAGCGGCGCGCGACGGCCATCACCCGCTCGCCCATGCCGGCGATCGTCTCGTCCCCGGGAAGCAGGCCTCGGCGCGCCTTGTGGACGAACCACAGCGGCCGCCGGAAGGGCACCTGCCAGGGCTTGACGCCCTGGAGATAGCGGCCAAATTCGGCCTCGACTAAGCCTGGCTCCTCGATCAGGGGGACGGGGTGGGGCAGCTCCCGGTTGATCAGCTGCGCCGTCTCGATCGCGCGCAGCAGGGGGCTGTGGGCGATCCGGCGGACGCCCTCGTCGCGGAGCCGGCGACCGATCTCGGTCGCCTGGAGCCGGCCCCTCGAGCTGAGCGGGAAGCGGTCGAGGTGGCCGTAGAGCACGCCGTCGGGGTTGAGGACCTCGGCGTGACGGACGAGGAAGATTCGGGTCGGCAACGCGGCCTCCGAGTCTACGAGAAGCCCGGCGCCGGCTTATACGTGGACGGCTTGCGTGTAGGTCCGGTTCGGCCCCTGGCCGGCCGAGCGGCCGGTCTGGAGCACCTGGTTGGCCTCGGTCAGCAGGTCGGGCTGGTTCATCCGCTCGTGGGCGACGCTGGTCACGCCGACGCTCACCGTCAGCCGCTGCCAGCCGCCGCCGGCCTGGAAGTCGTGCGACGCCACCGACCGCCGGATCTTGTCGGCCGCCAGGAGCGCGCCGTTGCTGTCCGTCTCGGGCAGAACGATGGCGAAGTGCGGGGGCCCCTCGGCGTCCAGGAAGGCCACGGTGTCGGTGTCGCGGACCGCGCTCACCAGCACCTGGCCGAGCTCCTTGAGCAGGCCGTTGAGCTGGCTCACGCCGAGGTCGCGGTGGATGTGCTCGGCGTGGTCGACCTCGACCATCAGCGCCGACAGCGGCCGCTTGTAGCGGACTGCACGGTTGACTTCCTGGCCCAGGATCGCTTTGACGAAAACGCCGTTGAAAAGTTCCGTCGTTGAATCGACGACGTAGATCGGGCTGGTGTTGCGCTCGCGCTGGCTGTGACCGCAGCGCATGCAGTACTCGGCTTCCTCGGGAAGCGGAGCTTCGCAGCTCCAACAGACGGACATGTGCGCGGGCATTGTAGCCGCGAGGTCCTGAATTCGCACGATACTGACGGCGTGGCGCACCAGCCCGGACTCTTCGGTGCGGAAGAGCCGGAGAGCACAGCCGCGGCTCGTCAAACCAGCGTTGACGCTGGCCGGCTGCCTGACGCGCCCCTCGCCAGCCGCCTGCGTCCGGACTCTTTCGAAGCGCTGGTCGGCCAGGAAAAGGTCGTCGAAGTTCTGCGCAGCCTGGCTGCATCCGGGCACCTGCCAAGCATCGTGCTGTGGGGGCCGCCGGGCAGCGGCAAGACGACGCTGGCAAACGTGCTGGCGCGCGCGACCGGCTCCCGTTTCGTGTCGCTGAGCGCGGTTACCTCCGGCGTCGCGGACCTACGCAAAGTCGTCGCCGAGGCGCAGCAGGCGCGCCGGGCGGGCAAGCGCACGGTGCTTTTCATCGACGAGCTCCACCGCTTCAACAAGGCGCAGCAGGACGCCATCCTCCCGCACGTCGAGAACGGCACCGTGACGCTGATCGGCGCCACCACCGAGAACCCCTCCTTCGAGGTGATCACGCCGCTGCTCTCTCGCAGCCGCGTCTTCCGGCTGGAGGCGCTCTCCGGGGCCGACCTGGAGCGGATCCTCGAGCGCGGGCTGGCCGAGCTCCAGGTCGCGGTCGACGTCGACGCCCGCGCTGTCCTCCTCGAGGCGGCGCGGGGCGACGCACGGGTAGCCCTCAACGCGCTCGAGGCCGGCGCGGCGCTGGCCGCCGGCAGCGGCAAGGTCACGCGGGAGCTGGTCGAGCAGGCGATGCAGCAGCGGCACCTGCTCTACGACCGGGCCGGGGACCAGCACTACGACATCGTCTCGGCCATGATCAAGAGCATCAAGGACAGCAACCCCGACGCCGCCGTGTACTGGATGGCGCGGATGCTGGAGGCGGGCGAGGACCCGATGTTCGTCGCCCGCCGGCTCGTGATCTCGGCCGCCGAAGACATCGGGCTCGCCGACCCCATAGCGCTCTCGGTCGCGGTCGCCGCCCAGCAGGCGGCTCATTTCGTGGGCATGCCGGAGGCGACGCTGCCGCTGAGCGAGGCCGCGATCTACCTCGCCCGGGCGCCCAAGTCCAACTCGGCCATGGTCGCCTACGGCGCCGCCCGGCAGGTGATCCAGGAGACCGGCAACCTTCCGGTTCCCCTTCACCTGCGGAACCCCGTGACCGGGCTGATGCGCTCGATGGGCTATGGCAAGGGCTACAAGTACCCGCACGACTACGAAGGCGCCAAGGTCGATCAGCAGGACCTGCCCGACGAGCTGCAGGGTCGCCACTTCTACGAGCCGACCGACCGGGACCGGTAGACTGCCGGGCGGTGGCTGACGCCCTCGTCATCTTCAAACCGGACGCCGCCCACCGGCTCGCGGTTCGGGGCGCCCTCTGGTCCTGGCTGAGCTCGGAGCGCGGCTGGAAGCTGACCGGACTGACCTGGTTCCGGGCGCCGCGGGAGCTGGTCGAGGAGCACTACGACTTCCTCCAGGGCCGGCCCTTCTTTCCCTGGCTGGTCGACTTCATGACCGCCCTGCCGCTGCCGGTCGGCCGCGTCCAGGCCGAGGCCGACCAGCTGGAGCGGATGCGCTTCGAGCTCGGCGAGACCCGCATCCACGAATCGCGGCCGGGCTCGCTTCGGGAGCGCTACGGCATCTACGGCGGAGTCAACTGCCTCCACCTCTCCGACTCGCCCGAGACCGGCGACAAGGAGACCAAGCTCTGGGGCCGCTACCTCTCGCTGGACGCTGTCGACGCCGGCCTCGAGGCGAGTAGCGAACGGCCCGACCACACTTTCCACCTCCGCTCGCTGGCCGGCCAGGTCGCCCACGGGGCGCACGTCGACCTCGCCACGCAGGAGATCAAGAAGCTGCTGCGGGAGGAGTCGGACCTCGACTCAGGGGATTTCGAGGCCCTGTGCCGGGTGGTTCTGGGCGCCCTGACGTAGCCGCCGCGCCGAGCGCCGCGTCCGCAGCGCCTCGGGTGGGACCACGATCACGGTGGAGTTGAAGAGCTCGGCGTTGGGGACCACCGCCAGCGAGCCGTCCTCGCTTCGGAGCAGGCTCACTCGCAGCCGGATGTCCTCGATGACGCCCACATGCCCGTTGATGTCGATGGTGTCGCCCACCCGCAGGTGGCCCTCGAGCAGCACGTAGTAGCCGGAAACGTAGTTCCGCAGCACGTCCTGGACGCCGAAGCTCGCGATCACGGTGGCCACCACGATCCCGGCCAGGGTCAGGTTGCCGCTCTGAAAGGTGATGCTGAGCGCCGCCAGCGTCCCGATCAGGAGCAGGGTGACGTAGACGACCCGGCGGCCGAGCGCCACGGCGTCGCCGCTGACGTGGTGGCGGACGAGCCAGCCGCCGACCCAGTCCCGGAGCAGCCGAGCCAGGAACCAGGCGGCCGCGAAGGCGGCCAGCGCAATGACGACCAGGACCGTCTCGACCAGCACGCCCTTAGGCACCGCCGCTTACTCGGTCGACTGAGCCTGGCCCTCGGCCTCCTCGGCCTGACCTTCCTCCTCGGCCGCCTCCGCCTGGCCCTCCTCCGCGGCCGCCTCGACAGCGGCCTCGGCGGCGATCGCGGCCTCCTCAGCCAGCTCTTCCTCGGTCACCAGCTCGCGCCGCGGCTGGGCCTTGACGACGACGTCTTCGGGGTCGCCCAGCACGGTGACGCCCTCGAATCCGGGCACGTCGCCGATCCGAACCTGGTCGCCCACGTTGGCCAGCGTCGAGACGTCGATCTCGAAGACCTCAGGGATGTCGTTGGGAAGGCACTCGACCTTGAGCTGGTGGACGACCTGCAGGATGTCGGCGTCGCCGCGCTCGACCGCGGGCGACTCGCCGACCACGACCACCGGCACCTCCACCTGCAGCTTCTCGCGCATCGAGACCTGCTGGAAGTCGACGTGGATCGGCCCCTGGCGCCGGGGATGGGTCTGAACGGCCTTGATCAGCACCTTGTGGGGACGCCCGCTTTCGATCACCAGGTCGACCAGCTGGGTCCGGCCGGCCCGCTGGAGGACGTGTTGAAGCTCGCGCCGATCGACTGCCACGGGTGTGGCCTTGACGTGGTGCCCGTAGACGATCCCGGGCACCTGGCCCTCGCGAAGCAGGCGATGAGACCGCTTTCCGGTCAGTTCGCGCTGGTGGGCGTTGAGTTTCATGCTGACTCCCGATGCGGCCTTGGAGGAGGCCGAGAGACTACGTAAGATCTCGCTCAGAAATGCCGGTTTGAACCGGCGAAACAATACCGCCCGGTCGGGCGTTAACCAAACCATAGCAACCGAGTGAAGTTCGCCCTCACGCGCCGCAGCACGCTGGTCATCTCCCTGGCCGCCCTCCTCGCCCTGCTCGCCATCGTCATGGCCGAGAGCAACGCCGCCTCAGTCGAGGCCTACGGCGGCTATCAATCTGCGCACACGCAGCTGCTCCAGGAGCTCAAGAAGGCGCAGGTCGCGGGCTACACCGGCACCGACCTGGAGCCGATCACGAGCAAGCTGGCGGCGATCGAGAACGCGCCCGAGCCGATCTGGGTCGGCGATCGCGCCAGCTTCTACCACAGCGGGACGCTGGCCCTGCAGGGCCTCCGGACCCTGCTCGGCGACCGCGAGCAGCTGGTCTTCAGTCAATCGCGGGCAACCACCGCTGACGACATCGCGCAGGCCAAGTCGGCGATCGAGAAGGATCGCCAGCTCGGTGTCGACGAGGACGTCGCGACCGGCTACCAGAAGCGCCTCGACCAGCTCAACACCGCCTTGGCCGGCGCCAGCAAGATCGTCGACGTCCGCGCCATCGACACCTCAGCGCTCAAGCTGGCCGACGAGGCGACGAAGACGGCCGCTGCCCAGGAGAGCGAGAATGCGGCCATCCAGAAGGCCGCCGACGCGCTGCTGGCGCAGAACGGCGGCAACCTGGACGCGATCCGGAAGAGCGCCACCGCCGCCCTGATGGGGGGTCGCAACGACGCCACCGTAGCCGCCTACGAGGCCAAGCCGGGGCGCTTCAAGCCGATCGACCAGGTGATGCGGGCCTACAACCGGATGGAGAAGTTCTCGGGCCAGCTGGGCGCCAGCGACACCAACCAGGTCGCCTTCGCCGCCGCCGCGATCCAGCGCTACAGCGGCCAGGTCCACGACCTCCTGATGCAGAACCTGGGCCCGAAGCACATCATCGTCAACTGGACCGCCCAGGAGATGTGGGCCTATGAGGGCTCCAACGTGGTGCTCGACTCGCTGGTCACCACCGGCATCCGCGGCGACAGCGCCTACGGCACCGACTTCGGTCCCATGAAGGTGCTCTGGACCAGCCACCCGTGGAAGATGCACTCGCCCTGGCCGCAGGGCTCGCAGTACTGGTATCCGGACACCACCGTCCAGTGGACGGTCTTCTTCACCAACACCGGGGAGTCGTTCCACGACGCCTCATGGGAGGCCGACTCACAGCTCGGCCCGGGGTCGCAGTTCGATCTGTCGACCCGCAGCCACGGCTGCGTCCACCTGCCTTACTCGCGAGCCCAGTGGCTCTTCGGCTGGGCCGACCTGGGGACGCCGGTCGACGTCTTCCCCGGCGACGGCCAGCCGGTCTCGGCCCAGCTCGCCGAGATCACCACCGACGACCAGGGCAACCCCAACAGCGCCAGCGCCCACTAACCCGCTCGAATACGCGGAGCGCTGGCGGGTCCGCTCTTACGAGCTGGACAGCAACGGCCACGTCAACAACGCGGTCTACATGGGCTGGGTCGAGGAGATCGCCACCCGCCACGCCGAGGCCGCCGGCTATGGGAAGGCCTGGACACTGGCGCAGGGCGGCGCCTGGGTGATCCACCGCAACGAGATGACCTACCGGCGGCCGGCGGTCTACGACGACGAGTTGGAGGTCTCGGTGCGGGTGGAGGCCGTCCGCGGCGCCCGCGCCTGGCGCCGGACGTGGGTCCGCCGGCTCGCGGACGGGGAGCTGCTCTGCGAGGCGCTCACCGAGTGGGCGTGGATCCGGCTCTCCGACGGCCGGCCCCAGCGCGTGCCGGCCGAGCTGGTCGCGCTGCTCAGCCCTCCGCCCTAACCCCCGGTTTCCCGGGAAACCGGCCCCTCAGCCCCTGCCCAATCGCGGGTTTCCCGGGAAACCGGGACGCGTCAACCAGCGTCCGGGAACCGCTCCCGCAGCCAGCCCACGATCTCCTCGAGGGGCGTGCCCGGCGTGAAGATCTCGGCCACGCCCAACCGTTTCAGCTCGGCGATGTCCTCGTCCGGGATGATCCCACCCCCGAAGACGATGATGTCCTCGGCCTTCTTCTTCCCCAGCTCCTCGATCACGGCCGGAAACAGCGTCATGTGGGCGCCCGAATGGAGCGAGAGCCCGATCACCTGCGCGTCCTCCTGGAGGGCGGCATCGACCACCATCGCCGGCGTCTGGCGCAGGCCGGTGTAGATCACCTCGAAGCCGGCGTCCCGCAGCGCGCGCGCCACCACCTTGACGCCGCGGTCGTGCCCGTCCAGGCCGACCTTGGCGACCACGATGCGGACCGGCTTGGAGGGGGCGCGCGCGCTCATCAGATGATCGCCTTCTCGGTGTAGAGGCCGAACACGTCGGAGAGCACGCCCATGATCTCGCCCTCGGTCGCGTAGGCGCGCACCGCCTCGACGATGCACGGCATGGTGTTTCCGGAAGGCGTCTGGGCGACCTTGCGAAGCTCGTTGAGCGCCCGCGTGACGGCCGCCTGGTCGCGCCTGGCCCGGACCTGGCGCACCCGCTCGACCTGCTCCAGCTCGACCTGGGGCGAGATGCGCAGGATCTCCAGCTCGTCCTCCTCGTTGCCGCCCTCGAAGGCGTTGACGCCCACTATCACCCGCCGGTTCTGCTCCAGTTCCTGCTGATAGCGGAAGCTGGCGTCGGCGATCTCCTTCTGGAAGAAGCCCGCCTCGATGGCCGGGATCACCCCGCCGTACTCGTCGATCCGCCGGAAGTACTCCTCGGCCTGGCGCTCCATCTCGTCGGTCAGCGCCTCCACAAAGTAGGAGCCGCCCAAGGGGTCGGCGGCGTTTGCGACCCCGGTTTCGAAGGCCAGCATCTGCTGGGTCCGGAGCGCGATCCGCGCGCTCTTGTCGGTCGGCAGCGCCAGCACCTCGTCCATCGCGTTGGTGTGCAGCGACTGGGTGCCGCCCATCACGGCGGCCAGGGCCTCGACCGCCGTGCGG
>DASUWN010000064.1:0-10656 GCA_036378395.1 Candidatus Dormiibacterota bacterium | reverse complement strand
CCGAGGCGGCGGCGCTGGTCACCGATGGCTCGGAAGTGGCGATCGGGCGGCCCCCGGCGCTGCCGCTGATCCGGGAACTGATCCGCGCCGGGCGGCGCGACCTGCACCTGGTCGGCGTCCCCACCGGCGACATCGGGGTCGAGCTGCTGATCGCCGCCGGCTGCGCCCGCTCGATCGAGACCTCCGGCGTCGACCTCGGCGAGCACGGGCAGGCACCCGCCTTCGGCGCCGCCATCGAGTCGGGGCGGCTGCGCATCCTCGACTCGACCTGACCCGCGATGCTGATGGCGCTCCAGGCTGGAGCCTCCGGCATCGGGTGGACGCCGGTTCCCGGTCTCCTGGGGACCGATCTCCTGCGCGTGCGGACCGACTTCCGCGTGGTTCCAGACCCCTTCCAGCCCGAGCGCGAGGTGGTGCTGGTGCCGGCACTGGCGCCCGAGTTCGCGCTGCTGCAGGGGCGGCGGGCGGACGCGGCGGGCAACGTCGTGATCGGGACGGCCTTCGACGACCGCCTGCTCGCCCAGGCCTCGACGACGGTGATCGTCTGCGTCGAGGAGGTGCGCGAGGGCGCCGCCGACCGTCTCCACGGCGACGAGCAGGTGATCCCCGCGGCCTACGTCGACATCCTCACGGTGGCGCCGCACGAGGGCACCGGCCGCGCCACCCTTCGCTACGTGGAGTCGCGGGACCGCGCCACCGTACAGCCCTGAGGATCTCATGGCGGCGGTGATCGCACGCCGCATCGGCGACGGCGACCGGGTCGGGATCGGGGTCAACTCGCCCATCCCCGCCGCAGCGGCGCTGCTGGCGCGCCGCCTGCACGCCCCCCACGCGCGGCTGCGGCTGACCGGTTCACCTGAGGGCGAGCGCTTCCTGGGCAGCAAGGAGTTCTTCGACATGGCCCAGCGCGGCAAGATCGACCTCTTCTTCTTCTCCGGGATCCAGGTCGACCGCATGGGGCGGATCAACCTGCATGTGCTCGGGGACCACGAACGGCCGCGACGCCGCTTCGCGGGCGCCTTTGGGTCAGCGGTCCTCTACCAGGTGATCCCGCGCGTCATCCTCTTCCGGACCGAGCACAGCCCGCGAGCGCTGGTTGAGCAGGTCGACTTCGTGAGCGCGGTGGGGCGGCCGGAGCTGCTGGTCACGCCCCGGGCCGTGCTCGCGCCGGGGGCGGATGGCGAGCTGGAACTGGTCTCGTACTCTCCGTGGGAGTCGATTCAGAGCGTGCGCGCCGCGACCGGCTGGGACCTGAGGATTCGGCCCGACGTGCGGGCGACCGAGCCGCCCACCGAGCACGAGCTGGAGGTGCTCCGGGCGTTGCCGGTGGCCGGGTGAGCGAGCTCGCCGCGCGGCTGCTGGCGTCGCGCTCGATCGCCGTGGTCGGCGCCCGCGAGAGCTCGACCTGGACCCAGAACCTGGTCGCGAACCTCCAGCTCGAGGGCTTCGCGGGCGAGTTCCACCTGGTCAACCCGCGCCAGCCCGAGATGCTCGGCCGGACCTGCTACCCGTCGCTGGAGGAGGTGCCGGGCGAGATCGACTGCGCCTACGTCATGGTCGGCACCGAGCGGGCGGAGCCGGTGCTGGAGGCGTGCGTGCGCCGGGGTGTGCGCTCGGCGGTCCTTTTGACGGCCGGCTTCAAGGAGGTCGGCCAGGAGGGCGCGGTGCTCGAGCGGCGGCTGGTCGACCTTTCGCGGGAAGCGGGGATCGGCATTCTCGGGCCCAACTGCCTCGGCTTCATCGACTACCACCGGCGGCTGGCGGCTTATGGGCTGCCGGTGGCGCCGCCCCTGATCGCGGGCGGGGTCGCCTTCGTCAGCCAGAGCGGCGCCATGCTCGTCCACTACCACCGGATGGCGCAGGCGCGGGGGATCGGGCTGGCCTGCAGCGTCTCGATCGGCAACGAGGCGATGCTGACCGCGGCCGACTTCATCGACGCGCTGGTCGCGGACCCGCGCGTCAAGGTGGTCAGCGCGCTGATCGAGGGCATCCGGGACGCGGACGCCTTCCTGGCCGCGGCCGGCCGCGCGCTGGCCGCGGGCAAGCCGCTGGTCGTGTTCAAGATCGGCGGCAGCGAGGCGGCGGCGCGCTCCATCTCGGCCCACACGGGCTCGCTGGCGGGGGCTGACGAGGTGGTCTCGGCGGTCTTCCGGCAGCGCGGGGTGGTTCGGGTCCGCAGCCTGGAGCAGCTGCTGGAGACGTCGGCGGTCCTGGCCAGCTCGGGGTGGCCGGCGGGCGCGCGGACGGCGGCGGTGACGGTTTCGGGAGGCGCCTGCGGCATCGTTTCCGACCTGGCCGAGCAGACGGTGATCGAGCTGCCCGACTTCGCGCCCGAGACCAAGGCCAAGCTGCGCGCGATTCTGCCCGTGTTCGGGGCGGCCCAGAACCCGATGGACACCACGGGCGTGATCGTCGACCAGCCGCAACTGCTGGGCGACTCGCTGCGGGCGGTGGCCGCGGAGGGGAGCTTCGACGCCTACCTGATCAACTCCGACCCGCCGCGCGACCCGGGACCGAACGCGGCGGGGGTGGAACGGCGGCTGGAGCTGATGGCGGAGGCGATGCGGGGGCTGCCCTTCGCGGTCGCGGTGGCGACCGGGCCGACGCAGCTGACCGAGTACGGGCGTGAGGCGCTGGCGCGCTACCGGCTGCACTTCGCGAACGGTTTGACGCACGGGGTGCGGGCGGTGGCGGATGCAATCGAGTACGGCAGGATGCGGGGGCGGTATTCCCCCTCCCCGCGGCTGCGCCGCGGTACTCCCCCGCCAAGCGGGGGAGAGTCGCGGCTGTTGGAGGCGTATGGCATTGGGGCGCCGGAGCAGCGGCTGGCGCGCGACGCCGCCGAGGCCGGAGCGGCCGCGGAGGCGATTGGTTTCCCGGTCGTGGTCAAGATCCAGAGCGCGGCAATCACGCACAAGACGGAGGCCGGCGGCGTCCGGCTCGGCCTCGGGTCGGCGGCTGAGGCGGAGCGCGCCTATCGCGAGGTGGTGGCGGCCGCGGAACGCTACGCGCCGGGTGCCGAGATCGAGGGCGTGCTCGTCGTGCGCCAGGTCGAGCCCGTGGTCGAGCTGATCGCGGGGATCAAGCGCGACCCGCTCTTCGGGCCGGTGCTGGTGGCGGGCATCGGCGGCATCTTCGTCGAGGTGCTGCGCGACGTCGCGCTGCGCATCCCGCCGATCGGCGAGGACGAGGCCGAGGAGATGCTGGCCGAGCTGCGGGGCTACCCACTGCTGCGGGGCGCGCGGGGGCGGCCGGCGGCGGATGTGAAGGCGGCGGCGCGCGCCATCGCCGCCCTGGGCGATCTCGCCCTCGACCTCGGCGACCGGCTGCTGGCGCTCGACCTCAACCCGCTCTTCGTGCTCCCCGAGGGGGAGGGGGTGCTGGCGGGAGATGTCCTGTTCGAACTTGTCAAGATTGCCCAATGAGATTTGAAGGCAAGGTAGCCCTGGTCACCGGCGGCGCCAACGGAATCGGCGCCGCAACCTCTGAGCTGTTCGCCAAGGAAGGCGCATCAGTCGTGGTCGTCGACCTCGAGCAGGCACCCGCGGACGAGACCGCCAAGCGCATCAGCGGTGGCGGTGGCAAGGCGATCGGCGTCGCCTGCGACGTCACCCAGCGCGAGCAGGTCGAGGCCGCGATCAAGCGCGCCACCGACGAATACGGAAGGCTGGACATCCTCGTCTGCTGCGCGGGGATCATCCGCGACAATCTGGTCTTCAAGATGACCGACGACGACTGGTTCGCGGTCATCAACACGCACCTCACGGGGTCCTTCTTCGCCGCCCGCGCGGCGCAGGCCGTGATGACCGAGCAGAAGTACGGGAAGATCGTCTTCCTCTCCTCGACCTCGGCGCTCGGCAACCGCGGCCAGACCAACTACTCGACCGCCAAGGCCGGTCTCCAGGGCATGGCCCGGACGCTGGCGATCGAGCTTGGCCGCTTCAACATCAACGTCAACGCGGTCGCGCCCGGCTTCGTCGAGACGCGGATGACCGAGTCCACCGCGCGCCGGATGGGCGTCGACTGGGAGGAGTTCAAGAAGGCGGCCGCGGCCAACACGCCGCTGCAGCGCGTGGGCCAGCCAGTCGACATCGCCAACGTGATCGCCTTCCTCTGCAGCGACGACTCGAGCTTCGTCACCGGCCAGACCATCTACGCCGCCGGAGGTCCCCGCTCGTAGCCCACGCCGCCTGCCTGACCTTCGACTTCGACGTCGTCTCTGCCTGGATCCGGCGCGACCAGACGACTCCCACGCCCCTCTCGCGGGGCGAGTTCGGGCTGGTGGGCGCGCGCCGGATACTGGAGCTGCTCGCCCGCGAGCGGGTCCGCGCCACCTGGTTCATCCCCGGCCACACCATCGACAGCTTCCCGGCGGACTGCCACGCGGTGGCGGCGGCGGGCCACGAGATCGGCCACCACGGCTGGCTTCACGAGCCACCGGCCGAGCTCGGGTCGCGCGAGGCGGAGGCGGCGGTGCTGGACCGCGGCCTGGAGTCGATCCGGCGCCTGACCGGGAGCTCGCCGGCGGGCTACCGTTCGCCCTCGTGGGACCTCTCGCCGTGGACCATCGAGCTGCTGCTGGAGCGCGGCTTCCGCTACGACTCGAGCCTGATGGGCGACGATTACACGCCCTACCGCTGCCGGTCGGGTGACCTGGTCAGCCCCGATCAGCCCTTCGTCCGGGGCCCCGAGACTCAGCTGTGGGAGCTACCGGTCAGCTGGTCGCTGGACGACTACCCGCATTTCGAGCACATCCGCCGCGCGGGCTTCCTGCAGCCGGGGCTGATGCGCGGTGACGACGTGCTCGAGAACTGGGTGGGCGATGCTCGATGGATGGTCGACCACCTGGAGCAGGGAATCATCACCTACACGTTGCACCCGCAGGTGGTCGGACGCGGGCACCGGATGCTGGTGCTGGAGCGGCTGATCCGGCGCCTGCGCGAACTCGGCATCGAACTGATGAGCATGGAGGAGGCGCTGGAGCGATGGCTGGCCAAGGCATGATCGTGACGCCGCAGGTGATCGCGGCCGAGGAGGGGCGCGAGGTCCTGCGGCGGGGCGGCAACGCGGTCGACGCGGCGGTGACGACCGCCTTCGTCCAGGGCGTGATCGATCCCATGATGTGCGGGATTGGCGGCTCGGGCGTGATGGTCGTCTACGAGGCGGCCACCGGCCAGGTTACCGTGATCGAGTTCTACGCCCGCGCCGGGTCGGGCGTCACGCCCGAGCAGTGGACGCACCGGTTCGTCCGCGAGGCCGCCGACCGCTACGGCTACGTGCTCAAGGGGTGGGTCAACGACACCGGCTACCAGGCGGTGGGTGTGCCGGGGACGGTTGCCGGGCTCGACGAGGCGCTGCGCCGGTTCGGGACCATCAGCTGGGACCAGGCCGTAAAGCCTTCGATCAGGTACGCCCGCGAGGGCTTCCGGGTCTCCGGCCACATGGTCAGCTACTGGACCAGCGACTACGGGCCGGACGTGGTGCCGCACGCGGACCGGATCCAGTGGACGCCGGAGTCGAAGCGCGTCTACACCCGCGACGGCGAGCTCTACGGGCTGGGCGACCTGATGCGCAACCCGGACCAGGCGCGCACGCTGGAGCGGCTCGCGCGCGAGGGCGCGCGCGACTTCTATGAGGGCGAGATCGCGGCCGCCATCGCGCAGGACTTCGAGGAGCACGGCGGCTACATCTCGTTGGACGACCTGCGCTCGTATCGGGTCGGAATCAGCGAGCCCGTGCGCGGCGCCTACCGCGGGCTGGAGCTGGCCTGCGCCGGGCCGCCCGCGGGCGGCATGACGCTGCTCCAGATGCTGAACTTCCTGGAGGGGTTCGACCTGGCTTCGATGGGCTGGCCTTCGGCCCCGGCCGCGATCGCCCGGGCGCGGGCGATGCGGTTCGCCTTCGCTGACCGCGAGACCTACCTGGCCGACCCTCTCTTTGCCGAGGTGCCGGTCGAGAAGCTGATCGCCAAGGAGCACGCGGAGGCGGCGCGGACGGCGCACGACTCGCCGACCACGACCCAGGTCTGCGTGGTCGACGGCGCGGGCAACGCGGTCTCGATGACGCACACGCTGGGGGCGTCCTCGGGGGTGGTCACGCGCGGGCTGGGGTTCACTTACAACAACTACATGAACTGCTTCGACCCCCGCCCCGGACGGCCCAACTCGGTGGCGCCGGGCAAGACGCGGGTGACGATGATGGTGCCCTCGCTGGCGTTTGCCGATGGGTCGCTGCGGTACGTGATCGGAGCGCCGGGGGGCACCAAGATCGTGACCGGCGTCCTGCAGACGCTCTTGAATTTGGTCGACCACGGGATGACGCCGGTGGAGGCGGTCGACGCGCCGCGGGTCGACTTCCAGGGCGAGGCGGTCCAGGCCGAGCAGCGGGTTCCTGCCGATGTGCTGGACGAGGTTCGCGAAGCCGGATTCCCGGCCATGCGCCGCGTGCTGGGCTACGACACGTACTTCGCGCGGGTGCAGGTGATCGAGGTCGGCCCGGGGGGGCGGCTGCGGGGGGCGAGCGATCCGCGCGGGGACGGGGGGGCGGCGCTGGCGGTCTAGCCCGCCCTCTGGAGGATCAGCGCGTCGCCCTGGCCGCCGCCTCCGCAGAGCGCGGCGGCTCCGAGGTCCGCCCCCCGGCGGCGCAGCTCGTAGGCCAGCGTGAGGGCGAGGCGGGCGCCAGAGGCGCCGATCGGGTGCCCGAGCGCGACCGCCCCGCCGTTGACGTTCACCTTCTCCTCGTCGAGGCCGAGCATCCGGGTCGCGTTAAGCGAGACCGCGGCGAAGGCCTCGTTGATCTCGGCCAGATCCAGGTCGGCCGGCGTGAGGCCAGCCTTCCGGAGCGCGCTGTCGATCGCCATCGCCGGCACCGTGTGCAGCCAGCCGAAGCGGTCGGCGCTCATGCCGTGGGCGACGACCTCGGCCAGCGGCGTGACCGCCAGCCGGCGAGCCCGCTCGGCTGACATCACGATCACCGCCGCGGCGCCGTCGGAGATCTGGGAGGCGTTGCCGGCGGTGATGGTCCCGCCTTCGCGGAAGGCAGGCCGGAGGCCGGCCAGCGATTCGGCCGTGGTGCCGGGCCGGAAGCCCTCGTCCTGGCTGATCCGGACCGGGTCGCCCTTGCGCGCGGGCACCTCGACTGGGACGGTCTCCTCGGCCAGCCGGCCCTCCTTCCAGGCCGCCTCCGCCCGCTGGTGGGAGCGCGCAGCCCACTCGTCCTGCTCCCCGCGGCCGATCTCGAGCTCGCGGTTGACGTCGTCCGAGCTGGCGCCCATGTGGGCGTTGAGGAAGCTCGACCAGAGACCGTCGTGGACCATCGAGTCGACCATCTCGACGTTGCCCATCCGGGCGCCGAAGCGGGCCTTGGGCACCAGGTAGGGAGCCTGCGACATCGACTCCATGCCGCCGGCGACGGCGACCTCGATCTCGCCGGCGCGGATGAGCTGGTCGGCGAGCGCGATTGCGTTGAGGCCGCTCAGGCAGACCTTGTTGATGGTGATGGCGGGGACCTCGATCGGGATCCCGGCCGCGATCGCGGCCTGGCGGGCGGTGATCTGGCCGGCACCCGCCTGCAGAACCTGGCCCATGATCACGTAGTCGACTTCGGCCGGCTCGACCTGGGCGCGGCGGAGCGCTTCGCGGATGGCGACGCCGCCCAACTCGACCGCGGGGAGTGAGGCCAGCCCGCCACCGAACTTGCCGATCGGGGTGCGCGCCCCGGCGACGATCACCGATCCCATGTCTCCTCCGATGTTAGCCCGGCCAAGGTGAGACTCAATTTGTAACCACTGACGACAGTGCTGCAGTTCGGACTATCACCAGATGCGACGGAGTGGCTGCAATCCGTCGTAGGCGCTTAACGGGTTTTTCGCGCCTCCGCTCATGAGGACTCGGCCTTGATCTCCATCGTGACTGCTCGTGACCTGGAACCCTGTCTCGCGGCTGCGCAGCGTACTCATCCTCGGCTCCCTGGTGACCGCGGCCGCGCTCGCGGTCGTCACCGCGCTCCCCGTCTCCGCCAGCGGCGACTACATGTCGGGCCACGGCGGCTCCGACGTGTCGTGGCCGCAGTGCGGCCGGGCGGTGGACATCACGCCCGACTCCTTCAGCATCGTCGGCGTCAACAACGGACGCCCCTTCACCATGAATCCCTGCTTCGCGGGCCAGTACGCCTGGAGCAAGGGCGGCCACGCGGCGCCGGCGTCGGTCTACATCAACCTCGAGTACGGCGAGACCTCTGACGGCTACAACCGGTGCGCGGCGGCCGACCACGGCTGCGCCGCCTACGACTTCGGCTTCCTGACGGCGCAGTACGCCTACACGGTCGCCAACTACACGAGCCACGGCGACTCGCTGCACGCCAGCACCTGGTGGCTGGACGTGGAGACCGACAACGTCTGGAACGACAACACCGGCCTCAACGCGCAGGTGATCAGGGGCGCCCTCGAGTACCTCAGGTCCACCGGCCACAAAATGGGGGTGTACTCGACGCCTCACATGTGGGGCGTGATCGCGGGCGGTTACAACCCGGGGCCGTCAGTGGGGAACTGGATCGCCGGCGCCGACTCCACCGACGACTACTCGCAGTGCTTCAACCCGCTCTGGCCGGGGGGCCAGGTGTGGGTCTTCCAGTACCTCAACTACGACATCGACCTCGACCAGAACCACGCCTGCTGAGCGGGCGTTGGATCGGTCGTCCCCGCTGCCGCGGTTTCTCGAGAAACCGGGGAGTGGGGCGGGCGCGGAGGGCGGTTTTCTCGGGAAACCCGGAGTATGGGGGTCGGCTGGGGGCTGGTTTCTCGAGAAACCGGGGATTGGGGAGGGCCTGAGGACTGGTTTCTCGGGAAACCCGGAGTATAGGGGTCGGCTGGGCGCTGGTTTCTCGAGAAACCGGGGATTGGGCGAGGGTTAGCCGCCGCTGACCGGCATCCCCAGCGCCTTCCGGATCCAGTCCTCGCTCAGCGAGTTGGCGCGGTCCAGGTCACTGCCGACCATGTCGTGGTGCGCGCCGGGGAACCAGACCACCTGCGTGTCGATCCCCTTGGCCGCGATCGCGTCGTGGCTGGCGTTGGTCCAAGAGGCGGGGATGTCCTCGTCGGCGGTTCCCTGCAGGAAGAGCACCGGCGGCTGGCCGCTCGCGAAGTAGTTGCGGGGCGAGAAGTGGGCGTAGCCCTCGGGGTTCGTGTCTGGCGTGCCCATCGGCCCCATCGAGTGGTTGTTCAGCCACCACTTGCGGGCGTTGTCGGCCATGTCGCTGCTGACCGGCGCGAAGAGCACCACCGCCTTGACGCGAGGATCGACGGCCATCGCCAGCAGCGAGATGCCGCCCCCGTTGCTGTGGCCGATAAATGCGACCTTGGAGGGGTCGGCCTTGGCGAACGTCTGCAGCGAGCTGACGAGGTCGAGCGCCGCGACGAGCTCGCCGCCGATCGCGGGCAGGTCGGGTGGACCGGGCCCCGAGCCCGAGTAGCCCGGCCAGTTCGGCGCCACCGAGATGAAGCCGTGGGCCGCCAGCGGGTCGCCGAAGATGCCGGAGTCCTGGCCGGTCCAGTAGCGGTCGGCAGGAATGTAGCCGTGATTTACGACGACCACTGGAAAGGGTCCGTTCCCGGCGGGGATCGAGATCGTGCCGGTCATGGTCTGCCCGCCCGAAGGCCAGCTCATGTGGTACTTGGTGAAGCCGCTGCCCCGGAACATCTCGTCCTGGACCTGGAGCTGGCCGCCAGGATAGGCGCGAGCGCGCAGCGACTCGACGTAGTAGGCGGGCAGCGCCGGGGTCGGCACCGGCGCCGGGGTCGCGCTTGGGGTGGCTGCCGCGCGGGGGGACGGTGCGGGCGAGGCGGGCGGCGCTTTGGCTTGCGGCGCAGCTTGCGAGCAGGCCGATGGAGCCAGTATCGCGGCCAGCAGCAGGGTGGTCAGTGCTCGGTTCACGCTGGGCTCGGGAGGACGGGGGGTCCTCCCCCACCGCCATAGTCTGCCTCGAATCGGCGCCGAATTTGTCGGGCGCGGGGAAAAATAATGCCCGAAACCTTATAGTAAGGCTATCAGCATTCAGAGGAAACGCTTATTCGCGACGGGGGGACGCGACTGGGTGATGGGGCTCGCGCCCCAGGAGCTGGCCAACCGGCTCGAGGGCGTGATCTTCATGTTGATCTGCCTGGTCGCGCTCTGCATCGTGGCCGCCGGCGACCTGCTCGGCCGCAGCTACGGGACTGTCAGCCCGCTCGGGTTGGTCCCGGTCGCGCTTACGGGGTGGCTCCTCTCGCGCCGCTGGATCGCCGTGGTGGTCGTGGTCGCGATGGCCCTCCGGATCGTCATCGCGCGGCTCGGAATCGTGACCCCCTTGACCGCCCTCTCTCAGATGATCGTCATCCCGCTGATCGCTGTCGTCTCCCATCTGGCCGCCACCACCGCCCTTCAGAGCCGGCAGTCGGCCAAGGACGTTCGCAGCGCCCGGGCCAGCGAGAAGCGGGCGCGCGGCCTGGAGCGCGCCAAGTCCGACTTCATGCGCCTGGCTTCCCATGAGCTGCGGGCGCCGCTCGCGGTCGTCCGCGGCTACCTGGCCATGCTCGACGAGGGCTCACTCGGGCATCTGCCCCCGCCGGCCGAGCAGGTGATCCCCATCCTGGCCGCGAACACCGCCGCGATGGGCCGGATG
>DASUWN010000063.1:0-15698 GCA_036378395.1 Candidatus Dormiibacterota bacterium | reverse complement strand
GGCCGCAGGCGCGGCAGCCCGGCGTTCCAGACGGCCGGAGTCAAGGAGAGGGTGGCGCTAGGAGGAGCGCAGTGAAGCTGCGTGACGACGCGGCGCCAGGCCCCTCGACGCCGACTTCAGCGCCGCAGGCGCCCGGCCGGCCGGGACGTCGGATGCGGTCCATCTAGCCGGTACAGGCAACTAGGCTCTGGATTTGACTGATGGGGACCGTTGGCGTGATCGCGATCGGCGAGATGGGTGCCTGCCTGGCGAGCGCCCTCAGCCAGGGCGGCAGCCGGGTGGTGACCTCCCTAGCCGGACGCGGCGAGGCGACGCGGAGGCGCGCGGCCGCGGCGGGCGCCGAAGACCTGCCGCTCGCCGAGGTGCTGGCCACGGCCGACGTCCTGGTCTCGGTCCTGCCTCCGGCACGCGCCCTGGCCCTGGCCCGCGAGGTCGCCGGCGGGTTGGGCACCGTCGACCGGCGCCGGCCCGGGGTGCGGGCCACTCGTCGCACTTCGCTGATCTATCTCGACGCCAACGCCGTCGCTCCCGCCACCGCGGTTGCGGTCGGCGAGCTGGTGGAGAAGGCCGGCGCCCGCTTTGTCGACGGTGGGATCATCGGCGTGCCGCCGGATCCGTTGCTCTACGTCAGCGGCGCCGCGGCCGCCGACGCCATCGACCTGCTGTCCGGGCTCCGCCTGACCGACCTCGGGCCCGAACCGGGACGCGCCTCGGCGCTGAAGATGTGCTACGCCGCCTTCACCAAGGGCACCACGGCGCTCGCCACCGAGCTGCTGGTGGCCGCCGCCCGCCTCGGCGTGGCCGCCGAGCTGGAGGCGGAGCTCCGCTCGAGCGCGCCTGCGCTCTGGGCGATCGCCGAGCGTTCGGTGCCCGGGATGCGGGGCAAGGCCTACCGCTGGGTCGGGGAGATGGAGGAGATCGCCGCCACCTTTGCGGCGGTGGGGCTAACCCCCAAGGTGCTCGAGGGTGCCGCCGAGATCTATCGCCTGGTCGAAGATCGGGGTGGGGAGCGGCTCCCGACCGAGCTGGGCAGACTCGTCCAGGAGGTCGCTCGCCCCTCTCCTTAGGCGACTCGCGCTATGCGTTGAGGGCGGTCACCACGTTCGAGAACGCGTTCTGGATCTGCTGGCCCATGGTCAGCAGGATCACGATCACGACGATGGACACGAGGACCAGGATCAGGGCGTACTCGACCATGCCCTGGCCTCTCTGCGATGAATGAGCCATGGCTAACTCCTGAAGAGATGATTAAGAAACTGCGCCCGGGCGGCATCTTAAGACCTCCCCTAGGCCCCGGCGCCAGCGAAAATGTAAAAGGCGGGCAGGCGTGACTGGGAGGCTGAACCGGTTGTAACACTCGTTCTTACGTAACTACCATGTCACGGTGGGCGGGCGCCGCGACTACTGGGTGCTGATGACGGCCCGCGTCGTGCGTGCCTTCGGCTTCGGCTACTCGGCGGTACTGGTCGGAATCCACCTCCAGGCGCGCGGGCTATCGGCACCGCAGATCGGGCTCGTACTCTCGGTGGGCCTGGCGGCCGCCTCCCTGACCGGCCTCGCCTCAGCCGCCGCCACCGCCCGGATCGGGCGCCGGATGACGCTCAGCCTGATCGGGATCCTGATGGCGCTCTGCGGGCTCGACCTCGCGTTCGCCACCTCGCCCTGGCTGCTGGTTCTGGCCGGAGTGACCGGGATGATGGGCATCGCCAGCACCGACCTTGGGCCCTTCCTGGCCGTCGAACAGGCGGTCCTCGCCCAGGCCGCCGATCCAAGCACGCGTAACCGCGCCTTCGCACGCTACTCGTTGACCGGCGGCCTGGCCGGCGCGGCCGGCGGCTTCGCCGCCGCGCTCGGAACCAGCCTGCATCGCACCGAGCTCTTCTTCATGGTCTTCGCGGGCCTGGGGGTGGTGACCGCGCTCCTCCCCGTGCTCCTGTCCCCCGACGTGGAGGGCAACCGCGAGGAGCCCGTGTTCGGCAACTTCCGGCCCCTGATCGGGCTGTCGGCGCTGTTCGCGCTCGACTCACTTGGCAACGGCCTGGTCGTCAACGCCGTGATCGCGTACTGGCTGCACGTCAAATTCAGCGTGTCGCCGGCAGTGCTGGGGCCGAGCTTTGCCGTCATGTCGCTGCTGGGCGCCTTCTCGTTCGAGCTCTCGGGCCGGCTGGCCGACCGGATCGGCCTCGTCAACACGATGGTCTTCACCCACCTGCCCAGCAACCTGCTGCTCATGCTCATCCCCTTCGCCCCCGCGTTCCCGGTCGCGCTCGGGATCCTGCTGGTGCGGGCGCTGGTGGTCCAGATGGACCAGCCCGCACGCCAGGCCTACGTCGTCTCGATCGTCAAACCGAGCGAGCGCAGCGGCGCCCTCGCCATCACCGGCGCGGTCCGCGGAGTCGCCAATGGCGTGGGGCCGGTCGTCACCGGGGCCGCCATCCAGGCCGCCTCACTCGGAATCCCGTTCTACATCGGGGGAACGCTCAAGACGCTCTACGACATCGGTCTCTACTTCGGCTTTCGCCGCCGGATGGGCGACCACGAGGAGCTCAGGCGACCGGCTGCCGGAGCGACGCCAGGCGGGCCTGGAACCCGCTGAGAAGCATTCCCGAGTCGTTGCCGACGATCAGCGCCTTGTAGCCGTGGGCGCGCGCGTCCTCGAAGGAAAGCGTGTAGGAGGGATGCTGCACCGTCATACCGACGCTGATGCCGGCCTTGACGCAGGCGGCGCAGACGCGGTCCACGGCCGCCACCACCTCGGGATGGTTGACCGAGCCGGTGTAGCCCATCGAGGCCGACAGGTCGCCGGGACCGATCTGGCAGTAGTCGACACCAGGGACCGCGACGATCTCGTCGATCCGCTCGACGGCGGCGATGTCCTCGATGTAGATGCCGACGACCAGCATCCGGTTCAGAGCCTCGGCGGCCTCGGTGTTGGACCCGAGCCCGTGGCCTCCGTAGTCGGCGCCGCGCGAGTTCATGGTGTAGCCGCGCTTGCCCTCGGGCGGGTAGCGGACGGCCTCCACGGCGAGACGGGCCTCTTCGGGCGTCGCGCAGTGCGGCGCCAGGATGCCCTCGGCGCCGCAGTCGAGAACCCGCAGGACGAACTTCTCCTCGGGTGTATAGACGCGGACCATGCTCCCCAGCCCGAAGGCCCGCGCGGCGCGGAGGTGATTCTTGAGGCCCTCCATGTCGAGCCCGTTGTGCTCCATGTCGATGAAGACGTAGTCGAGACCGGCGATCCCCATGATCTCGACGCAGGCGGGGTCGCTGAGGTTGGCCCAGGCGCCCAGCACGGTGTCGTGGCCCTGCAGCAGCTCGCGCATTCGATTCCTGATCATTCCGTCTCCTGAACCGCCCCTCACCGGGGCAGAAACTTACCCATCACGTCCCAGCTCTCGCGGTCGCCTCGGTCGCGATCGCGCCGGACCACGCGCAGCCGGTTGTCGACACCGACGACGCCGGGAACGGTGGTGACGACGTCAGCCATGACGGCCGCCTCGGCCGGGCTGGCGACGTTCCCGGAGAGGGTCACCACCCCCGCCTTGACCTTGGCTTCCACGGTTTCGTCGGGCCAGACCCGAGTCAGCAGGGCGCGAATCTCGCGGCGCAGCTCGACGTCGCTGCGCTGGAACATCTTGAGCAGGTCGCCGGCGGTGACCATGCCGACGACGCGGCCTCGCCTGTCGACCACCGGCAGGCGCTTGACGCGTGTTTGGCGCAGCAGCCGGGCGCCCTCCGACGCCAGGGCTTCGGGACCGATGGCGACCGCCGGGGAGGTCATGAGATCCGCGGCCGTCGACGCGGCCCGGCCTTCGTTAAGGTCGGCCTCCGCGATCACGCCCACCAGCTTGCCGCCCCCATCGACCACCGGAACCGCGCTGATGCGTTGCCGCCGCAGCAGGTCGGCGATGTCTTTGAAGGCGGTGTCGCGGCCCACGGTGTGGGCCGGCGAGGTCATCAGGTCCTTGATCTTCAATGCGCCAGGGTCCTCGCGTGTGCGGTGTTACATTACAACCGTCGTTGCATTCCCGGAGGTCAATCTCGACTCGAATCAACGGCCAGGAGGTCCGGGTTGAGGTCTCGCCTCGGCGGCTTCTCGCCGACTTCCTCCGCCACGACCTCGGCCTCCACGGCACCCATGTCGGCTGCGAGCAGGGGGTCTGTGGAGCGTGCACCGTACTCGTCGGCGGAGCTCCCGTCCGCTCGTGCCTGCTGCTGGCGGCACAGGTCGACGGCAGCGAGGTGACCACGGTCGAAGGCCTTCACGCCAGCGGCGCCCTGGCCGGGTTGGAGGCAGCCTTCCACCGCCACCACGCCCTCCAGTGCGGCTTCTGCACGCCAGGCTTCCTGGTCTCGCTGGCGGGGGCACACGGCCTCGACGAAGCTGAGATCCGAGAGCGTCTGAGCGGCAACCTCTGCCGCTGCACCGGCTACCAGAACATCATCGCGGCGGTGCGCGAGTTCGCCGGTCGCGATGCCTGAGCGCTATACCGGTGCCGCGCTGCCGCGGGTCGAAGACGCCGAGCTGCTGGCCGGCGCAGCCACCTTCGTCGATGATCTCGAACTCGAGGGTACCCTCCACGTCGCCTTCGCGCGGAGCCCTTACGCGCACGCCGGCATCACGGGCGTGCGCAAGCCGGGCGAGCTGTCCGGGGTCGGGGAGGTCCTCCTTTTCTCCGATCTCAGCGGCTTCGCCGAGCTGACGCCGCGAATCGATCGCCCGGGCGTCTACAGCCCGCCCCGCCCGCTCCTGGCCCGCGACCGGGTGCGCTTCGTCGGCGAATCGGTCGCCGCCGCTGTGGCCGCTGACCGCGACCTGGCCGAGGACGCCTGCGACCTGGTCGAGGTTGACTACCAGGAGCTGCCGGCGGTGGCTTCGGTCGAGGCCGCGCTGGCCGCCGGCGCGCCCCTGCTGCACCCGACCGGGTCCAACGTCCTGCTCGAGGTCGCGTTCGATTCAGGTGGCGTCGACGCGGCGCTGAGTGCCGCGCCGGTGCGGCTCGAACGCCGTCTGGAGGTCGCGCGGATCGCGCCCTCGCCGATGGAGTGCCGCGCTGTGGTGGCGGAACCGACCGCCGAGGGTGTCACCGTATGGACCTCGACCCAGGCCCCGCACCAGGTCCGGCGAGCGCTCGAGCCGCTGCTCGGCGTCAGCGTCCGGGTGATCTGCCCGCAGGTGGGCGGTGGCTTCGGCCAGAAGGCCCACGTCTACCCCGAGGAGGTGCTGGTTGCCTGGCTGGCCCTGCGCCACGGACGGCCCGTGAAATGGGTCGAGGACCGGCGCGAGAACCTGCTCGCCTCCAGCCAGGCGCGGGGCCAGGTGGTCTCGGTGCGAGTGGCCGCCGACCGCGACGGGCGCCTGCTCGCTCTCGAAGCGGACGTGCTCTCGGACATGGGCGCCTACGGCGTCTGGCCGCACGGGCACATCCTGGAAGCTCTGGGGACGCCCAACCTGATCCCGGGCCCCTACCGGCTGCCCGCCTACCGCTACCGCACCCGGGCGGTGGCCACCAACAAAGCGCCGGGCGGCGCCTACCGCGGCGTGGGGGTGGCCGTGTCGGCGTTCGTCCACGAACGAGTCATGGATCTGCTGGCAGCCGAGCTGGGGCTGGATCCGGCCGAGGTTAGGCGCCGCAACCTGGTCCCCGCGACCGCGATGCCCTACCGGACGGTGGCCGGCCTCGACTACGACAGCGGGGATTACCCGGCCGCGCTGGAGGCGGCGGTGGCCCGGATCGAGGACGCGGAAACCACGCGTTTGCGCGAAGCGGCGCTGGCGGCGGGCCGGCGCTTCGGCGTCGGGCTCGCCTGCTACGTGGAGACGACCGGGATGGGCTCGGAGGTATTCGCACGCCGCGGGATGGTCGACATCGCCGGCTACGACGAGGCGCGGGTGACGATCAACGCCGACGGAAGCGCAACGCTGGTGACTACGCTACCGTCGGCCGGGCAGGGCCTGGCCACCTCCTTCGCCCAGCTTTTAGCCGATGAGCTCTCCCTCCCGCTGGCGGCGGTGCGCGTCGAAAGGGTGGACACCGCGGCCATCAGCGACGGGACCGGGACCTTCGGCAGCCGCAGCGCTGCGGTTGGCGCGCCGGTGATCCTGGCCGCAGCCGAGACGGTCCGGAACCGGCTGCGCGAGCTGGCGGCGGCCGAGCTCGAGGTCGGCGAGTGGGACCTGGTCGCGGCCGCCGGTCGCCTCCAGGTCGCGGGCGTGCCCGAGCGATCACGCACCTATGCGCAGCTCGCGGCCGGCGCGCCGCCGGGCCACCTCGATGTCCGCGAGCGCTACGACCCCTCGGCCACCGCCTTTGCCTATGGCACCCACGCCTGCGCCGTCGAGGTCGACCCCGGTACCGGACAGGTCCGCATTCTTCGCTACGTGGTGGTCGAGGACTCGGGGCCGCTGATCAATCCGCTGCTGGCGGCGGGCCAGACCCACGGCGCCACCGCCCAGGGCATCGGCGCGGCACTGCTCGAGGCCGTCTGCTACGGCGAAGATGGCCAGCCGCTGACGGCGACGCTGGCCGACTACTTGCTGCCGCTGGCGAGCGATCTTCCCACCTACGAGATCGAGCACCTGGCTCACACAGGACCGAATCCGGGCGGCTACAAAGGAGTCGCCGAAGGCGGAACCGTGGCCGCCCCGGCCGCGGTCGCCAATGCCGTCGCCCGCGCGATCGGCGCGCCGGTCGACCGCATCCCGATCACGCCCCAGACGGTCCTGGATCTGATTCACAAACCACAGGAGGACAAGAGATCCGATGGCGAATAGCGAGAAGTACGAGGCGGGCATGAAGGTGCGCCGCGAGGTGCTCGGCGAGGAGCATGTGAACGCGTCAATGGCTTCCGCCACCGGCATCCAGGCCTGGATGCAGGAGCTGACCACGGAGATGGCGTGGGGAACCATCTGGACCCGGCCCGGCCTGCCCCGGAAGACGCGCAGCCTGCTCGTGATCGGGATGCTGACGGCGCTGGGAAAGACCCCGGAGCTAAAGCTCCACCTGCGCGGCGCGCTCCGCAACGGCTGCACCGAGGAGGAGATCGGGGAGGCCCTGCTCCAGGCCGCCGTCTATGCCGGGATCCCGGCCGGGATCGAGGCCTTCCGGGCCGCGCGCGAGGTGTTCGCCGAGCGGGCTTAGTACATGACCCGGCCGGCGGAGACGTTGAGGTCCTCGCCGGTGATCCCGGCGCCGCCGGGCGAGGCCAGGAAGACGCAGGCCGCCGCCACCTCCTCGGGCTCGACCATCCGCCGCAGCGCGGCCGTCTCTGAGCGCTCGGCCCGCGCTGCCTCAACCGTGATGCCGCGCGCCGCCGCATCGCGCTCGATCACGGCCTCGATTCGCGGCCCGGCCACCGCACCCGGGCAGACGGCGTTGACGCGGATCCCATGCGGCCCGACCTCCATCGCCAGCGTTCGCACCAGCCCGATCACTCCCATCTTGGCCGCCGCGTAGGGGGTACGGTTCTGGAGCGGCTTCTTGCCGGTGACCGATGAGATCGCGATCAGGCAGCCGCCACCGCGCTCGATCATGCCCGGGATGAAGCGCCGGAAGGTGAGAAAGACGCCGTCAAGGTCGACGGCCAGGCACTCGCGCCACTCGTCGAGGGTCAGCTCCTGCAGCGGCTTGGTCGGGCCGGCGATGCCGGCATTGGGGACAACCACGTCGACCGCGCCCAGCTCCGCGTCCACCCGCCGCCCGAGGTTGTCCACCGAGGCCTCTTGACTTACGTCGCACGGAATCGCCAGCGCCCCGATCTCCGCCGCCACCGCGTCCAGCGACTCCCGCGAGCGGGCGGAGATGGCCACCCTGGCGCCCTCTCGAGCGAAGGCCAGCGCGATCGCGCGCCCGATCCCCTGGTTGCCGCCGGTCACGACGACGTTCATCGGAGCGTGTAGCCGCCGTCCACGGCCAGCGTGTGGCCGGTGATGAAGCCGGCGCCTTCGCTCGCCAGGAAGACGGCGGCCTGAGCCACGTCCTCGGGGGTGCCGAGACGTCCGAGCGGGATGTCCGCCGCCCGCTTCGCCTCATAGCCCGGATCGGCAAACTTGTCCTGTCGGCCGGGCGTGCGGGTGCTGGTCGGCGCCACCGCGTTGACGGTGACGCCGTGGGGCGCCCACTCCAGCGCGAGCACCCGCGTCAGCTGCTCGAGGCCCGCCTTGCTGGCGGCATAGGCGGCGCGCCGCGGCTGGACGGCGCGCGCGTAGGTGGAGCTGATGTTGATGATGCGGCCGTAGTGGCGCGGGATCATGTCGCGGGCCGCCGCCTGGGCCATCAGGAAGGCGCCGCGAAGGTTGGTCTCCAGGATGGCGTCCCAGTCCTCCTGGCCGTAGTCGAGGGCCTCCAGGCGGGCGGTCGCGCCCGCGTTGTTGACCAGGATGTCGATCCGTCCCAGCTCGGCGATGACGCGGGCGACGCCCGCCTCGACGCTGGCCGGGTCCCGGAGCTCGATCCCGACCCGAAGCGCGCGGACGCCGGCGGCCTGGACAGTGGACTCGGTCGCGTCGAGCGCTTCAGGTTCGCGTGCGGTGAGGGCGACGTCGGCGCCCGCCTTCGCGAGTCCAGCCGCGATCCCGGCGCCGATCCCGGCGCGGGCGCCGGTCACCAGGGCCACCCTTCCGCTCAGGGTCAGCGTCATTGGCGGCAAGTGTTACATGGAACATCGGTTACGCTCGGGCCGTGAGTGACTTTCTCCAGCGCGCGTTCGGGCTGGAGGGAAAGGTCGCCCTCATAACCGGCGCTCGGGAGGGCATCGGCGCCGCCGCGGCGCTTGCCTTTGCGGAGGCGGGGGCACGCGTGGCCATCACCAGCCGAACGACGGGGGGACTCGCCTCGATCGCCGACGCGGTCCGGGCGGCCGGCTCCGATGCGCTGCCGCTGGCGATGGAGATGCGCGACCTGGAAACGGTGCGCGCGGGGGTCGAGGAAACCGCACGCCACTTCGGCCGCCTCGATGTCCTGGTCAACAACGCGGGCATCGCGATCCGGGCCGATTCCCTCACCTACACCGACGCCGACTGGGCCGAGGTGACCGAGGTCGACCTCCGCGGTCCCTTCTTCGCCGCGCAGTCGGCGGCCGCGCTGATGGCGCGAGCCGGTGGCGGCCGGATCATCAACGTCTCCTCGGTGTTCGCCCACAGGGCGATGGGGCTGCGCGCCGCCTATGCCGCGAGCAAGGCCGGTCTCGAGCAGATGACCAAGGTGCTGGCGGTGGAGTGGGCCAAGGCTGGAATCACGGTCAACGCGGTGGCGCCGGGGACGGTCCTGACCCCGACTCGCGAGCACCTCTTCCCCACGCCGGAGGCTCTTGCCGAGCGGCTGCGCCTGATCCCGCTGGGGCGGCTGGGCGCGCCCGAGGACATCGCCCCGGCCATCCTCTTTCTGGCTTCGCCGGCGGCCTCCTGGATCACCGGCGCCGTCATCAACATCGACGGCGGGATGCGGCTCTAAGTTCCGAGCATCGCCTCGAGGGCGGTCAGTGCCTGATCGACCCGTTCCGGCTGTCCGGTGCTGGGCACGACGAAGAGCCCTCGCAGCGTGCTCATGACCACGGTGGCCTTGCCGGCCGCGGCGGGGTCGCCGGCCAGCAGGCCGGTCAGCCACGCGTGCCACGCCTGGTCGGCGCCGTTCATCAGCTCGGCGAGGGCCGGATCCCGGTTGGCGCGCATGGCGAGCTCGCTCATCACCGCCGGCAGCTGAGGTTCCTCGCGGATCAGCCGGCGGATTCCCTGGAGGTGGGCGCGGAGCTGCTCCCACGGCGTGCCTTCGCCCGCGAGCGTGCTGACGAAGCGGCTCAGCGCGTAGCCGACCACGGCTCGGACCAGCGCCTCTTTGGTCGGGAAGTGGTAGTGGAGCGTGGCCACGTTGACCCCCACGTCGGCGGCGACGTCCCGGGTGCGCAGTCCCTCGAACCCGCCGGTCGCGATGCGCTCGTAGGCGGCGCGGATCAGCTCCGCCCGGCGGCCTCGACCACCAGCGCCCTGGGGGCTTGCTTTCATCAATCAGTTGATTGAATAATGGCGGAGATGAGCACCGCAATCGAACCCCGAGCCCACGCCCGCTCCCGCTTGGGCAAGCTGACGCCCCTCCTCAACCCGATCGTCCTCCGCCTCGCCCGGTTCATCCCCGTCTATGTTGTCCTCGAGCACCGTGGGCGCCGCTCCGGCCGCATCTACCGCAGCCCGCTCGCCGGCGTTCGCACCGCGAACGGTTTCGTGATCCCGATTGCCTTCGGCGAGGGCTCGCACTGGGTGCGCAACGTAATCCAAGCCGGAGGCGGAAAGCTGGAATGGCGCGGCCGTCGCTTCGAGATCGCCGAACCGGAGGTGATTTCGTGGGACGAGGGCAAGGGCGCCTTGACGGCGCTCGAGCGCCGCCTGGCGCCGGTGTTCGGCGTCAGCCGCTTCGTGCGGGTTAAGGCAGAACCTGCTCCTCGATCCCCGGCATGATCCAGACCTGGCGCGGCCCCGACTGGACCAGCTCGAGGCCGGGCTTTCCCGGATAGAGCCCGTTCACAGTCAGCTGGAACGGCTCCACGTACTCGATCTCGCCCGCCTTGGTGACCCGGAAGGGCTGGTCGTGGCCGGGATAGAGCACGTCGGCGACCTCGACCGCGCGCTCGATGCTGCGCCGCGCCTGGTCGGCGTTCCAGAAGACCAGCGGGTTTTCCTTGGTGAGCGCCACGTAGGCGAAGTGGAGAGCATCTCCGGTCACGATCGCCACGCCCTGGTCGGTCTCGACCGTGACCCCGATGCTGCCGGGCGAGTGGCCGGGCATGTCCAGGATGCCGACTCCGGGGATGATCTCCTGGCCGTCCTCCACCTCGCGGACGTCCATCTGGTCGAGGATGGCGCCCGTCCACTTGGGCGTGGCCCAGTCGTGCTTGTGCGGTCGCTTGAGATAGCGCCGCTCGTCGCGATGCACGTAGACCGGCGCGTGTTCGAAGACGTCTAGGTTCTGGATGTGGTCCCAGTGGGCGTGGGTGAGCACGACCAGATCGATGTCCTCAGGCTTGAGGTTGCGTTTGGCGAGGGCCTCCCAGAGGGCCGGCCGCCGGCCGACATGGGCGGAGTCGACCAGGATTCGGGTGTCGCGTCCGGAGGCGTCCTCCCCCTCGATCAGGAGCACGGCGCAAAACGCCGGGTGGCCGGCGCTGGTCGTGATGGGGTAGCCGTGGAGCAGGACGTCTACCAGCGGTGGAGCGCTCATGCCCAGGCCTCGAACTCGAGGATGTAGAGGCCGCCGCTGAAGCGGTCGATCGCGTAGATCAGGCCCCGCTCGTCGGCGTAGACGTCGTTGATCTGGATCGCCCCCGCGCGCGAACCCGGCGGTGCTTCAGGGACGAAGTAGCCCGAGAGGCGGGGCTGGAAGTGATCGCGGATGTCGAAGGCGCGGACGCCGGCGTTGAAGAATGCGCCCACCAGCGTCGTCTCGCTCTGGTACGCGGTCGGCACCGGCTCGTTCTCGTGGAGGTTGTGGGTGCCGTAGCGGCCGCCTCTCGTGCGGAACTCGGGCGGCGGCAGCGGCGCGGTGGCGATCGGCACGACGTTGGTCTCGACCGAAGCGTCCATCAGCCAGAGGTGCTTCGGGTGGTCCTCGGCGGCATCCAGGACCGACTCGTCGGTGACCGCCAACAGCCCGCGCTCGAACAGCGGCAGCGCGGTATGGGTGAAGCCGGGCAGCGGCGGGTGGTAGTCGAGCCGGCTGACCTGGCGGATGTCGCTGCGGTCTCCGATGTCGAGGATGACCACTCCTCCGTCGAGGTAGGCGACGTAGGCGCGATCGGGGCGCCGCGGATAGACGTTGATGTTGTGGGAGCGATAGCCGAAGTCGAAGCGCGGGTGCCTCGGCGGGGGCGGTTCGCGGTCGCCTTTTCGCGTCCCCGGCAGCCACCAGCGGCCGGCCTCGCGCGGATGGCTCGGGTCGCGCACGTCGAGCGCGACCACGATCTGGTCGTCCTTTGGGTCGGCCGGCTCGAAGTCGGCCAGGCCGGTCGAAGCCCAGACCGTCTCGCCGTCGACGAACCAGAGGCAGTGGGTGCCGCGCGAGTGGGGACCGGAGGCGTCGAAGAAGCCGGCTGAGCGCGGCTCTCCGGGCCGGGAGATGTCGAACAGCTCGACCCCGGCCGGCTGCCCACCCGGAGCCTTGGTCTGGTAGGCGACCGCCATCAGGTCGCCCGCCACATGCAGCGAGTTGGAGCGGACGTCGTCATGTGGCAGCCGCGTCTGGGCGATCATCCGCGGCTCGCGGGGGTCGGTCACGTCGATCACGCTGAAGTTGACGGGTGCGCTCTCGTGGGCGATGTAGAGCGTCCGGCGACCGCCCGACGAATGCAGCGAGATCCCCTCGCCGCCGTTGCCATGACCGTCGAGATCGAGGTGGCCGAGCAGCTGCATGTTGTGCGACTGGGCGCTGACGTCAAGCCTCGTTGATGACATAGCTGTTACTCGTTGCGGCGAGTCACGTTGTAGCACACGTCACGCCGGCGAATAGGCGGTGCGCTAACCTTCGCGCATGGCTGAGCGCCGGCACGTCTCGGTCATCCCGGGTGACGGCATCGGGCGCGAGGTGATCCCGGAGGCGGTGCGCGTGCTCGAGGCGCTGCAGCTGGGCCTCGAATTCGAGACCTGCGACGCCGGCGCCGAGCGCTTCCTGGCCAGTGGCCAGGCCATGCCGCAGGAAATGTACGACCAGGTCGTCGCCGCCGACGCCATCCTCCTGGGCGCGATCGGCGATCCCCGCATCGAGGACCCCGCCTACAGCGCGCAGGTGCTGCGGCGCCTGCGGAACGGACTCGACCTCTATGCCAATGTCCGACCGGCGAGACTCTTGGACGACCGGCTCAGCCCCCTCAAGGACGCCGAGCGCCGCGCCATCGACGTGATCGTGGTCCGCGAGAACACGGAGGGTCTGTACTCCGGTCAGGGGTCCACGTTCCACCGCGGCTCGGAGCGCGAGGTGGCGATCCAGGACCACTACAACAGCTACACCGGCGTGAGCCGGGTCATCGAGTACGCGTTCGGGATCGCCCGCCGCGAGGTCGCGATGGCGGACAAGTGGAACGCGATGCCGCACGCCGGAGGCCTCTGGCAGCGCTGCTTCAGGGAGGCGGCCGCCCGCCATCCGGAGGTGCGCGCTCGCCACCTGATGATCGACGCCTGCGCGCTGCACCTGATCCACAACCCGAGCTCGTTCGATGTGCTGGTGACCGAGAACTGCTTCGGCGACATCCTCAGCGACATCTGTGCCAGCCTGGCCGGCGGCCTCGGCGTGGCGCCCTCCGCGAATGTCAATCCGAGCACCAGCAAGGGCGTCTTCGAACCCGTCCACGGCAGCGCCCCCGACATCGCCGGCCAGGGTGTCGCCAACCCGGCGGCGGCCATCCTCACGGCGGCGCTGCTGGTTCAGCACCTCGGCTTCGCGGAGGCGGCGGAACGCGTCCGCGAAGCCGTGGGCGCGGCCATCCGAGCCTGCGAATGCACACGCGACATGGGCGGCTCACTGTCCACCTCGGAGGCGGGGGCAGCGATCATCCGGCGGCTGTAGAATGTGCTCACGGTTACAATGAAACAGTCGCTAATCGCAGCCTCGGCGGCGGGGGCAATGGAGTAAGCATGAACGTTCTACTGGTCGGCGGCGTCACCTTCCTGGCGGCGGCGGTGGAGTGGGTCGAGGCCCTCACCATCGTGCTCGCGGTCGGTCTCTTCAAGGGCTGGCGGAGCGCGTTCGCCGGGATCGTCCTGGCGCTGGTGGCGCTGGTGGCGCTGGTCGCGGTGTTCGGCGTCGCGGTCACCAAGTTCATCCCCATCGACGTCGCGCGGGGGGTGGTCGGTGTCTTCCTGCTCCTCTTCGGGCTCAAGTGGCTGCACAAGGCGATCCTGCGTTCGGCGGGGCTGGTCGCCCTCCACGACGAGGCCAAGGCCTTTGAGAAGGAGAAGGAATACCTGCTCGAGCACGGCGGCGAGGTCAAGCAAGGACTGGACCCGGTCGGCACTCTGACCTCGTTCAACGGCGTCTTCCTGGAGGGCCTGGAGGTCGTCTTCATCGTCATCGCCCTGGGCGGCCTGCGCGACATCAACAGCGCCGCGGCCGGTGCGCTCGTCTCGCTGGTGGTGGTGGCGGCGGTCGGCGTGATCTTCCGCGCTCCGCTCACGCGAGTGCCCGAGAACGCCATGAAGTACGTGGTCGGAGTGATGCTGACCGCCTTCGGCACCTTCTTCGCGGGCGAGGGCCTGGGCGTGTCCTGGTGGCACGACGACGTATCCATCCTCTTCCTGATCGCGACCTACCTGGTCGTCTCGCTGGTGCTGGTGCAGATCCTCAAGATCCAGCCTTCCGCCCAGGCGTCCGCGCGCAGGCAGAGCGGCCTCGAGCGCTTCGTCCGCGCCGCCGCCCTCGAGGTCTGGGGCCTCTTCATCGGCGACAGTGCCTTGGCGCTGGTCGTGGTGATCGCCCTCCTCGCGGTCGGCCTGTACACGGCCAAGGTCCAGGGCGGTGGCGGTGCTGCTCAGGTGTTCGTGGTCGCCGGCATCCTGCTGGCGGTCATCGTCGGGCTGGTCGAGCCCTGGCGCCGGCGTGCGCGCGCGGCCCGCGCCGCCCAGCCGGCGCCCACCGTGGCTCCGGCTAAGGATGCCGTCCCGGCCGGCGCCCACCGCCAGCCGCTGCCCTGATTCCGTGGGGGAGGACCCCCCGCCGCCCCCGATACGCGGCGCCCACATGCGCCCAACACGCTTCGGCGAAAGGAGGACCCGATGGGCCTGAACATGGGGACCAACCGCTACGTGCGGATCAAGACGATCGAGCTGCCGGGCAACCCCCTCCTCAAGTTCGACATCGGCTGGGTCGACGACCAGAGCCGTGCCTACTACCTGGCCGACCGCTCCAACGCGCGGGTGACCGTGATCGACGCCGACCGGCTGGAGTACTCGCACGGGCTGGCTGAGGGCAGCTTCGCCGGCGCCGCCGAGACCGGCGCCACCTCCGGACCCAACGGAGTGGCGGTCCTGGCCGACCGCCAGGAGGTGTGGGCGGGCGACGGCGACAGCACGCTCAAGGTGATCGAGATCGGGTCGCGCCAGCTGGCGGCGACGATCGCCACCGGCGGCCAGAAGCGGGTGGACGAGCTCGCCTACGATCCCGAGAACGGCGTCGTGCTGGCCGCCAACGACCAGGAGCCGGTGCCCTTCGCGACCATCACCGCGGTCGAGTCGCGCGAGATCGTGGCGCGGGTCGAGTTCCCGCGCGCGACCAACGGCCTCCACCAGCCGGTGTGGGACCCCTCGACGCGCCTCTTTTATGTCCCGGTGACCGAGGTCGATGGGAACAAGGCCACCGGGGAGATCGCGGCCGTGGACGCCAGCGGCCGCGTGGTCGCCGAATACCCCGTCAGCGAGTGCCAGCCGGCTGGGCTGACGACGGGGCCCGAAGGTGAGCTCTGCATCGCCTGCAGCAAGGCCGCCATCGTGGCCGGCTTCGCGCCCCGGTCGCTGATCATGGACCTCAAGACGGGCGAAGTGATCGCCCGCGTGGACGAGGTCGGCGGAACCGACGAGGTCTGGTACAACCCCTCGCTCGGCCACTACTACTTCGCGGCCGCGGCCATGGTCGGTGGCCCGGTTCTGGGGGTGGTCGACGCCAAGGCGCGGCGCTGGATCGAGAACATCCCCACCGCCCCCGACGCGCACTCGGTCGCCGCCG